>JAFGRB010000382.1 GCA_016935365.1 Deltaproteobacteria bacterium
AGGCGCGGAGTGCCTCGACAGGCGCATCCAGACGAGGCAATCAGCGCGAACCCGCTACATTACGGGAAATCGAGAGGCGCCTTTTTTGAATCTAGCCCCCTTGGGGCGAGATAGGATAGCCCAGGGCGAAGCCGGCTTTGCCGGCGAAGCCCTGGGAAACAGGATCGACGAGCGCAGAGCCCCAACGGGGCTTTCGGCTCAGCGGTCCGGCCTGCGGAGGAAGGTCGGCACGTCGTACTCCTCCTCCTCCAGGGCGCGCACCACGTCCGACTCGGCCACGGACTTGAGCTCGCGGATGGGCTGGCGGATGGAGGTCGGGATGGCCCGGGGGGCCCGCTCGCCGACCGGCGGGGGGATGGAGGGCACGTCCGTCATCCGCGCGCTCTTCCGGATGTGGGTCGGGATGTCCAGGTCCTCCTCGATCGGCCGGAAGGCGTACTGGGGCTGCTCCGAGATCAGCTCGTTGCAGTGCCCCTCGAAGCCGGTGGCGATGACGGTCACCTTGAGCTTCTCGCCCAGCCGCTCGTCCACGACAGCGCCGAAGATGATGTTCGCCTCGTCATGGGCCGCTTCCTGGATGAACACGGCACACTCGTTGACCTCGAAGAGCCGCATGTCGGGCGGGCCGGTCACGTTCAGCAGGATGCCCGTCGCCCCGTCGATGGCCACCTCCTCGAGCAGCGGAGAGCTGACGGCCCGATGCACGGCCTCCAGCGCCCGGTTCTGTCCGGTCGAGCTGCCCGTGCCCATCAGGGCCAGCCCGCGGCTCTGCATGACGGTCCTCACGTCCGCAAAGTCCACGTTGATCATGCCCGGCACGACGACCAGATCGCTTATGCCCTGGACGGCATTGTGGAGGATCTGATCCACCCGCCCGAAGGCATCCACCATCGTCAGGTTCTCCCCGGCCAGCTCGACGAGCTTCTCGTTGGGGATGGTGATCAGCGTGTCCACCGTCGCCTTGAGCTCCTGGATGCCCTGCTCGGCCTGGCGAGCCCGCCGCCTGCCCTCGAAGCGGAACGGGCGGGTCACCACGCCGACAGTCAGGCAGCCGAGCGATCGCGCCACCTCCGCGATGACCGGGGCGCCGCCAGTCCCCGTCCCTCCACCCATGCCCCCGGTGATGAAGACCATATCCGCGCCATCGAGCACCTCGGCGATCCGATCCTTCGCCTCCATGGCCGCATTGCGCCCGATTTCCGGATTGGCTCCCGCGCCCAGCCCTCGGGTCAGGGACTCGCCCATCTGGATCTTCATCGACGCCAGCGATTGGGACAGAGCCTGTGCATCGGTGTTGGCGGCGATGAAGTCCACCCCCCCCATGCCCCCGCTGATCATCGTGTTGATCGCATTCCCTCCGCCTCCGCCGACCCCGACCACCCGGATCCGGGCTGCGCTCTCATCGATCTCCATGAACTCGATCATGCCTTCCCTCCTTGGTCATCGGCCTGCGCGCACAGGCCCGGCCGCTCAGTACGCTCCCGTGTTCTAGCCTCTTTTCCGCGGTCAGAAAAAGTCATGGATCCAACCCTTCATCCTCTGCTTGATCCGGGCATAGAGGTTCTTGTCGGGCCGGATCGGGAAAAACCTGTGATCGAGGTGCCGGCGTCCGTAGTGCACCAGGCCCACGCCGGTGGCGAAGATCGGAGACCGCACCACATCCACGAGCCCGTGGACATTCTCCGGAACGCCGCGCCTGACCGGCATCCCGAGGACGTCTTCGGCCAGCTCGGGCATGCCCTCCATGATGGTGGAGCCGCCGGTGATCACCGCGCCGGAAGCCAGCAGGTCCTCGAATCCCGATCGATGCACCTCGCGCTTGACCAGGCTGAAGATCTCCTCGACGCGCGGCTCGATGATCTCGCACAGGATCTGCCGCGAGAGGTTGCGGCTCTTCCGGCCGCCCACCGACGGCACCTCGATGGCCTCCTCGCGATCCACCAGAGAGGCCATTGCGCAGCCGCTGCGGATCTTCAGCCTCTCGGCCTCCGGCGCGGGTGTGCGCAAGCCCAGCGCGATGTCGTTCGTGATCTGGTTGCCGCCCAGCGAGAGCACCGCCGTGTGAACGATGCTCCCATTCGCGAAGACCGCGATGTCGGTCGTCCCGCCCCCGATGTCGATCAAGGCCACGCCCAGGTCCTTCTCGTCCTCGGTCAGGACAGCCAGAGACGAAGCCAGCGGTTGCAGCACGAGGTCGGCCACGTCGAGGCCCGTCCGGTTCGCGCACTTGATCAGGTTCTGGGCCGAGGAGCAGGCCCCTGTGACGAGGTGCACCTTGGCTTCCAGCCGGACACCGCTCATGCCCAGGGGCTCCTTGATCCCATCCTGGTTGTCGATGATGAACTCCTGTGGCAGGATGTGGATCACCTCGCGGTCCATGGGAATGACGACTGCCCGGGCCGCATCGATCACGCGGCGGACGTCGCTCTGACGGATCTCCTTGTCCTTGACCGCCACGATCCCGTGCGAGTTGATCCCCTTGATGTGTCCGCCCGCGACACCCACGTAGACGGTCTTGATCTCGCAGCCCGCCATCATCTCCGCTTCCTCGATGGCGCTCTTGATGGAGTTGACCGTGGTCTCGATGTTGATCACCACGCCCTTCCGCAGCCCGCGCGAGGGCGACGTGCCGATGCCGACGATGTCGACTCCTCCCTCGGGCTGGATCTCACCCACGATGGAGCAGATCTTGGTCGTTCCGATGTCCAGCCCGACCACGAGTTCGTTGCCTCTTGCCATGAATCACCTCGCTATCGAAATGAAGTTCTCTCCCTATCTAGCCTTCGTTTTTCTCCGATGCCCTGGGCGCATCCAGAAGAACGCTCGCCCGATCGAGCCGCGTCGAGCGGTCGAGGAGGATGACATGCGCATGCATGCTCCGACTCTCGATCTCGCGCAAGAGACGGCACAGCAATGGCAGTCGGGCCGCTGGCGAGCGCGATCCCAGGCGGACCGAGATGCCACCGGGATCGAGCACGATGGTCGGACCCAAGAGCTCATCCACGTGCAGCTCGGCCAGCGAGCGGCCTTGCAGGCAGTCTGTCTTCTCGATCAGGTGGATCAAGTCCAGAGCCCCGACGATGCGCTCCCGGCTCCCGGCTGGATCTGCGTTGTAGCCGCGCCGGTCGATGCCGGTCACCAGGGGCAAGTCGAAGCGCTCGACCGGCAACAGTCGCTTGAACACGATGCCCTGGGGATCGACCAGGTACAGCCCGCCGAGCTCCACCAGCGCGGCCGGAATGTGCTCCTCTATCTCCACCACGATGCGATCGGGCACGACCCTCTTGACCTTGGCCGCTCGAACCCAGGGATGTTCCAGCAGCCGACGGCGCGCCCTTTGCGTGTCGACCTCGAAGATGTTGCTGCCTTCGCGAAGCCCTGCCGCAGAGAGCAGATCCCGCATGCTCGCCCGTTCGTTTCCGTGAACCTCTATCCTGCGGACGGCCAAGGCCGGCGAGGTGTAGAGGTAGACGGCCACTTTGTATGCCGCGAAGCCCAGGCCCACACCGAAGGAGGCCAGGATGAAGACGCGCAGCGGCGCGACCAGCCAGAGGTGCAGCCATTGCCGCCACTCGGCCTTGCGCTGTATGCGCGTCTTGCGCTTTCGGTTCCTGCGCGACATCCACGCTCCGTCAGGCCTTCAAGGCAGCGCCCATCAGCAGCTGCTCGGCCAGATCCTCGAAGGACATGCCGAGCCCGGCAGCCATCTTGGGAACCAGGCTCGTCTCCGTCATGCCCGGGATGGTATTGACCTCGAGCAGGAAGAACGCGTCCTCGTCCTCGGAGAAGATCGTGTCGACCCGCGAGACGCCCCTGCAGCCGAGACACTGATGGGCCTTCAAGCAGAGATCGGATACGCGCTCGGTCTGCTCCGGGCCGATCGGCGCGGGGAAGAGGTACTGGGTGCCCGCGCCTTTGGCGTACTTGGCGCGATAGTTGTAAAACGCCTCGGCCGGCCGGACCTCGATGGCGCCCAGGACTCGATCGTCCAGCACGCCGACCTGGATCTCCCTGCCCGGCACGTAGCGTTCGATGAGGATGTCGCCCGCGAATCGGGCAGCCTCGTCGAGCGCCTCCCGGAGCTGGTCAGCCTGCCTGACGATGCTCGTGCCCACGCTCGACCCCTCCCGCGATGGCTTGACGACCGCGGGCAGGGAAAAGGGCAGGTCGCCGGCTTCCAGGCCCCGCGCCCGATCCGCCTGGACGACCAAGTCCTCGACGACGCGCAGGCCGTGGAAGCGAAAGACCTTCTTGGCGACGACCTTGTCCATCGACAGGGCGGAGGCCAGCACGCTGCTGCCGGTATACGGGATCCGCATGGCCTCGAGCAGGCCCTGCACGCAGCCGTCCTCGCCCCAGCGCCCGTGGAGGGCGACGAAGGCCACCTCGATCCTCTTCTCGACCAGGGCGGCGGGCAGCTTCTCATCCACGATGATGTCGCTCACCTCGTAGCCCCGCTTGCGCAGCGCATCGCCCAGCGCTCGGCCCGTGTTCAGAGACACCTCGTGCTCCGCGTTGAAGCCGCCCATCAGCATCCCGATCCGCTTGTCCTTCATGTCCGCGCTCCGTTCAGCAGGCGACGCCTGCGGGCCAGAAGCTCCTCACCTACCCGCCAGACATCGCCAGCCCCCATCGTGATGCAGAGGTCGCCCTCTTCGACGTTCTCCATCAGCCAGCTCACGACATGATCGCGGTCGGAAATGTAGTGCACGCTGCGATGTCCGTGCTGCCGGATGCCGTCGAAGAGCTTGCGCGCGTGTACGCCCTCGATCGGCTCCTCGCCCGCCGGATAGATATCCATGACGATCACGAGATCCGCCTGGTTGAACGCCGAGCAGAACTCCGCCTCCAGATCGCGGGTGCGCGTGTAGCGGTGAGGCTGGAACACCACCAGCAGGCGGTTGCGATAGGCACGCCGCGCTCCTGCGAGAGTGGCCCTGATCTCGGCGGGGTGGTGGCCGTAGTCGTCCACGACGGTCACCTCGCCCACCACGCCCCGGATGGTGAACCTGCGCTGGATGCCCTGAAAACGCTCCAGGGCGCGCTGGATGACCTCGAACGGGATCTGCATCTCGTCGGCCACGGCGACGGTGGCCAGCGCGTTGAGCACGTTGTGCTCGCCGATCATGTGAAGATCGGCTTCTCCCAGTTGCTCGCCCCGCCGCCAGACTTCGAACCGGACGCGATCTTCACCGAATCGAACGTCCTCGGCCCGGTAGTCCGCCTGAGAGGAGAAGCCGTAGGTGACCGTGCGCTTTCCGATCCTGGGCAGGATGGCCTGCACGTTGGGGTGGTCGATGCACACGACCACCAGGCCGTAGAAAGGCACCTTGTTGGCGAACTCCACGAAGGCGTCCTGGATGTGCTCCAGCTTGCCGTAGTGATCGAGATGCTCGGGATCGATATTCGTCACGACGGCGTATGTCGGCGAGAGCTTGAGGAAGGAGCCGTCGCTCTCGTCGGCCTCGGCCACCAGGTACTCCCCCTGGCCGAGCCGGGCGTTGCTGCCGAGGCTGTTGAGCCGCCCGCCGATCACCATGGTGGGATCCACGCCGGCCTCGGCCAGGACCGACGCGAGGATCGACGTGGTCGTGGTCTTGCCGTGAGAGCCGGCCACGGCGATGCCGTGCTTCATGCGCATCAGCTCGGCCAGCATCTCGGCTCTCGGGATGACCGGGACGTGTTGCTGCCGGGCGGCCTGCACCTCCGGGTTCTCCTCACGAACGGCGCTGGAGACCACCACCACGTCCGCCTGGCCGACGTTCTCGGCCGCGTGTCCGATGGCGATCCGGCCGCCCAGGTTTTCGAGCCTCAGCGTCGTCTCGCTGGCCGCCAGATCCGATCCGCTCACCTCGTAGCCGAGGTTGAGCAAAACCTCGGCAATACCGCTCATGCCGATCCCGCCGATTCCCACGAAGTGGACCCGATAGCTCCTCCTCAGCGGCATGCCGCGCCATCCTTCCTGCCCCATCGCGACAGGGCACCCAGCTGCAGGCACAGCTCGCAGATCTCGCGGGCTGACTCGGGACGGCTCACGAGACCGGCCGCCTCTTCCATGGCCGTCCTTCGTTCCGGATCCGCGAGGATGGCGGCCACCTCGTCCGCCAGCCGCTCGGCGCCGAGCTCGCTCTCTCGCACCATCACAGCCGCTCCCGCCCCGACCAGGGATCGGGCGTTGATCTCCTGGTGGTTGTCGGCCGCGAAGGGGAACGGCACGAGCACAGCAGCCTTGCGGCACAACGACAGCTCGGCGACGGTCGTGGCCCCGGCCCGGCAGACCACCACGTCTGCTCTCCGGTAGGCCGCGGCCATGTCGTGTAGAAACGCGGTCGTCTCGACGACTCCCTCGAGCCCAAGAGCCCGGTAGCGCTCCTGGACCTCCTCCAGCTCTCGCTCCCCGGTCTGGTGCACCGTGCTGAGATCGCCGAAGCGCTTCGCCAGCAAGTGGACCGCCTCGGGCACGACCCTGTTCAGGGTTCGGGCACCTTGCGATCCGCCGAAGACCAGCAGGCCGAGACTCTCCCCCGGCTCCCTGGAGCGCAGGAAGTTGGACACCAGGGCCTTGCGTACGGGATTGCCGAGCAGCGTGAGCTTCTTGGCCGAGAAGTAAGGCCGGCTCTCCTCGAAGGAGATGACGATCTTCTTCGCGATCCTTCCCAGGATGCGGTTGGTCAGTCCCGGCAGGGCGTTTTGCTCCATGATGACCGTGGGGATGCGCATCAACCAGGCCGTGAACACCACCGGTCCGGAAGCGTAGCCGCCCACGCCGACGACCACATGGGGCCTGAAGCGCTTCAGGATGCGTCTCGACTGGAGCATGGCCAGCGGCACGCGCAGCAGCCCGCGCAGCCAGGCCCACCAGCCCTTTCCCTTCAGGCCGGCGACCTTGATGACATCGAGCACGAAGCCTGCGCGGGGCACGGCCTGGAACTCCAGTCCGCGGCGGGTCCCGACGAACAGGACCTGGTGGCCCTGGTTGCGGGAGGTCAGCTCCTCGGCCAGTGCGATGCCGGGGAAGAGGTGGCCGCCCGTTCCGCCGCCTGCGATCACGACGCGCATCGTCAGCACGCGCCTCCCGAACTCTCGGCCCGCGGGCGCTCGCCCACACCCGCTAGGGCCAGGTCACCTTGGACCCGCCGGGGTCCGCCTTCTCTCCTCCCGCTGCCGAGATGTCCATCAGGATGCCCATGGCCAGCAGCGTGCAGAGCAACGAGCTCCCGCCATAGCTCATGAACGGGAGCGTCAGGCCCTTGGTCGGCAAGACCCCGGTCACCACGCCGACGTTGACGAGGGTCTGAAGCGCGATCAGGGCCGCCAGTCCGAAAGCCAGGTACGTGCCGAAGAGATCCGGCGAGCGCAGGGCCGCTCGGAAACCCCTCCAGACCACGACGGCGAAGAGCGCCAGCACGGCGACCGCGCCGACGAAGCCCAGCTCCTCGCCCACCTGGGAGAAGATGAAATCCGTGTGCGCCGCGGGCAGGAAGAAGAGCTTGTGCTTCCCTTCTCCCAGCCCCGTCCCCCAGAGGCCTCCCGAGCCGAAGCTCATCAGGCTCTCGGAGATCTGGTAGCCGATGTCGAAGCGATGCGCCCATGGGTCGAGGAAAGCGAGCAGACGGCGCATGCGGTACTCGCTACCGACGATGAGCCCGTAGGCCATGGGCAGCGCCGCCAGGCCCGCCACGGCGATATATGTGACGCGCGTGCCGGCCACGAAGAGCATGAAGAAGAGGATCAGCGTCAGGGTGGCCGCCGTGCCGAAGTCGGGCTGGCCGAGCAGCAGCAGCAACAGCACGCCGCAGACCAGCAAGTGGGGCAGGAAGCCCACGGAGAATGCCTGGATCCGGTCTTTCTTGCGGGTCAGCGAGCACGCCAGGTAGAGCACAAACGCGATCTTGGCCAGCTCCCCGGGCTGGAAGTTCATGACACCCAGGGGCAGCCAGCGCGAGGAGCCGCCCGCTCGCACGGCCACGCCCGGGATGAGCACCAGCACCAGCAGCACGACCACGCCCAGCAGAAGCGGATAGGCCCAGCGAACGAGCCGCTGGTATCCGACGCGCATCGCGCCCAGCATGACGGCCAGGCCGAGGGCGACGTTGATCAGCTGCCGCTTGAGGTAGTAGAGCGAGTCTCCGGTCTTGGACTCCACGAACACGGCGCTGGCGCTGTAGACCATGACCACGCCGAGGGCCACCAGGCTCAGCACCGCGAAGAAAAGCACCGGATCGACTTTCTGCCGCTCTTCCATCACTCGCCTTCGAGCCTCCGCACGAGCTCGGCAAAGACCTCTCCCCTGTGGGCGTAGTCGACGAACATGTCGAAGCTGGCGCAGGCCGGGCTCAGCAGCACCACGTCCCCGGGACGGGCCAGCTGCCGCGCCTTCCCGACGGCCTCCTCCATGGTCTGGACGCGATGGATGCCGGTGCAGCCGTCCAGATCCCCGGCCAGGCGGCCGGCGTCCTCGCCGAGCAGAATCAGCTCGCGCACGCGCTCCGAGACGGCCTGGCGCATGGCCCTGTAGCCTGTGCCCTTGCCCCGGCCGCCCGCGATCAGCACGACCGGCGAATCGAAGCTGGTCAAGGACTTGGCCGTGGCCTCGGGATTCGTGCCCTTGGAGTCGTCGATGTACTGCACGCCGTCCAGCTCGCGGATGACCTGGATCCGGTGGGCGAGCCCCTGGAAGCTGTCCAGACCGGACTGCACGGCGGCGGCATCACACGGCCCGCAGGCGAGGACGGCCGCCACGGCTGCCGCGGCGTTCTCCGCGTTGTGATCGCCGCGCAGGCTGGCCGTCTCCAGGCGGAGCACGAGGCCCTCACCGAGCACCTCCAGTCGCCTGCCGTCGATGCGGACATCGCCGGGGCCGAGGGCGCTCTCGCGGCGGCCGAAGCCGCGCTTGCGACACGCCAGGCCTTCTGTGGCGGCTGCCACCTGCGGGTCGTCCGCGAAGAAGACGCCGGTCTGCTCGCGGCTCTGGCCCTCGAACAGCCGCCGTTTGATGGCCGCGTAGGGCTCGAGCCCGCCGTGTCGGTCCAGGTGATCCGGGCTCAGGTTGAGCCAGATGGCCACCTCGGGCACGAGACCGTCTGGACCGGAGAGGTGCTCGAGCTGGAAGCTGGACACCTCGACCACGGCCCAGTCCGGCCTCTCCTCCTCCAGGAGCACCTCGCTCAGCGGCCGGCCGATGTTGCCGCCCAGAAAGGCCCGCCGCCCGCAAGCCTCGAGCAGGTGGGCGCACAGCGCCGTCGTGGTGGACTTTCCGTTCGTGCCGGTGATCGCGAGCAGCGGAAGCCCGGCCAGCCGAGAGGCCAGCTCCAGCTCTCCGATGACGACAGCGCCGCGCTCCACGGCTGCGGATGCCAGGGGAGAGGCCAGCGGCACGCCCGGGCTGAGAACGACGATCTCGGCCTGATCGACTTGATCGAGCCGGTCTCCGCCGAGCTCGAACCGGACCCCCTCCGCGGCCAGCTCCGCCAGGCCGTCGAGATCGTCCCTGCGGTCGGTCCCCGTGACCCTGCAGCCCCGGCGCGCGAGCAGGCGCGCGACCGCCCTGCCGCTCCGGGCCAACCCCACGACCAGCACCTTGCGGCCGGCGAGCTCGTGTACCATTTTATCGACGGGGCGCATGGGCGGCTCCTCAGCGCAGCTTCAAGCTGGCCAGCCCGATCAGGGCCAGCATGATCGACACGATCCAGAACCGGACGATGATCTTCGGCTCGGCCCATCCCTTCAGCTCGTAGTGGTGGTGCAAGGGCGCCATCTTGAAGATCCGCCGGCCGGTGAGCTTGAACGACAGCACCTGCAAGATCACCGACAGGGCTTCCATCAAGAACACGCCGTGGATGATCGCCGAGACGATCTCGTTCTTCGTCAGCACCGCCAGCGTGCCGAGCCCTGCGCCCATGGCCAGAGAGCCGACGTCGCCCATGAACACCGACGCGGGATAGGTGTTGTACCAGAGGAAGGCGATGCCCGCGCCCATCAAGGAAGCGCAGTAGACCGTCAGCTCCTCCGCTCCATCGATGTGCGGGATCCGCAGGTAGTCCGCGATCACGAAGGTCTTCAGCAGGACCGCGCCGGCGGCGTAGGCCAGCACCAGGAACACGAAGGCCGAGGTGATGACCGGGCCGATCGCCAGTCCGTCCAGCCCGTCTGTCAAGTTCACCGCGTTGGCCGTGCCCACGATCACGATGATGGCCAGCGGGATGTACGCCCAGTAGATGTCGGGGTTGAACCGCTCGAAGTTGATGATCGGGAAGGAGACCCGGCTGTCGAAGTCCGGCTGGATGTACAGCAGCGCGATGGAGAAGCAGGCGATGCAGGTCTGGGCCACGATGCGCACGACGCCCGACAGGCCTTTGGAGTTGCGCTGCTTGAGCTTCCGGTAGTCGTCCAGGAATCCGATCAAGCCGAAGCATGTCGTCATGGCCAGGACCGCGTGGATCTTCAGGTCGGTCAGATCGCCCCACAGCAGGCAGCTGATCAGGAGGGCCACCAGCAGCAGCGTTCCGCCCATGGTGGGCGTGCCGGACTTGGACCGGTGGGTCTCCGGCGTGTCCTCCCGCACGTTCGATGCACCGTGCTGGACGACTTTCAGCCAGCGGATGAACGGCGGGTAGAGAAGCAGGCCGAAGATCAGCGCGGTCGCCCCGGCGGCGATGGCGCGGAAAGAAGGGTAGCGCACCACGTTGACGAGCTGGCTGTGCTGATAGAGGAGGTAGTACAGCATGCTCTCTCAGCTCCTCTTCTCGAGCGCCTCGACGATGCGCTCCATCCGCATTCCCCGCGAGCCCTTGACCAGGACCCACGCCCCTTCGCCCAGCCGATCGAGCAAGAAGCCGACCGCCGCGTCGACCGACTCCGTCTCGAGCACGTCTTGCATGCCGGCGTCACGAGCGCCCCGGGCGATATCCCGGGCCGCCGGTCCGAACGCGCACAGCGCGTCCAGACCCGCCTCGGCGACCACGTGCCCGGTCTGCCGGTGGAGCTCCGCGGTCGCCTCGCCGAGCTCGAGCATGTCGCCCAGCACGGCCAGCCGTCTCTCGCCTGCCGCCACCGCTGTGAGCGTCTGGATCGCCGCATGCACGGAGCGCGGGTTCGCGTTGTAGCAGTCCACCAGGAGCCTGGCGACGCCCAGGTCCTTGCGCTCCATTCGCATGGGCGGCCATGCGGCCCGGGCGAGGCGCTCCGCGATCTGCGCCGGGGCCACGCCCTCCGCGACGCCCACGGCCGCGGCCGCGGCCGCGTTGTGCGCATTGTGCAGGCCCAGATGCGGGAGCCTCAGCTCGATCTCTTCCTCCGGCAGCTTCAGCACGAAATGCAGCTCGAGCTTCTCCTGCCGCACAGCCCCTATCCGGACGTCGGCGACCGGGCTCGTGCCGAACGACAGCCGCTGGGCCGGGCTGCGCTCGGCCGCCTTGAGCACGAAGGGATCGTCCGCGTTGATCACGGCCACGCCGGACGCGGGCAGCGCCTCGAGCAGCTCCGCTTTGGCCCGGGACACGGCCTCGATCCCGCCGAGGCCCAGCAAGTGGACCGGATGGACATTCGTCAGCACGCCGACCTGCGGGCGGGCGATCTCCGCCAGCCGGGCGATCTCTCCCGGCGCGTTCATGCCCATCTCCAGCACCGCGTGACGGTGCGAGGCGCGCAGGCCGAGCAGGGACAGCGGCATGCCGATGAGGTTGTTGAAATTGCCGCGGTTGAAAGCCACGTCCGGCGCGCCGCCGAGCACGGAGACGGTCATCTCCTTGGTGGTGGTCTTGCCGTTGGAGCCGGTGATCCCCACCACCCGGCAGCCGTGGCGCCCCCGGTGCCAGGCGGCCAGATCGCCCAGGGCGCGGAGCGTGTCCTCCACCTCGACCACGGCCACCGACGCCGGCACCGGCTGCCACCGGCCCGACGCCCTCGATGCGATGGGCAGCATCACCGCCACGGCGCCCGCCTCGACCGCATCCCCGCAGAAGCGAGCACCGTCGAAGTGCTCGCCGGCCAGCGCGACGAACAGCGCTCCCGGTGCCGGTGTGCGGCTGTCGGTGGAGACCGCGAACAGGTCGGTCGCGGGCAGCCCCTGCACCAGGCGACCGCCCGCGGCCTCGGCCGCCTCGACCACCGTGCACAGCCTCTCGTCCTGTCGGTCCATGGCCTTCATCTCTGCCCTCGCTCGCTCCACTCCGCCTCGAGCGCTCGGCGGACCTCTTCCCGGTCGTCGAAGTGACGCCGCTCGCTTCCCACGATCTGGTAGTCCTCGTGGCCCTTGCCGGCCACCAGCACGACGTCGTCTGCCCCGGCCATGGCGATGGCGCAGCGGATGGCCTCTCGCCTGTCCATCAGGACCGAGTAGGCAGCCCTGCCGGCGGCCGCGAGCCGATCGGGCTCCACGCGCTGCCATCCCTCCCCGTCCAGGCCCGGGAGGATCGAGTCCACGATCGACAGCGGATCCTCGCTGCGCGGGTTGTCCGACGTGACGATGGCCAGATCGGCGCCCCGGGCGACCGCTGCGCCCATGAGGGGGCGCTTGCCCCGGTCGCGGTCCCCGCCGCAGCCGAAGACCGCGATCAGGTGCCCGAGCGTCAGGGGGCGGAGCGCAGCCAGGACATTGCGCAAGGCGTGATCCGTGTGCGCGTAGTCGACGAAGACCGCCGGTGCCTCGCCAGCTGCCGGGGCCTCGACCCGCTCCAGTCGGCCCGGCACGCGGCGGCAGGCCTGCAGCCCGGACTCGATGGCCTCGGGATCGATCGCCAGCGCACGCGAGACCGCCACGGCGGCCAGCAGGTTCTCGAGGTTGTGCCTGCCGGGCAGCGGGCTCGCGACGCGGAGGCTGCCGCCCGGAAAGGCCACCTCCGCCCGGACGCCGCGCAGGGAGCTGTCGGCCTCGCCCCGCGGGTGGATCTCGAAGGAGCGGCTTGTCCCGTAGCGCAGCACCGCTCCGTTCCAGCCGTCGATCATGCCGTCGGCGGCCGCATCGTCCCCGTTGAGCACCGCGGCCTTGTCAGCCGCCTCGCTCTCGACCAGCTCCCTGGAGAACAGCAGGCGCTTGGCCGCGGCGTAGCGGCTCAGGTCGCCGTGGAAGTCGAGGTGATCGCGGCTCAGGTTCGTAAAGACGCCCAGGCGAAAGTGGCAGGCCCGGCATCGCTGCAGCTCGAGCGCGTGAGACGAGACCTCCATGCAGACGGTGTCCACACCGGCGCCGTGCATCCTGGCCAGCAGGGCCTGCAGCTCGGGCGCCTGGGGCGTGGTGTGGGGGCTCTGCTCTCGCTTTCCCGCGTAGCGGGCGTCCACCGTGCCGATCACCCCGGCCTCTCTGCCCGCGGCCCGGAGGATGTGCTCGAGCAGGTAGGTCAAGGTGGTCTTGCCATTCGTCCCCGTGATGCCGACCAGATTCATGGCCCGAGACGGATGGCCCCAGAAGCGGCTGGACATCCTGGCCAGCGCCTCGCGCGCATCGGCCACCTGGATGCGGACCGCCACGTCGACGTCGACGGGTCGGGTCGTGACGACCGCCGCCGCACCGCGCTGCCTGGCCTCCGACAGGAATGCGTGGCCATCCAGGCTGCCGCCCGTGAGCGCGACGAAGACCGCTCCTGACCCGAGCCGCCGGGTGTCGCAGGCGATGCCCGTCACGGGAGTCGAGCGATCGCCCTGCAGGCAGACCAGCTCGATGCCATCGAGGAGGTCTCCGACTGTGACGACCGGTCGCGTCATTTCATCCACGCTCCTGCTCGCGGCCCGGCCCGGGGCTCAATGGCCCCGGCTTCCGCCCTCTGCCCGCAGCTGCGCGCGGGCCGCCAGCTCGCTCCTCGCCCTGCGAGCCTTCTCGCGATCGAGACCTGCACGTTCCATACCGGTCTCGCTCCCGGTCGAGCCCTCGGAGCGGCCCGGGCGCGACGCGCTGTCGGCCGGGCGAACGCTCTCGCGCTCCAGGACCAGCACGGCATGCCCGGCCAGATCGATCCTGGCCCCGGGCGCGGGCTGCTGCGCCAGGACGCGCCCGCTGCCGCGGACCGACACGTCCAGGCCAAGGCGGCCGAGCCGCAGCAGGGCCTGGCGCACGGACAGGCCGCGCACGTCCGGCATGCACCTCTCGCCCTGTGTCCGAGGCGCCGCGACTTGCTCGCTGACCCCCACCTCATCGAAGGCCTCACCGCGCCCGGGCTCCTCGACCGCGGCGGTCGCGCTCTCGTCCGCCGGTCCGGCCACGACCGGATGCGCCGGGAAGACGCCCAGAACCTTCAGGCTGGCCTCGACGATCCGGGCGAAGGCCGGCGCTGCCACAACGCCTCCGTACGGGCTCGTGCCCGGTTCGTCCACGACGACGACCACGACGATGCGCGGCTGCTCCGCGGGTGCGAAGCCCATGAAGGAAGCGACCCGCTTCTCCTTCGAGTAGCCCCCGGCGATCAGATCCGCCTTCTGGGCGGTGCCCGTCTTGCCGGCCACGCGAAAGCCGGGCACGGCGCCGCGGATGCCCGTGCCGCCCGCCTCCGTCACGCCGACCATCATCTCGGTGAGCTCCCGCGCCCAGCGCTCGTTGAGCACCCTGCCCGCGGGCTGCGGATCGAAGCGCTGCAGGATTCTGTCGCGCCCGCGTCGGATCTCGCGCACGATCCGTGGCTGCATCCAGACCCCGCCGTTGGCCACGGCACCCAGGGCGGCGGTCATCTGCAAGGCGGAGACACTGATGCCCTGGCCGAACGAGATGGTCGCCAGCTCCACATCCGCCCAGCGGCCCGGCTCGCGCAGCATGCAGCGCGCCTCGCCGGGCAGCCCCGAACCCGGTTTGCGGCCGAATCCGAAGTCGTGCAGCGTCCGCCACAGGTGCTGCGCGCCCAGCGTCATTCCGATCTTGGCCGAGCCGACGTTGCTGGAGTGGACCAGGACTTCTCTGAGCGGTATCGACTTCAGCCCCCGGTGGGCATCGTGAATCGTATGCCGGCCGACCTCCAGCTCGCCCGACTGGCAGTCGACGACATCGTCCGGCTTCACGATCCCGTGCTCCAGCGCGGCCGCCAGGGTGAAGACCTTCATGGTGGATCCCGGCTCGAAGCAATCGGTCACCGAGCGGTTCCGGTAGGAGCTGCTCGGATACCTCCAGAAGACGTTCGGGTTGAAGGGCGGCGTGTTGGCCAGTGCGAGCACGTCGCCGCTGCTCGGTTCCAGCACGACGACCAGCCCGGAGCGGGCCTGGGACTCGGACACCGCTCGCGCGAGCTCTCGCTCGGCGATCTCCTGCAGCGTGAGATCGACGGTCAGCACGACGCTCAGGCCCTCGCCCTCGTCTCCGCCCGCCACACCCTCGGAGAAGAGCACGTTGCCGCGCGCGTCTCTCAGGCCCCGCGCGAGCACGGTCGATCCGCGCAGCCTGGAGTCGAAGACGAGCTCCAGGCCCTCGAGGCCCCGGCCGTCACCGGCGAAGCCGATCAGCGAGGCGGCCAGCTCCCGGGCCGGGTAGTAGCGCCGGCTCTCGCGCGTGAAGTGGACGCCCGGCAGATCCAGCGCGCGGACCCGGCTGGCCTCGCTGGGCAGGATGCGCCGCTTGATCCAGGTGAAGTGCTTGCGCTCGCGCAGCTTGCGCTCGATGCGCCGGGCGTCGACGGACAGCGCGCGGGCGAGGGCGCGGGAGGCAGCCGCGGGATCGTGGAGCTCGTCGGGCATGACGAAGACCGAGTCGGCCATGACGCTCACGGCCATGGGCGCGCCGTTCCGATCCAGGATCGCGCCCCGCATGGGCTCCAGGGTGATCTGCTCGAGGTACTGCTCCTTGGCCAGGCTGCCGAGCCACTCGGACTGGGCGATCTGCAGGTTCCAGATCCGCCAGATCAAGAATGCCGTCGCGACGATCAGCAGGACGCAGACCGCGTAGAGGCGGACCCGCATCCAGCTCATCTGCTTGCGATCCGGCACGCCGCCTCCCTATCTGGACCCGCGGGCGCAGGCCCACTCCCGCTTGTCGCCTCCGGGTGCGAGCCGCAGGATCTGCTCCGGTCGAGGCTCGACCAGCCCGAGCTTCTCGTGCGCCAGCTTCCGCAGGCGCTGCGGCGAGCGCAGGGTGGCCATCTCCACCTGCAGCTTGCGCCGCTCGACCAGCAGCCGGCGGTTCTCCGTGGAGGCCTCGGAGAGCTTGTAGCCGAGCTGGACGACCGCCAGCCGCGCCCGCACGTGCAGGCAGGCGGCGGCGGTCAGGACGGCGAGCAGCAGGGCCCACATCCACCAGCTGCGCGGCCAGCGCAGGCGGCGCCCGCTCGACTCTGCACGCTGGGGTCTCGCACCTGCCATCGGCTCTCCACAGCTCAAGCGCACACGCGCTCGGCGGCCCGCAGGCGGGCGCTCCGGGCGCGCGGGTTCGTCTCCAGCTCCGCGCGGTCGGGCCGCATGGCCCGGCGCGTCAAGCGCCGCATCTGAACGCGGGCGCCGCAGCGACAGGCCGGCAAGCCCGGCGGGCATCGGCAGCTTCCCTCCAGCTCCGCGAAGCGCTGCTTGACCAGGCGGTCCTCCAGGGAGTGAAAGGAGATGATCACCGCCCGACCGCCTGCGGCCAGCGGCTCCGGCAGGCGGGAGAGCAGCGCCTCCAGCTCGTCGAGCTCCGCGTTGACCAGCAGGCGCAGGGCCAGAAAGACCCGGGTCGCCGGATGGGTCCGCGTGCGGCGCCCGGCGCGGACGCGCGCCGAGACCAGCTCGGCCAGCCTGACGGTATCGGTCAGGCGCCCCTGCCGGCGCGCTTCCAGGATGGCGCGGGCCAGTCCGCGCGCACCGCCGAGCTCGCCCAGCTCGGCCAGGCGCTCGGCGAGCGTCGGGGCGTCGATCTCGTCGAGCAGGCGGGACAGGGGCCGGCCGCCCGTGCGGTCCATGCGCATGTCGAGCGGGCCGGGCCGCTGGAAGGAGAACCCGCGCTCCGGCCGCTCGAGCTGCATGGACGAGACGCCGAGGTCGGCCAGCAGGCCGTCGGCGGTCTTCCAGCCGGCGCGGGCCATCAGCTCGGGCAGGTCCGAGAAGCGGCCGTGCACCAGCAGCAGGCGCTCGCCCGCGCCGGCGAGGCGCTCGCGGGCCAGGGCCAGGGCCTCCGGATCCCGGTCCACGCCCAGCACCCGCCCGTCGGGCCCGCTGCGCTCGAGGATCAGCCGCGCATGGCCGCCCGCCCCCACGGTCAGGTCGACGTAGCGGCCGCCGGGGACGACCTGCAGCAGGTCGACGACCTGGGCGGGCATGACCGGGACGTGGTCGCAGGCGTGCGCCGAGAACGCTTCGCTGATGTGCGGCTTGCGCTGCCCGACCACGACAGGCTCCCTCCTGCGCCTCGAGACCGGCCGCGCAGCCTGATCGCGAGGCGCCACCTCGATGCCGCCCGGAGACGGCAGACCGCACTCGGTCCTGCCTGCGGTCCGGCACCGCGCACTGCTCTCGCGGTGCAATCCTGAAAAAGGCTCCTCAGAGCCCGAGATCCCCCAGTGCGCCACCCAGACCCGAGGCGTCCTCGCGGGCCTTCTCGACCATCTGCTCCCAGCCCTGCTTGGACCAGATCTCGATCGTGTCCACCATGCCCGCCCAGACCACCTCGCGCTCCAGCCCGGCAAAGGCCCGGAGCACGGGGGGGATGAGAACCCGGCCGTTCTTGTCGATCGGGCACTCGGTCGCGCCCGAGATCAGCACCCGCTTGACCAGCTGGACCTTGGGATCGAAGCGCGGCAGCTCGCGGACCCGCTGCTCGAAGGCCTGCCACTCGGGAACCGGGAAGGCGATCAGGCAGGGATCGATGAACGAGGTCACGATCAGTCGGTCCTCCGCGTAGCGGGCTGCGAGCACCTCGCGAAAGCGCGAGGGGATGCTCGTGCGACCCTTCGCGTCGATGCTGTGCTCGTAACGACCTCGGAACATCGGCGGCTGTCTCCCACGCTGAGACACTATTTACCACTTAATACCACTTCTCAGCATGGTCCGACAGCTCGGGTTCCGAGTCAAGAAAAAGTCCCACTTTTTTTTGTATTTTCCTGGGGATAAGCCAGATCGCAGGCCCTGGAGAACGGATCCGAAAACATCCAATATTGAGAACAGAAAGAGAGGACTTTATAGGTATCGCTTTATAATATCAGCGCAACTTGCCGATATAACAAAGCAACAGGTCGGCTACTTGATGTGGGCCTCGCAGACCCAGACGAGCTTCTCCCTGGAATGTGTGAGCTGGCGGGCTTCTCTCCGCTCCACCTGCTTCTTGCACACGAAGCAGGTCACCTTGGGCTTGCCCACATCCGGCGACGGCTGCGCCTCGACTCGCCTGGTATCGGTCTCGAGCATGTCTGGCCCCTCCTGAGATCGGATCTCCAAGGAGCGCTGCAATCGCGATGCCAGGGCTCGGCGGCCGCAATGCCTTGATTTCGATGCACCCCGGTGCGAGGCCCTCGCCTTCTCGCCCTTTCCAAGCTGCGAGGTGCATGGCATGCGCGTCAGGGTTGATCCCCATGTGCCAAAAGGCCTATGCTCCCATCATGGCGGACGAGCGCGAGCGAGATCTGGACCTGGTACCCGAGACGATCGCCGCGGCGGGCGACGCGGTGCGCGCAGGCGAGTTCCTGCGCGCCCGCGAGCGCATCGCGGGCAGCATGCGGGCTGCCGACGACGAGCAGCAGAAGCAGCTCAGGGGCTTCGCTCGCTGCCTGCGCGTGGACCCCGTCGCCGCTGTCGTGGCCGCGATCTGCCTGGTCGGGATCGCCCTCATCGCCGCCCTGACCCTCTTCCACCTGAGCTGAAGCCGCGAGAAGACCGACATGAGCCGAGAGAGCAAGCTGACCCCTCGTTCCGAGGACTACAACCAGTGGTATCTGGACGTGATCCAGGCGGCCGAGCTGGCCGACTACAGCCCGGTCAAGGGCTGCATGGTCATCCGCCCCAACGGCTACGCGCTCTGGGAGATGATCCAGCGCCAGCTCGACGAGATGTTCAAGGACACCGGCCACGTCAACGCCTACTTCCCGCTGCTCATCCCGGAGTCCTTCCTCCAGAAGGAGGCCGAGCACGTCGAGGGCTTCGCGCCCGAGTGCGCGGTGGTCACCCACGGCGGCGGGCACGAGCTCGAGGAGCCGCTGGTCATCCGGCCCACCTCCGAGACCATCATCTGGAGCATGTACCGCAAGTGGATAAGCTCGCACCGCGACCTGCCGATCCTCATCAACCAGTGGGCCAACGTGCTGCGCTGGGAGATGCGCACCCGGCTCTTCTTGCGCACGACCGAGTTCCTCTGGCAGGAAGGCCACACCGCGCACGCCACCGAGGCCGAGGCCGAGGCCGAGACGCTGCAGATGCTCGAGGTCTACCGGCGCTTCGCCGAGGACTACCTGGCCATCCCGGTCATCCCCGGACTCAAGACCGATCGGGAGAAGTTCGCCGGCGCGGTCAGGACCTACACCATCGAGGCCATGATGCAGGACCGCCGCGCGCTCCAGGCCGGCACCTCGCACAACCTGGGCCAGAACTTCGCCCGGGCCTTCGACGTCACCTTCCAGGCCGAGGACGGCGAGCGGCGGCTCGTCTGGGCCACGAGCTGGGGGGTCTCGACGCGGCTCATCGGCGCGCTCATCATGTGCCACTCCGACGACAAGGGCCTGGTGGTCCCGCCGCGCCTGGCCGCCACCAAGGCGGTCGTCGTGCCCATCCTCGGCAAGAAGGCCGACCCCGAGCGCCTGCTGGCCGAGGCGCGGAAGGTGGCAGCAGAGACCGGGCTCGGACGGGCGGTCAAGGTCGACGATCGCGAGAACGTCAGCCCGGGCTGGAAGTACCACGACTGGGAGCAGCGCGGCGTGCCGGTCCGGATCGAGCTCGGCCCGCGGGACCTGGAGCAGGACCAGGTCGTGCTCGTCCGGCGGGACAGCGGCGAGAAGATCCCCACCCCGCGCGCCGGGCTCGAGCGCGCGCTGGCAGACCAGCTCGAGGGTATCCAGGCCGGGCTCTTCGAGCGGGCGCGCGCGCTCCGCGAAGAGCACAGCTATAAAGTCGACGACGAGGAGGGCTTCCGGGCCCGGATCGAGGCGCCGGACGGCTTCCTGCTCGCGCACTGGTGCGGGGACGAGGCCTGCGAGATCCGCATACAGGAAGAGACCAAGGCCACCATCCGCTGCATCCCGCTCGACGCCGAGCCCGAGCAGGGAAGCTGCCCCTTCTGCGGCAAGCCATCCGACAGGCGCGTGGTCTTCGCCAAGGCCTACTGAGCCGCCCATGCGCGTGAGCCTGGTCAGCACCGGCGAGGAGATCCTCCGCGGCGAGGTGCTGGACACCAACGCGGCCCTTGCCGCTGCCAAACTCGACGCCCGAGGCTTTGCGCTCGTCCGGCGCCACACCTGCGGCGACGGGCTGGATGGGATCCGCGAGACCCTGGAGCTCGCGCTGGCCGAGGCGGACGCCGTGATCGTCTGCGGCGGGCTCGGCCCGACCGCGGACGACCGGACCGCCGAGGCGCTCGCCCGCGCCCTGGGCGTCGCGCTCGAGACGGATCAGGACCTGCTCAGGGCGATCGAGGCGCGCTTCGCGTCCCTGGGCATCCCCTTCACGCCCAACCAGGCCCGCCAGGCGAGGCTGCCTGCGGGCGCAGAGTCGATCGAGAACCGCGCGGGCACCGCGCCCGGCATCTCGGCCCGGAGCGAAGGCGGCGCACAGGTCTTCTGCCTGCCCGGCCCGCCGCTCGAGTACCGCTCCATGCTCGAGGACCGGGTCCTGCCAGAGCTCGAATCGCTCCGCGCGAAGCAGGGCGAGAGCGCGGTCTTTGCCAGGCGCGTGCTCCGGGTCTTCGGCCGGGGCGAGGGCGCGGTCGAGGACGCGCTAGGCGATCTCGAGTCCGAGGTCCCGGGCCTCGAGCTCGGCTTCCGGGCCGCGCTGCCCGAGATCCACCTCAAGCTGCGCGCGCGCGCAGATACCGGCGAGCGAGCCGAGGAGCTGATCGAGCAGGCCGCAAAGCTCGCCCGCGCCCGGCTGGGAGCCGACCTCTTCTCCGAGCACGACCGCAGCCTGCCCGAGTGCGTGGTCGAGGCGCTGATCGCGCGCGGGCTGACCCTGGCCGCGGCCGAGAGCTGCACCGGGGGGCTCTTGGGCAAGCTCGTGACCGACGTGCCCGGCGCGTCCGAGACCTTCCTGCTCTCGGCGGTCACCTACGCCAACCAGGCCAAGCAGGACGTGCTCGGCGTCGAAGCCGACCTGCTCCGCGAGCACGGCGCGGTCAGCGCCGAGTGCGCCCAAGCCATGGCCCGGGGCGTCCGCAGGATCGCCAAAGCCGACATCGGCCTGTCCACGACAGGCATCGCAGGCCCGACCGGCGGCAGCACCGACAAGCCCGTGGGCACCGTCTTCGTCGGCCTGTCCACCAGCGAGGGCACGACCGCCCGCAAGCTCCGCTTCCCGCCCCGCGATCGCGACTTCATCCGCAGGCTCGCAGCCCACGCCGCCCTGGACCTGCTGCGCCGCGAGGTCCTGCTCGAAGCGTGAGGCGCCTCGGCATGCCGGAGCGCGGCATTGCCCTGAAAGACCCCGGCAGGGTATGCTTTATAATGTCAGCCATTCGAACGGCACCAGGTTGCCGTGGTATGAGCACCTTTCTCGGGCTGAGCTCCTTCATCGCTCTTTTTCCCTCTCTCAAGCAAGCGGTAGAGGGAATCCGCTTGCGGCTCTAGCCGGAGCTCGTGCAGGTCCAGCAGGCACTCCACCGGATCGGCGACGGGCAGGTCCCCGTCGCACTCCGTGAAGTAGGCCTCCTGGCGCCGAATGGCGTGTACGACCAGCGAGGCGGGGGCCGTGGGATCAAGCTTTATTCGAAGCGCCGCCGAAAGCTCGCCGGCTTCTCGATGGCAAACGGCACCCGCGCATCGAGCTCCAGCAGGGCCCGGTCGCCTGTGACCAGCACGTCCGCCTCGCCGCCTGCGGCCAGGTCCAGAAAGATCTGATCTTTCGGATCCCGGCAGCGGACCTGCGCCCTGGGCGTGGGGTTCTCCACGCTGTGGACGTACGGGAGGTAGCCGGAGAGCAGGATCTGGATCTCCTGGGGATCGAGCTGGAACTTGGGATAGGCCAGCACGCGCAGCAGCTCGCGCACGACCTGTGCGTCGGCCAGGGGCACGAAGCGCCGGGTCTCCCAGGCCGAGCGGAGCCAGGCCAGCCGGCCGCCGGTGAACAGGAGCGCCGACAGGATTACGTTCGTATCGAGGACCGCCCTCAGTCGTCCCGCTTCCGCGCCCACGCGATGGCTTCCTGTATGTCTTTCTGCTCGATCCCCAGCGAGGCGAGCTTGTCGCGCACCCGTTCGATGCGATCGGGGATGACCGGCTTGAGCACGATCTGGCCATCCTGCACCTGGACCTCGAAGTACTCGACATCCGGGAACAGGGCCACCACCCGCTTGGGCAGGGTGATCTGGTTCTTGACCGTCTTCTTGGCGATCATGACAAGCTCCTGTCGACAAGGAAATCTTACTTTCTTTTTTTTCCGTATACAAGGCATTTCTACAACCCATTCGACCCTGGCTGCGCTAGAATGAGACGGCATGGACATCCTCGCCCATCTCGCGGCCACCGCGTGGAAACGAGAGTATCGCCGGCCGCCCGACGAGCAGGCCCGGGCGATCCGGGCGGCGTTCACGGCCCGGCTCTGGGAGCAGCTCGAGCCGCTTTCGCTCACGGAGCGGGCCTGCGCCTGGCTCGAGGCGCGCGGGCTTCGTCCGGCGCTGGCGCACGCCTTGGGCTTTCGCGACTGGCGGCCGGTCATGACCTGGCTCAAGCAGGCCCTCGAGCCGCTCTCCCCGCCCGAGCGCGTGGCTACGGGTCTCTTCTTCGAGGGAGGGAGCCTGTGGTGGCCGCTCTCGAAGAGCCATGCATGCCGCTCCGAGTACTGCCGGCCGGAGCTCGCCAGCACGGACGACATGCCCGAGCGAGCCCGTGGGCTGTGCGCGCCCGTCTGGGACGGCGCGCTCGCGCATCCGCTCGGCTGGCTGTGGCAGCTCTACGAGCCGGTCTCGAAGAGCCGCTACGACAACTGCATGCGATACCTGGCCCGCGGCCAGCCGACGCTGCTCGGGATCTGCACGGGCGCGAGCGGGCTTCCGGCGGCCAGCGCCCACCCGATGCGGATCGTCTGCGAGGAGCCGATCGAGTGGCTGTCGCTCGTGCAGGCCGCGGCCGGGCGGGCAGCTGTCATGGGCATCCTGCGAAGCTGGACCTTCTGGAACGAGGACTGGACGCCGCACCTTGCCGGCGCCGAGCGGGTGGCGATCGCGCTTCCCGAGCGCGAGGGCTATGCCGAGCGCGTCTTCGCGGCGCTCGAGAAGAGCGCCGATGCGCGCTTCGGGCCCGGCTGGGCCGAAGCCCACCTGCAGCGGCGGACACTCGAGGGCGAGGACGCCTGCAACGCGCTGCTGCAGCGCGGGGAGCTCGCGGGCCTGGTCGACGAGCTGCTCGACCCGTGAAGCGCTGGGCTGGCAGCGCTCCTTCAGAGCGCATGGATCTTGATTGCCTTCTCGAACCTGGGGCTGAAGCCCCAGGCTATATCCCCCCGCTGCTTCGCAGCGGAAAACCTTGCGACGGAGAAGATGTGTATACAGCTCAGGGCTGAAGCCCCAGGCTTTATCCCCCAGCTGCTTCGCAGCGGAAAACCTTGCGACGGAAAAGATGGTAATGGGCCAGGGCTGCAGCCTAGGAGATCTCGGCCCGCTGCCTCTCGTACTCAGCGCAGATGACGCGCAGCCGCTCGAAGGTCTGCTCGATGACCGCGCGGCGCTCGGCCTTGAACTCGGGCCCGGAGAGCCCGTCGAAGTAGCCGCTCCAGTGCGCGAGCCAGGCCTCGAGGACCGGCTCGAGCTCCGAGACGGCAGGCAGCTTCCAGCCGTTGAAGCAGCCCCCGGCCTCCAGGGCGAAGAGCCACTCGAGATCGACGAAGAGCTCGTCGTGCGCGCTCTCGTCGGCCTCGGCGCTGTACGTGTCCTTGATCGCAGTCCAGAGCCGCTCGATCAGCTCGTCCGATCGCTCGCCCACGATGTCGAGCGTGCCGTCGCTGTCGAGGTTTCCCGATCCCCAGACGCCCATGATTCCTCCTCCGCCGCTCCTCAGTAAGTCAGCCGGTCGACGAGCTTCCGGAGGGTCTTCGTGATCTCGCTCTCGCCACAGGAGCTCGTGGCCGTGACCGCGCCGACGCCGGTGCCTTTCCTGAGGTCGAAGAGGGTCAGCGAGGATGTGCACTCGTTGCCGATCCGGATCACCTTGACCGCCAGCGTCTGCTCCGCGGCCAGCTCCTTGCCCAGCTCGATCTGACACGTCTCGTCGTAGCACGCCTTGTACGTGCCGGTCTTCACGTCGGTCAGACGCCTCTTGATGTCCTCGCGCGGCACGACCTGGAAGTAGCCGGTCGCGATGAGCTGGATGGCGAGCAGCTCGCTCAGCCTCGCCCGGGTGTCCTTGCTCATGCCGATACCCTGGAGCTCCACATCGAACACGGCCACCACGGGCAGCGTGGCCGGCTTCTCGCGCCGCGGTCCGGGCGGCATCCAGCTATCCGTGCCTCCGCCGCCCGCGCCTGCCGGCGCGGCCTCGATGCGCGCGGCCGCGGCCCTGGCATCGGCCAGGACCTTGTCCACCTTTGCTTTCTTCCTGGCCTGCGCTGCCCGGGCCCGCGCGGCCTTCAGCTCGGAGGCCTTCACGCTCCTGGCCAGCAGGGCGACGAGCTCATCGTCCCCCACCTCGACGGCCCAGTCGAGCGCCGTCCTGCCATCCTGCGTCTTCCACATCGGGTCGGCTCCCTTGTCGAGGAGCATACGCGCTATCTTTGCGTTCTTGTTCTGGGTCGCGACGTAGAGGACGCTCACAGACCGTGAGTCCAGCGTGTTCGGATCGGCGCCGGCTCTGAGCAGGAGATCCACCGCCGCCTCGGCATTGCCCCCCACCGAGCTGGCCAGCGCCGAGCGACCGTCCGGCGTCCGGGTGTTGACCTCCGCTCCCCGCTCGATGAAGACCTTTAGCAGACCGAGGTTCGAGACATACCAGCGGAGACGCATGAATATCGTGAAAGGCGTATGGGGGTAGCCGCTCGTCTGCGCATTGACGTCCGCCCCCCGCTCGATGAGCCTGAGCACACAGGGAGCCAAGGTCTTCCTTTGAGCCTCGTTGCGACCCTTAGTGACCGCCAGGTACAGGGGCGTCTCGTTTCGATTGTTCAAGGCTGCATGCACGTCCACGTGCTCGCACAACAGAGGAAGAGCCTCCACCCATTCCAATGCGTAGCTGAAGATTCGATTCACACTGGCTCCTCGCTTGGCGAGCGCCTCCAGCAGGGTCAGGTTGCGCGTCGACCACACCCTGTCGATGGGTTGCTCCTTCGAGCGACCCGATTCCACGCGGGCTCCGTTCGCGAGGAGGTACAGGCCCACCTTGGTCTGCCTGTTCTCCACCGCGAGGAAGACGAGCGACTTGAAGCCCGCGTCGAAGTCCGCCTTGAGGTCGAGCCCGCCGCGGACCAGCACGTCCAGCACCTTGATGATGGTGTCCTCGTCCCGCAGCGACCCGCCCCGCTGGGACGGGACCTCGGGGCAGGGCGCCATCTTGCAGGCTGGCGGCGGGCTGCCTTCCGAAGGGCGCAGCAGGTAGGTGGCCACCGGCAAGCCGCTGTATCTCGAGTTCGGATCCGCGCCCTGCTGGAGCAGGTAGGCCACCAGGTCGGGCTTCGGCTTCGACGCCGCGAGGGCATCGTGCAGCATGCTCGTCAGGGCCTCCGGTAGCTTTCCGTACCGGGCCCTCTCTGCCAGGTTGTCGCACCTGCGCTGCTCCACGCAGCGGCTCCAGAGATCCCGGTCGTCGGACTGCTTGACCACCGACCAGTCCAGCGTCTCGCAGCCCGCCAGAACCACACCAAAGGCACACACACAGATGCAAAAAAGGCATCCCCTCATGAAAGCGCACCTCCACTCACCCAATAATCCAGGTAAGAAAGCTCTGTTCTTCATGCATGGCTCTCGCCGATACGTCCCGGCGCCGGATGGCACCCGAGTGGATCGGGCTACCCTTCGGCGCAAGATGCTATCACGAAAAACCGATGTCAACACCATTGCGAGCGGCCGTGCAGGAGCGGATCGAGCGCCAGACCAGGCGAATCGCAATTGACCGGTCAGACCGGTTTGTGTAGAATGAAGCCAGCGAGGTCGGCGATGCCCAGAGAGTACTCGGCCTACGAGGCCAAGGCGAAGTTCTCCGAGATCATCCGCAAGGTCCAGCAGGGCCAGCGCTTCTTCATCTCCTACCGCGGCCGGCGCGTAGCCGAGATCGGCCCGGTCGAGCAGGGCACTTCCACGGAGCAGCACCTCGACAAGCTCGAGCAGCAAGGCGTGATCGAGCCGCCGCGCGGCAGATCCGATCTCGCGCCGCTTACGCGCAGGCCCGGCGCGCTGGCGCGATTCCTGGCGGAGCGCGAGTGAAGATCGCCTACGTCGACAGCTCCTGCCTCGTCTCAATCGCCTTCTCGGAGCCGGGATCGGCGGCGCTGCGCAGGCGTCTGCGGGGCTTCGACCGGCTGCTCTCCTCGGGCCTGCTCGAGGCCGAGCTCCGCGCGGTGCTCGCGCGCGAGGGCGTGGAGACCGATCCGAAAGCCTTGCTCGCGTCGCTCTGGTGGGTGCACCCCGACCGCCCTCTGAGCGAGGAGATCGACCGGGTGCTCGCCTGCGGTTCCGTTCGGGGCGCAGACCTGTGGCATCTCGCCTGCGCGCTCCTGCTGGCTGCGGATCCGGCCGAGATCGCCTTCCTCACGCTCGACCGCCGCCAGGCCGAGATCGCTCGCCATCTCGGATTCGCGAGATGAGCTCTACGACTCGTGGAATCGCTTTTGTCGCCACGCGGTCTTCATCCTTCCAGCGGTGCTCAGCCTGCCGTCAGCTGCCTCGCGACCTCCTGCATGGCGTCCAGCAGCTCCTCCAGCTTGCAGCCCGTGTTGACCAGGGCCCCCTTCTCGGTCGTCTCGGTCTTCAGGTCGTACAGATTGGCCGTGACAGCGCACTTCTTGCCCACCTTGAGAAGCTGGACGGCCAGAGACTTCTGGGCGGACAGGGCCTTGCCGAGCTCGATCTGGCAGGACTCGTCCATGCAGGCCTTGTAGGTGCTGCCTTTCTGCTCCAGCAGACGCTTGCGAAGCTGATCCCTGGGGACGACCTTGTACCGTCCAGTCCTGGTCATCGCGGTGGAGAGGTACGATGTCAGCTGGCGCAGGACGCTGGCGTCGACCTTGTTCGAGGCGTCGTGTACGTCGAACACCGCGATGATGACCCCGGACGAGGGCGATCCGGCCGGCGACGGAGCCGCCGCGATCGTGCCGGGATCCGCATCCCTGGAAGCCCTCGACAGGAGGAAGTGGATCTCCGGCGTCTCGAGCGGAAGAGAGACGGCCTTCCTCGCGTCCGCATAGCCTTCCAGACCGGCCCCCACATAGACCGGCGACTCCACGGGGTGCTCGCCTGTCATGCACTCCCATACGGCGAAGAGCACACCGGTCACCACCATGGCGACGCCGGCGCTGAACCCGACCGTCAGTCCGAAGTCCGCTTCCCCCCCTCTGGAGTCCAGCCCCCAGGTCAGCCCCAGCCCCAGGGCCGAGCCCAGCCCGCAGCCCGCGGTCAGCCACCACCAGTGATGGTTGAAGGTCCGCTCCTCGATCTCGTACTCCTGTTCGATGCGCACCGGGCTCGAGCCCACGGACCTCTTGCCGGAGGCATCTTCGATCCAGACCTTCGCCTCTCGCGGCTCGGTGGCCACGGAGAATTGCTGGCTGTGCTTCAGCCTCTTTCTGTCCAGGCAGGCCGTGAGCGTGACCAGGCACAGAGATGAGCAGAGCGCCCATCGAAGTAGCCGGGCCAGCCTCCGCACGGGCTTGTGGGTCTCATCCATCGGGCACTCCCAGACATCGGTCTTCGAGGTTCAGACCATATCCAAGCCCGCTCGCCCAAGTCAACCCGAGCTCGAAAGAGAGATCCCTGGAGGGCCGCGCTATGCCTCCTCGTCCTCGTCGCTCCAGCGCCTGAGCGCGGCGTCGGCGTCCTTCAGATCCTGCGCTCCGTCCACCAGCTCCCACTCCGCCTGGCTGGGCGCGCCCTGTAGGGTCGACTCCACGATCTCCCTGGAGATGAGCGCACTGCGCTCCCTCGCGAGATCGGCCTCGTCCATGAGCATCTGGGCCGCGAGCATTAGGTCCCCTTCCGCCTGCGCCAGGGCCTCCCGGCAAAGCCTATAGCCCTTGCCCGTCTTGCGGTTGAGCCAGACAAGGTCCGCCTTCGGCAGCCCCGTCGCCCGGCCGGCGTCCAACTCGCGAGCGCTCGAGGCGGCTGCCCCCACGTCGATCCCGACGTGCCCGACGCCGATCTCCCGTCCCTCCTGGTGCTCGACGCCGACGCCCTCCACCCGCCCCTGGGCCAGGGCGTCCGCTAGCAGCTCGTCTCGGAACCAGATCCGGCCCAGGCCGGACTCCCAGTCGTAATCCAGGATCCGGACGCCGAAGATCGAGCGGTCCGCCCAGCCGTCGATCCGTTGCCGGCCCCAGATCAGGATCACCAGCACCGCGGGCACCAGCGCCAGCATGCCGGCCTCACCGTACGCGGGATCCAGCAGCAGGCCGTAGAGCCCGATCAGCAGAACGATCGCGCCCACCAGGCCCGTGCCGATCAGGGCGTAGCGCCGCCACCAGCGCGCGCGGCAGCGCCTGCAGACCGGGACCTCGATCGAGGTCGTGCGCATGAAGGACACGACCAGCAGGTCGATCCCGCGCCTGAACACGACCTCGCTGCGCCGCTCCGCCCGCTCGGCGCAGGCGATGCAGCGGTCGGGCAAGACCAGCCCGGAGAGCCTCAGCTCGACTGTTCGACCCGGTCCCATGGCGTCATGCTGACATGCAAGCGGTTTGCAAGACCAGGCTATTCCCGGACAAACTCAAGATCGTAGTCGGCAGAGCAGTCGGCCGTGCCCATCGGCAAGTCGAAAAGGAAAACCCTCGCCGTGCCCGTCATGGTGTCTCCCGCGAGGGTGGCCACACCGGTCTGCACGACGGTGATCGTGCCTCCGAGCCCGTCGTCTTCCGTGGTGACCTGGCAAGAGATCCCCGTCGCCCCCTTCACCACGCCCACCAAGTTGAAGTCCTCATCGTAGTCGCATTCGCCTATGGTGTTGAAGACCAGGTGCTCTACGACCGTGGTGTTTCCGATCTCGAGGCGCTCGTCGAAGTTCTCCATCCATGCCGGGCAGGTGTGGCTGATCGTCGTCAGCCGCTGGGTCCAGGTGCCGGAGGCGTCGCGGCAATCATTCTCGACGCCTTCGTCGCACTCTGGCAGGAGGCATTGGCGTCCGGAGTACCAGGGAGCCGTCTGCTCGTCGGGTGGCCAGCCCGGGATCGGATCACAGACCGGCTCACCATCCGCACCGCCATCCTCACCGCCATCCGTCGCGCCGTCCGGCATGTCCCCGTCCGAGGCGTCGCCTCCACCATCGGCCGCGTCGGTGCCGCCGTCGGTATCCGCCGGCCGCTGGCAGCGGTCGCCATCCGAGCACTCCAGGCCCGGGTCGCAGGTGTGGTCCGTGTAGCATGGGCCGCCCTCCGTCCCGGGTTCAGGACCGTTCTCCTCGCAGCGATTCGCCGTGCAGACGAGCCCCGGATCGCACTCGTCGCCATTGCGGCATGTACAGCCCTTCGTGCCAGGGGTACACGTATCTCCGCCGCCGCAAGCTCCGGCAGTAAAAGCGGCGATCGTCACGAATGCACACCACGATCCCCTGTCTCTCATCTCACTCTCCTTTCTATTTCAATCACCCGCGTCCTCACAGCCTCCGTCCGGCCCGTCGAATCCATCGTTTCCAATGATGAAGTCGACGGAGACAAACAAGCCGTCGTCGCGATCCCGAAGCAGCGCTGCCGAGGAAGGTGAGGAGCGCAGCTTCCCATTGGCGAAAGCGGTCGCGTAGTAGACGACGACTTTTTGCGCCTCGTCGTAAGGTATGTTCTCGGTCGGCGAGCAACCATCTTGCTCGATGTCCGGCCAGTTGACAAAGGAAATACCGGAGGCTCCGAGCCGGCACAGATCGCAGAAAGTGAAATGGCCGGCCCGATCGATCTCCACCAGGTACTTCTCCACCCCGGCGATCGAGAGATATGGGCAGGCTTGATCCTCCCATAGAATGGTTCGATCGTCGGTGCCCCCCATCATCATTACCGGGAGCGGGTAACTCTCGATGGGGCAATCGGCAGCGGAGAGCGGGCGGAGCAGCGGAGCGAAAGAGATGACCCAGCCCAGGCGCGTATCCAGGCAACCCGCGGCCATTGCCGTATAGCCGCCGAAGGAGTGCCCGCTGGCGGCGACGTGAGCCAGGTCTACCATGCCGTAGAGAAAGCTGTCCCGGTTGGCCAGGGCCTTTTCGACCTGATTCAACACCAGCCGCAAGTCCTTGGGCCGGTCCTCGACCGATCGACCCATGGCCTCCGCATCCTGGCCGTCGCGAAGCAGATCCCAGAGAGTATTGCCGGCATGGTCGGGCACGGCCACCACGAAACCATGCGAGGCCAGGTGTTCGGTGTAGAAGAGGTACTGGAAGCGAAGGCTGTAAGCGCCGGGCGAGAAGAGCACCAATGGATAGGGGCCGTTGGCGCGATCGATCTCGGCCTCGCGCACGGCTGTCGAAGAAATGGGCGGGATGTCTGCGGCCAGGAGCTCTTCGCGCCGATCCCCGAGATCGATGGGTGGATTCGCCTCCTGCTTCAGGTCGTAAGACCAGGACGGTTCGAGGCGAGCCGATTGTACGGCGGGGTACCAGATCTCGGTGCGAACAAGACGGGCCTGTTGGGTCCTGGGATCCGGCCTGGATTCGTCGTGGTAGTCAAGGGTCACGACACCCACCGGGAACGGGCCGGGCAGCATCGGATCGGGTGCCGCCTCGGGACCAGCCGGCGCGAACGGCAGCGCTCCTTCGGATTGCTTCGGGCTGCAAGCGACGAGCGCCAGCTCGAGCATCACGCCGAAGAGCAACGACAATGACCCACCATGCAGCGCGCTCATGTCTCGTCCACCTCAATCGATCGCGATGTTAGCATGCAAAAGCTAGGAGCTGCCACCGAGACTCTCCCCGCGATCCAGGAGTTCACGATCCGATGGCCGTGGCCGGAGCCTCCACGAGGCTCCCTGGAGATGAGCGCGCATGCAAGCGGTTTTCGGCAGGAAGGAAGGGACGGGCCGTTGACATGTGGAATCGATTGCGATAGCGCACTACGCATGTTCTGTTGATGGAGGCGGCCATGGAACCCAAGATCGACACGCTGACGGTATCTTCCAGTTTCCGGGTCGTCATCCCCAAGCGAATCATCGAGGCCCTCTCCATCCAGCCGGGTCAGAGTATCCGCCTATTCGCTCACGGGGATCGCATCGAGCTGCTGCCCGTGCGCCCGATGCAAGAGCTGCGGGGCTTTCTGAGAGGCATCGACACGGATGTCCCGCGCGAAGGGGGGCATACGTGAAATCGGTAGACTCCTGCGGCTGGCTCGATCGCTTTTCCGTCAAGACCGTAGCGCTCGCCCGCCTGTCCGCGATCCTCCTGCTGGCTGCGGGCTGCGGCTCGTCCGCGCCCCGGACCGAGTTCTCGCTCGGCGGCTTCGTGCTGCAGCTCACCCCCGAGAGCGCGGCCCTGGTCGTGGCGGGCGCGGACGGGCGGGTGCTGCTCGACGCGCCGGCGGGCGGCCTGCGCTTCCGGAAGGCCGAGGCGAGCTACGAGTTCTCCTTCGGCGCCTTCCGGATCACCGAGACCACAGCCTCCGACTGGCAGCCGGTGGCTCGCTTCGGCCCGGCGGCGCTCGAAGACGGGCAGCTCGACTTCGACCTGCTCGACGCGCTCGATCGATCCATGGGCACGGCCCGGGTCACGAGCCCGGCCGAGGGGCAGCTGCGCCTGCGCTTCGCGTCGGCGGACCCCGGCCACAACCGCGCCAGCTTGTCCGCAGCCTGCGCGGCCGACGAGCACTTCCAGGGCTTCGGCGGCCAGAGCTTCGACGTGGATCACCGCGGCCAGCGCGTGCCGCTGTGGGTCGAGGAGGACGGCATTACAAAACAGCCGACCGACGACTACGATCCGAATGCCTGGTTCTTGATCGGCCGCCGGCACTCCACCCACACACCCATGCCGCTTTTCGTGTCCAGCCGCGGCTACGGCCTGCTGCTCGACACGCCGCTGCGCTCGATCTTCTCCATGGGCTCCGAGGACCCGGAGCGCATCCGGATCGAGGCCTGGGAGGGCAGGCTCGACCTGCGGCTCTTCGACGGCCCGGATCCGGCCTCGGTCCTCGCGCGCCTTTCCGCCCAGCTCGGCCGCCCGCCCCTGCCGCCGGCCTTCGCCTTCGCGCCCTGGCTCGACGCGATGTACGGTTCTGCCAACCTGCGCCGCGTGGCGGCCGCGCTTCGCGCTTCGGGCGTGGCGAGCTCGGTGATCTGGACCGAGGACTGGCGCGGCGGCGAGCGCAGCGGCGACGACTACGTGCTGGACGAGGACTGGGAGTGCGACCGGGCGCTCTACCCCGACCTCGAGGCCGTGGCTTCCGATCTGCACGCGCTCGGCTTCAAGTTCTTGACCTACAACAACACCTTCCTGGACTCGGAGACCGGGACCTACGCCGAGGCGGCGTCGCTGGGCCACTGCATCCGCGACGAGAGCGGCGAGCCCTACCTCTTCACCAGCGCCAAGTTCACCCCGACCTCGCTGGTCGATCTCTCGAGCCCCGAGGCCGTTACCTGGATGAAGGCCAAGTACCGACAGGGGCTCGAGCTGGGCGCCGACGGCTACATGGCCGACTTCGCCGAGTGGCTGCCGACCGACGCGCGGCTCGCCTCGGGCGAGGACGCGGTCTCGCGCCACAACCTCTACCCGGTCGACTTCCAGCGGGCCAACCGGGAGCTCCTCGACGAGATGTACGAGACCGACGGCGTCGAGCGGCTCTTCTTCGTCCGCTCGGCCTACCTGGGCTCCCAGCCCCTGGTCAGCGTGGTCTGGGCCGGAGATCAGCAGACCGACTTCAGCCCCGGCGACGGCCTGCCGTCGGTCATCCCTATCGGCATCGGGCTTGGCATGAGCGGCTTTCCCTTCTACGGCCATGATATCGGCGGCTACATGAGCGCGCTGACCGAGCCCACCAGCCGCGAGTGCTGGTACCGCTGGGTCACCCTGGGCGCGCTCAGCCCGGTCATGCGCACCCACCACGGCCGGAGCGCCTTCGCCAACTGGAGCTGGGAGTCGGACCCGGCCTCGACCGCCCACTTGAGCCGCTGGGCCGGCTTCCACCTGCGGCTCTTCCCCTACCTCTACGGCCTGGCCGAGCAGGCCCGCGAGAGCGGCCTGCCCATGATGCGCCCGCTGAGCCTGGTCCACCCGGACTTCGAGCCCGGCTGGAGCGCGACCGACGTGTTCATGCTCGGCGACCGGCTCTACGTGGCCCCGGTGATCGAGCCGGGCGCGACGAGCCGAAGAGTGCTTCTTCCACCCGGGCGCTACTACCCGCTGCTCGGCGGCGAGCCCATCGAGGGCGGCGGGATCGAGGTGCTGGAAGCCCCGCTCGAGAACATCCCGGTCCTGGTCGCGGCGGGCAGCGTGCTGGTCCTGCTGCCCGAGGGCACGGACAGCCTGGTCGCGGCCCAGGACGGGGCGCTCCAGACCCTCGCCGACGTCGGAGACGACCGCACGATCTGGCTCTGGCCGGGGGGCGAGAGCGAGCAGCGCGAGCAGGGCGGCTCGCTGGTCTACCGCTGGCAGGCCGACCCGGCCATCTGGATCGATCCCCACGACGCCACCTGGAACGACACGCCGGTCCAGGTCGGCGAGCACGGCGAGCTCGCACTCGAGGGCAACGGTGTTTTCGAGGCGACCGGCATGCGGCTCGAGGTCGAGGGCGGCCGGCCGACCCGCAGGCTCGAGCTCAGCTTCCGCTGGCTCGACCCCTCCCCGCCTTTCTGAGCTAGACCCACAGAGGTCCAGACGATGAACACGATCAGATCCCGACAGCGGGTACGCGATATCCAGCGCCTTGCGGGGCCGGGGGCCTCGCGAGCTATTTGTCTGGCAGATCGGGAGTCGGAGCGGGATCCGCCTTGCCCGCAGGAGCGGGTGCCGGTGTAGGACTCGCCTCGGCAGCGGGGGAATCGCCTCTCGGTCGCTCTTCGCCCTTGCGGGAGCTCAGATCGGTGTAGATGACGCACGATCCCTGGAGGCCCAGCTTGCATGCCCGCTGGAATGCGCTGAGTGCCTTCTTGCGCGCGACCTTCGCATCCATGTCCGCCGTGCCTTCCATGTATAGCATGCCGAGCTTTCCACAGGTGTCCGCGTGTCGCTTGTTGCAGGCTCGTTCGAGGTACTTGAGCGCAAGTTTCGGGTCATGGTCCATGACCATGTCCGCGAACAGGGCGCAGGACGGCACGTTGCCCAGATCGCAGGCTCTGCGATAGTAGGTCTGGATCTCCTCGCCGGCGACATAGCCCGTGCACGCCAGGCAGGCCACGATGTCCTTCCGCCTGCAGTCCGCCTTGAGCTTCTTGGCCGCAGTCTCCCGGTCCTTGTACTTGTCCGTCCGGATCTGGATCGCCGAGTCGCAGAAATCGAAATTGACCAGGCAAGCCCTGTCCGCCCACTGCCTGGCCAGCTTCTTGTTCTTCTTGATCGGCGCCTTGCCCGTGTCCAGGTCCCCGCCCTCATCGTAGGCGTAAACGATTGCGGAGCAGGCGTCCGCGTCGCCCAGCAAGCAAGCCTTGCCCGCGTATTTCAAGCCCCGCTGCACACTCACCGGGTATCCCTCCTCCGCCCCGGTGGCCATCTCGAACAGGTGGACGCAAGCGTCCTTGTTCTTCAACGTGCACCCGCGTTCGAAGAACTGCAGGGCCTTCTTCTTCGTGAGGTACTTGGTCGTGCCTTGACCCACCAGGTGGACCTGCCCGAGCATGTTGCAGGCAGCACCGTTCTTCTTGTCGCACGCCACCTGGAGCACCTTGAGGCAATTGAAGATCTTCTTGTCCTCTTGCGGCTTGAGCCTCGTGCACAGCGCGTAGAAGTCGAAGCAACCGGCCATGTCAGCCTTCCGGCAGCTGGCCGCGCTCCTGGTGTACTCCTTCTCGAAGTCCAGCTCCTCCGCGCTCGCACCGGTGGCGGCCACCGCCAGGAGCAGTCCAGCACTCAAGACGCACTTGAACATCGCATTTCCCCAATTGCTGCGGATTGGCTTGCCCCCAGGATATCCATGACTTCCACTCTGGAACCCTACTGTCGCTCGCACTCCCATGTCAACTCCAGGTGTTGAGATCCAGATGGCGAGCCCGTCAGTTTTTGGGGAGGATTCGAGGTGAGCATCGCGATCGTCCGGAACCGGAACGGTGGGTGTCGCAACCGTTGGCGATGTCCAGTGCGGGCTTCTCCCTATATGCCTTGCCCAAACTGGGCCGGCACTGGCTGGACGGCGATAACCCTGCGGACGCGCTGGTAAACGCCACCGATCCTCCCCGCCTCCCAGCCTTTCTGAGCTTGACCATTCTGGGGATATGTGTTCGAATATATATTGTAGTTTGTACTTGAACACATAGAATGGTCCTGACGATGAACAAGATAATCGGAGTCACCGAGCTGCAGCGGCGGTTTCGCTCGGTGTTTGACGAGGTGTCCAAGCGGAGGGCGGCCTACGTGCTGACGCGGGGGAGCCGTCCCGAGGCGGCTCTGATCTCCTACGAGGACTTTCTCGACTTCCAGAGGCTTCAGGAGACTCAGGTCCTGGAGCGCTTCCAACGGATGACAGAGCGCATGAGCGCACGCAACCGCGAGCTCGATGACGACGAGGTCGAAGCCGACGCACGCGCCGCGCGCGACGAGAGGCGCGGGCGTTGATCCGGGCGGTGGTCGACACCAGCATCTTGGTACGGGCCGCGATCAAGCCGACCGGAAGTGTCGGTCCCGTCCTGCAGCGCCTTGCACAGGCTGAATACACCCTGGTGTACACGGAAAGCCTGCTGGAAGAGCTGCTCGACGTGATGGCCCGCCCCCGGATCCGGTATAAGTACGGCCTGGGTGAAGAGGACATCGAAGCCATCTTGTCGCTGATCCTGCTTCGAGGTGAGCCGGTCTTCCCCAACCGCCACATCCGGGCCTGCCGTGACCCAGCAGACGACATGTTCCTGGAGGCGGCCGGCGCCGATGTCATCGTAAGCGGAGACAAAGACCTGCTCGCCCTGGATCCGTTCGAGGGGATTCCGATCTTGGGGGCGACAGAGTTCTTGTCGACGCTGGACCGGGCTTCAGATAGAGAGCGTCGCTAATCAGAGACGTGGCAGATCCTTTCGACTTGTCCATGGACAGCGTCCATGGTAATCTATTTCCATGTCCAGCCGCTCCATCGCCGTGAGCGAGTTCAAGCAGACCTGCCTGCGCCTCATCGAGGAGGTGCGCCAGACGGGCCGGTCGATCGTGATCACCAAGCGGGGCGTGCCCATCGCCGAGGTCGTCCCGATCTCGAGCACGGAACGCTCCGCCTGGCGGGGAGCCATGCGCGGCACGGCGAAGATCCTCGGCGACGTCGTCTCCCCGGCCGCCGATCCCGAGGACTGGGAGGCCCTGGGCGATTGAAGCTGCTTCTGGATACGCATGTCTGGCTGTGGCAGCTCGCCCAGCCCGAGCTCCTTTCCAGGCGGGCCAGCGCGGCCCTCGAAGACCTGGCCAACGAGCTCTACCTCTCCCCGATCAGCGTCTGGGAGGTGCTGGTGCTGGCCCGCAAGGGGTGCATCCAGCTCAGCAGCGAGCCGGTGGAGTGGGTGCGCGAGGCGCTCCGGAAGTCCCCGGCGCAGATGGCGGAGCTGACCCACGACATCGCCCTGGGCAGCGAAGACCTGCCCGGGCTCGCCTCCCGGGATCCGGCAGACCGATTCCTGGTCGCCACCTGCCTGGACGGCGAGATGACCCTGGTGACGGCCGATCGCGCTCTGCGCCGCTACCGGCGACTGCGGACGCTCTGGTAGACACCACAGATCCTTCCCCGCCTATCTGAGATTGACCATTCCGGGGGATTCCGATAGTGCGTACCGCTCCTGCCCTTGAGGGAGGAAGCGGGCGATCTTAGAATCGGAGATCGACCTGAACGTCCTCGCCGGCCACGACCGTGACCTCCTCGGTGCCGTAGACGTCCGGCGTGGTTGCGCGGCTGTCCAGCTCGACGACATAGTCACCGGGCGGAATGTCGGTCAGGACGACCTGGCCAGTGGAGCAGGACTCCTGGACCGTGGCCACGTCGTCGGTCAGCGGCCCGCCTGGTTGAGCCGGGGGATGGTAGATGGTGATGTGGAAGGGGAGGATGACCGTCCCGGGACAGTGCCCGCCGCCCGCCATGGTCCAAGTGACGGTCACGTCGCCTGGCGACGGATGCAGGTGCAGCTCCACCGGCATGCCGCCGGTGCCGCCGTCGCCCACCGTCAGTGTATTGCCGTAGGAGATCGCGCGCACCACCCCGCCTGCGTCCAGTCCCTGGGCGGTGATGGAGTAGGACCCGGCGCTCAGGTCGCCCAGCAGCCCCTGGCCGTCCGAACAGACGAACTCGGCGGTCTGCATCTCTCCGCCCTGGGGTCCCCAGCTCACCCGGACGGTCTCGACGTTGTTCGCCGCGCAATCGCCCGAGTCGAAGGTCCAGGTGACGTTGAGCGACGTGTCCCCTCCCGCTCCGCATGCGGCCATCAGGCCGGCGAGCAGGACCAGCGCGATCGTTTGCGTTCTCATGGTCTTTCTCCTCTCGAATTTTAATCCAACTCTAGCCCGTTATCCGCGCGCAAGCGCGAAAATGTCCGCGTCTCCCCGAGGGGATTTCAAGGGGGGGCGGCAGGGTTTCTGTCGATGCTGGACCGGACGTCAGATAGCGAGCATGCTTAGTCGGAGACGCAGGGCGGCAGGCCCTGGCTGGCCGCCGGGAGCAAGCGGCCGGATCGGATCGGAATGCGGACCGACTCGTACAAGCCGTCGCGGATACTGCGGCTCGTCTCGCTGGCCGCCTGCTTCGCGCTCTGCCTCGCGTTCGTGCCCCGGCTCCTCTGCGGCCGGGCGGCGGACCGGTTCTACGACGGCGATCTCGAGGCCCAGGACGGCCTGGCGCGGGCTGTCGTCCGCGGTCTCGACGCGTCGCCCGATCTCGAGATCTACGCCACGCCGTCGCTCCGCTTCAACGGTCAGTCCGCCGTCGCCATCTACCAGATGTCGATCATGGGCCTCGGGCAGATCGCGCTCGAGCATCCCGAGCGCCGCGCCCGGTACCTGCCGGCCATGCTCCGGGCCGCAGACCGGCTCACAAACCCCCGGACGCTGCGCCATGCCACCAGGGCATACGGTCACCACGGTCTCGTCCGCATGCAGCCCGGCGAGGGCCATGCCTACCTCGGCTACGTCAACCTGGCCCTCGGCATGCTGAGGCGCGTCGCGCCGGACAACCCGCACGCGGCGCTGCACGATCGGCTCACGGCGAAGCTCATAGACCGCATCGCCCGATCGCCGACCGGGCTGATCGAGACCTACCCGGGGGAGACCTGGCCACCGGACGTGGCGGCCGTGGTCGGCTCCATCGGCCTGCACGCGAGAGCCACCGGCCAGGATCACAGCGCCTTGATCGAAGGATGGGCGCCGCGCTTTGCGGCCTGCGCCCTGGACGGATCCGGCTACCTCGTCCAGCGGGTGAAGACCGGCACCTGCGAGCCCCTGGATGCGCCGCGCGGCTCCGGCACCGCCATCGCCTCGTACTTCCTGAGCTTCGCCCACGCCGATCTATCGCGCCGCCTCCACGACGCCCTGGTGAGGTCAGGCTGGCGGTCGCTCGCCGGCTTCGGCGGGATCCGCGAGTACGCGCCCGGCCACAGCGGCCGAGGCGACGTGAACGCCGGTCCGATCGTCGCCGGCATCTCCGCGGGCGCCACCGGCTTCGCCCTCGGCGCTGCGCGCACCCACGCCGACCGCGAGCTCTTCGTCGAGCTGTTCCGGACCGCGCACCTGCTCGGCGCGCCAGGCGACGGCGGCTTCGTCATGGGCGGCCGGCTCGGAAACGCGCTCCTGCTCGCCATGCTGACCGCGAGGCCCCCGTGAAGGCGGAGCTTCGAAGGCTGGTCCTGTGGCTTTTGATCGCGCTCGCGGCCTTGCTCGCGCACGAGGCCCTGCTGTCCTTCCTGGCCGCCCGAGACGTGCTCGCGGAAGTCCTCGTCGCGCGCAGCCCGGCGACCGGGGCTGCCGCGGCCGCGGCCATGGCGCTCCGCCTGGTCTTGTTCTTCACCCTGCCCGGCTGGCTGCTCTTTCGCCTGTCCATGCTCGCTCTGGCCTGGTCGAGCCGCTTGCGCGGCGGGAAGACCGATGCGCCGGAATGACGGGCGCGCTGTCAGCGGGCCTTGGTCTGCTTGCCCTTGACAGCCCAGAGGCGCCCGGCATTTCGCACGCCCGTACCCGCCAGGCGCTCGACCTCGGCCCAGACCTCGGGCGTTCCGCGATCCAGCGCCGCCTGCTCGACGGCAACGTAGCCCGGGCTCTGCAGGGCCTGCTCGAGGTAGCCGATCGCCCGCGGATCCTGGAGCCGGACCAGGGCGGCCGTGGAATAGGCCCTGGACTTCGGGCACAGCCTGGCCAGCTCGGCCGCAAGCTCCCTCGATTCCCCGTCGCGAGCGTGGCCGAGCAGGCCGATCCAGTAATCGATCTGGAAAGACGAGCGGCAGAAGAAATCGTTCTCTCGCCTCGCCCGCTCGGCCTCCGAGGGAACCTGCCGGCCGACTCCGCGCAGGCCGCCGGATACCCTGCCGCGCAGATCCTCGTCGATCCGATCGAGATCGCGGCTCAAGAGCGCGGCCGCCTGTTCGCGAAGCGCCTCGGCCACGATCTCGCCGCATTGCTTCTCATGTCCATTCTCGCGGCGGAAGCACTCGACCTTCGTGCTGAGCAGGGGCAGGAGCAGCCCGACAGGGTACTTGCCGCGTGCCGCGACCCAGCTGTAAATCCCGATCGCGCACTCGGGATCGAGCACGATCTCCTCTCTGTCTAGGCCCCGATAGATGGTCAGGGTCAGAACCCGCGCGCCCCTCCTTCTCTCAGCGCCCTTGACCGCGTGGGAGCCATCGAGGAAGCCCTGGCCTAGCTGCTCGATCTCGCACGCATCGCGCTTTACAGCGCGGCGGGGGAAGGTGATCTCGGCCTGGATCCGCTCGAGCCTGTCCTGGATCTGCTCCACGCGCACCTGCAGGCGCTCGTCCACGGGCATCTTGCCGAGACATCTGCCGAGATGATGGAGCGCCCTGGCCATCCTCCCGTCCATTCCGGCAGCGGCCTTGTCCAGCGCCGCGCCCAGGCGATCCGGGTCATCGGCCAGGCTGGCCAGCGCCAGAAAGCGCTCCAGTGCGCTCGTGGACGCCAGGCTCCGCTCCCGCAGCTCGGGTCGCTCCCTGAGCAACTGGACGGCGAACGCCGCGGCCTTGCCGGGCTTGAAATGCTCGTCCTCGGAGCAGGCGCAGCCCGCAGCCCTCAGGGCCGCATCGGCGAGGTGCAGATCCCCCCCCAGCTCGGCGAGCCTGACGAGCGCCTGGATGCCCTCCGGACCGGAGGCGCGCAAGCTCTGCTCGGCCTGCGCCCTCCTCTCGGCGCTCGAGAGATCGAGCGCCGCGTCGTAGAGGGCGTCCCCTTCCGCTCCAGCAGCGCCCGCCGCGAAAAACGTCAGCGCTGCGATCGAGGCCATGCCCGGTAACTTCATGGGGCACCTCCTCTCCCGGCCTTCCAGAGCGTCAGCAATCGGTCCGCCTCCGGCTTGCCCTGTGCGGCCAGGCGCTCGAGCTCGGCGCCCACGGCCTCGCTTCCCTGCTCGCTCACGGCCTGCTCGAGATCTCGTCTGTGCATGGACCGGGCCGTGCTGTCGCAGACCGACTCGAGAAAGGGCACCGCCCTCGGATCCTGCTGGCGGATCAGCACCGCCACGGCGGCGGGCCGGAACTTCGGGCATCGCTCGGCATAGCTGGCTGCCAGGTCTGCCGCCCGAGCCGTCCTCACCTGGGCCAGATCCGAGAGCCGATGGCCCAGCATCTCGTGGCCCCGGCAGAAGACGCGCTCGTAGATCATCTTCCTCGCTTGCTCGTCCCCCTGGCGGATGGCGGCCTCGATCCAGCCCGCCTTGTCCGGCTGCGGGCTTATGCGATGCGGAACCCGGTAGCCGGCATTGACCAGGCTGCTGGCGACGATGCTCCGCTCCGCCTCCCCGAAGGCGTCCAGGTCTGCGAGCAGCCTCTCGGCTGCGCGATCCCGCAGCGCCGCATCGAGGCCGCGATCCCGGACCACCCTCAGAAGCTGCAAGCCGAGATCGAGAGTCGCCCGGCCCCGGGGCTCTCGCTTGCTCAGCGCAGCGTAGAGATCGACGGCCAGCTCCGGTCTCAGCCCGATCAGGGCATCCCCCCGCTGGACGAGCAAGCACCATCCATCGACGGGCTGCAGGGGCGGGATGGTCCTGTCCAGCCTGCAGCTGCCGTCCAGAAGACAGGTCGCCAAAGCGCCCAGGTCGGACTTCCCGTCCGCCTTTTTCACGCGCGAGAACAGCGCCTCGAGGCGCATCTCGTAATCGCGGCCTTCGACAAAGGCCTTCGACAGCGAGCCCCTCAGCTCCTTCGCAGACAGGCCGGCGATCGCCGAGCGCAGAGCCTCGGCCGCCTCGGCAGCGACCTCTTGCGCTTCCTCGACGGGCTGTCTCCGGATGCACTCCTCGATCCTCTCGATCACCTGGTCCATTCCGGCATCCGGCTGCGCCCGAAGGGCGTCCAGCGCGGTGCGCAACCTGCCGCTGTCCCGGTAGAGGCTCGCCAGGGCCAGCTTCCTCTCGAAGAGGTCCCCCGAGCGCGTGAGCCCGTCCTGCCAGGCCGGGTTCTCCTCGAGCATCCTCGCGGCCAGCGTCGCTGCCGCATCGGGGACGACGTCCGCCTTGGAGACCATCACGCCGCCTCCCGGCTCGCCCAGGATCTTCATGCGTTCTTGCTCCAGCCTGTAGCCGGAGGAGGCGCAACCCAGCATGCCGATGACGTGCTCGAAGAGGAATCTCTCGTCGCCCGCCCGGGCCGCCTTGATGCAGACCTCCAGCCCTTCCCTGCCCGCCTCCCTCAGGCGGCGTTCGGCCCGCTCGTCGGTCGCGGTGTCGCCGAGCTGGATCACCGCATCCCACAGCGTCCCTTCCCGGACGGCTGGCTTCTCGGGCCGTTGAGCGGCTGCGCCCTCCGTTCGACTGGACTGGCAGGCTGCCACCAGCGAGGCGATCCAGAGCACCAAGCACATCTCCGACAGGCAGTAGCTTCGCATGCGCCCTCCCGGCTCATCCATACAACCTCGAGGCCGGATCATATCGCAAAGGCCGTGCCAGGCGCTCGCATGCCCGGCCCGCTTCGCGAGATCCCCAATAGATGGAGCTTATTCATTCAGCCCCCAGGAGCCGCCCCGCGGCAGTGACGGCCTGTCACGGACATTGGTCACTGGAGTTTCGCAAGTCGTGCAGGCGACAAGCATCTATCAGGCTTCCGTGATACGCTAATCCACCATGAGATCGCCGTATCGGTTCCCAGCGATCGGGCTCGTCCTTTGCCTGCTTCTTTCCGACTTCTCGACCTCGCTGGCCCAGACCCGCGGCCCGGATCCGCGCGCGGCGCTCACCGCGCTCGAGGCCCGGCTCGCGGCGCTCGAGCGCAGCAAGGCCGACTCGACGCAGATCGAGAAGCTCCCGGCCTGGCTGCTGGGCTACTCCGCCATCGGCTGGTCGCAGGACCTCGTGGACCTCGCCGAGCTGGACCGGGCCCGGACCGGCCTGAAGGCGATCCTGGCGGGCGAGGCCAGCGCGCGCATCAAGGCGCTGGCCGTCATGTGGCTGACCGCCGGCCGCGACGTGCGAGATCTGGAGGCCCTCGAGGCGCTGATCGACTCGCAGGCGCCGGCCGGAAGCTTCCCCTCGATCCACGTCACCCAGATCGTGCAGCCGAGCTACCCGGTCTCCTGGAATCCGAAGGACCTGGGCAGCGTGGCCCTGGCGGGGCTGTCCGCGCTCACCGGCCAGGCCTTCCACGACCCGGCGGCCTACCGCGCCTGGCGGCAGAAGAACCCGGATCTGAGGACCTCGTGCGCGTACTGGCAGGGCCTGCTCCCGCACGCCAGGCCCGAGCTGCGCCAGAGCTGGCTCGATGCGCTGCGGCGAGACGAGCCGGCGCTCTACCTGCGGGTGCTCCTGATGCAGCCAGGCGCCATCGATCTGGGCGGCCAGGACGAGGAGCGCCTGATCGGCCTCGTCATGGAGACCCTGGGCAAGGCGGGCCTGGTCGCGCTGCTGGCGGAGCGGACGCCCTGGCCGGAGGCGGCCGAGCCCGCGCGGCACGCGACCTTCTCCGCCTGGATCTTCGACCGGGCCGAGCGCTTCTTCCAGGCGGAAGACGTCCCGACGCTGCTCTCCATCTGGGAGCGGACCGACTACGGCGAGCAGCAGCCCCACGCGCGGGTGGCGCTGGCCCTGGCCACCTCCAGGCTGTCGCCGGCCCATGCGCGCCGGGTCCTGACAGCGACGCTCGATCGGATCTCCTACGGCCAGGGCCCGCTGCTCGAACGCCTGGCCAGGCTGCACTGCCCGGACGAGCTCGCCTCCCTGCGCCGGTGGTTCTTCGAGTCCCGGCCTGGAGATCGGAGCGGGCTTCGCAGAGCGATCTTCGCGGGTCTCGCAGAGGCGGGCCCTCGGGCGCTCGCCTGCCTCGAGCCGCTGGTGCTGGACCGGCGCCTGGGAGCCGAAGAGCCCGAGGTGATCGAGGCGCTGGCGAACACCTGCCTGCGCCTCCACCCCGGCCTGCGCCTGCCTCGCAGAGCGGAGATCCACGCCAAGGGGACCGGGCCCTGGGCGAAGAGGAAGATGCGCTGGCGGGCCGTCACGCCGGCCGACGAGAAGCGGGCCCTGCGAGCCCGCCGAGACTGCCTGCGGCGCATCCGCGCATGGCTGAGGACCGCGCGCAGACCCTAGCAGCTGGTGAGCGGCTTCATGGCCCGGATCGAGACATCTCCACGCGCGCTCCTGCTGACCGGCGTGCCGGGCATCGGCAAGAGCACCCTGCTGCGCCGGGTGGCCGACCAGCTCGGCGGCCATTCCCTGGGCGGTTTCATCACCGACGAGCTCCGCGGCCACGGCGGCGGCCGGGTCGGCTTCGCGCTGCGGCCCTTTGCCGGTCCCGAGGCCGTGCTGGCCCACGTCGGGATCCGAGGCCCGGCCCGCGTCGGCCGCTACGGGGTCGACCTGGCCGCCCTGGATGCGGTCGTGGACCGGGCCCTGGCGCCGGGCTTCGCGCGCTACCTGGTCGACGAGGTTGGCAAGATGGAGTGTCTGTCGCAGCGCTTCGTGGCCGCGATGGAGCGCCTGCTGGCAGGCGCGGCGCCGCTGGTGGCCACGGTGGCCCTTCGCGGGCGGGGCTTCATCGCCCGGATCAAGCAGCTGCCCGGCGTCGAGCTCCTGCAGGTCGAGCGCGACAACCGCGAGCGCCTGCCCGCCCAGGTGCTCGGCTGGCTGCGCGCGGATGGATCGCTCCCGGGCCCATGAGGTAGATTGGCCCGCATGGAGGGCCAGGCGAGGTCTCGAAAGCCGAATGGGAGCAGGGCTTCATTCAAGAGGCGGCAGGCCAAGAAGGAATGCGAACAGGCGCGCGAGCAATGCCTCAGGGCCTGTCGCTGTCATAGGTCTAGTCCTGAAACAAGCGACCTTTATAGTCGGGGGTATTGACAAAACAAAGAAAAGCCCCAGATTTCAAGAGTTTTAATCGACAAT
>JAFGRB010000383.1 GCA_016935365.1 Deltaproteobacteria bacterium
CCGCTGGGGAAATCCAGGGAATAGCCACCGGACCCTAAAGTGCGCGCGCCGTGTTTCTACCCGACCCCCCCGCTGCTTCGCAGCGGATAACCTTGCGACGGAAAAGATGTGTATACAGCTCAGGGCGAAGCCCTGGGGATTGATCGTAACGAGTGAGACGAAGCCCCCTTGGGGCTTTGATGTTGTTACGTTCTCGGTACGCAGGCTCAACGCAGAGATGGCATGCTGGTACCAGCTCGATCGCGGGAGGTGCGCAGATGCGAGGAATCGAGATCGGCCTGTTGTCAGCCGCCCTGCTCCTGGCCGGCAGCCTGCGGGCGGAGAGCGCCCCGAAGCCCGGCGCGCTCGCGATGGAGACGAGGCGGGTCGTGATCTTCAAGGACGGCCACGGGCTGTTCGTCAAGCGGGCCTCGGGCGTGGCCGACGCGGAGGGCAAGTTGCACACGCCGCAGGTGCCCGATGCGGCCAGCCTGGGATCCTTCTGGTTCAGCGATCCGCGAGCGCGCATCTCGCACGTCACGGCCCGCGAGGCCGTGGAGGAGATCCGCGAGCGGATCGATTCCGCCTGCGAGAACGCCTTCGAGGTCATCAAGGCCAACCAGGGCCGAGAGGCCGAGGTCGTCACCCGGGACGGCAAGCGCCATAGCGGGCGGATTCGAGCGGTGCTCGAGACGGGCTCCGGCAAGGTCCCCGAGACCCGGGCGCACGCATACCTGCCCGTCCGAAGCTCGCCGGTCCTGGCGCCCGCCGAGGGGGCCTCGGAGGTGCTGCGCTCTCCGACCGGCTCGCTGTTCGTGCTGCGCACTTCCCAGGGCGACCAGCTGCTGTCGGTCGCCGACCTGGCGGGCTTGCGGATCGAGAACATGGCCACCAGCGTGGGGCGGGAGAAGGTCGTCACCCGGCGGGTGAAGCTGCTGACCTTCGAGTACGAGAAGCCCGCCCCGGGCCGGAAGCGCGAGATCGATCTGCTCTACTTCCGGCCGGGGATCCGCTGGATCCCCACCTACCGGATCGAGCTCGACGAGCGCAGCAAGCGCGCCGAGCTCGTGCTCCAGGCGGAGGTCATCAACGAGGCGGAGGACTTCTCGGACACCGAGGTCGACTTCGTGGTCGGGCTGCCGACCTTCCGCTTCAGGGACGTCGTCTCGCCGCTGGTGCTCGAGAAGGTCCTGCGGGATGCGCTCGCCCAGGCGGCCCCGCAGCTCATGGGCCAGCTGGCGGCCAACCCGCTCGGCAACATCCAGTTCCACTCCCGCGCCGGCGAGCGCTATCGGCCCGGGCCGGGCCAGGGGGACGGCGAATCGACCGGCGTCGCGGTCGAGGCCATGGAGGGCAGGGAGGTCCAGGACCTGTTCTACTACTCGACCCGGCGCCTGGGCATGAAGCGGGGCGAGCGGGCGGTGGTCGAGCTGCTCAGGGCGCGCGTGCCCTTCCGGCACCTCTACACCTGGAGCCCGAAGCTCGGCCAGGGCGGACCGGGCGTGCAGACCCATGGCCGATCTCCGCTCCAGCTCGAGGAGAACGAGGTCTGGCACCAGGTCGTGCTGGTCAACAAGGGCGATCGGCCCTGGACCACGGGGCCCGCGCTGCTGACCCAGGCTGGCCAGCCGATCGGCCAGGACCTGCTGACCTTCACCCCGCCGGGCCGCGAGGTGATGGTGCCCATGACCGCGGCCATCAGCGTGCGCGGCACGGTGCGCGAGAAGGAGCTGAGCAGGGAGGCGGGCGCGCTGCGCATCGGGGGCCGGTCCTACAGCCGGGTCCTCTTCGAGGCGACCCTCAGCCTGAGCAACGCCCTCGACAGGCGGGTCCGGCTGCGGGTGCACGCGGCGGGCGACGGGCGCTGCACGCAGGCTTCCCACGACGGCCGGATCGAGCACGTCCAGCCGCCCGGCCTGATGCAGCGCTCGGAGGCCCTGCTGAGCATGCGCTCCGAGGTCGAGTGGGGCTTCGACCTGGGGGCCGGCAAGAGCAGGCAGCTCCAGGTGAGGTACCACCGCTACTTGCGCGACTGAGCTGCCAGGCGATAGACTCCGGCGAGGGCAGCCAGCTTGAAGCGCGCAGACAAGGCCAGGCGGATCGGCGAGATCCTCGATGCGCTCTTCCCCGTTCCCAGGGCGCCGCTCGCCCAGCGCGATCCCTTCCGCTTGCTCGTCGCGGTCGTGCTGAGCGCCCAGACGACCGACAAGAAGGTCCAGCAGGTCACCCCGGCGCTCTTCGCCCGCGCCTCGACGCCGGAGCGGATGGCGGCGCTGTCCGAGCGCGAGATCGGGGCGCTCATCCGCGAGATCGGCCTGGCTCCCACCAAGGCCCGCTACCTCAAGGCGCTGAGCCGCGAGCTCGGCGAGCGCTTCGGCGGCCGGGTGCCCGAGGAGCTCGAGGCGCTGGAGAGCTTGCCGGGCGTGGGCCACAAGACGGCCTCGGTGGTCGTCTCCCAGGCCTTCGGGCGGCCTGCCTTCCCGGTCGACACCCACATCCACCGGCTGGCCGGGCGCTGGGGGCTGTCGGACGGCACGAGCGTGCGCAAGACGGAGCGGGATCTGAAGCGGCTCTTCCCGCCGGAGGACTGGAACAAGCGCCACCTGCAGATCATCTACTTCGGCCGCGAGCACTGTCCGGCGCGAGGGCACGACATGCGCGCCTGCCCGATCTGCTCCTGGGCCGCATCCGAGGCGCGCATCCGCCGCGAGGAGCGCCGGAATGCTCGTCGATGAGACCAGCTCGGCGAGATCGAGCAGAGCCCCGCAGGGGCGCAATATGAAAGCCCAGGGCGAAGCCCTGAGCCTGATACACATCTCGGAGCGCAAGGAAGAATGGGCTTGGCAAGCTCCGAGATCCGGATTTTCGCTGCGAAGCAGCGGAAAACCTCGCCCCGTTGGGGCTTGGACCCATCGAGCATCGATTTCACCCTGCGGCATGGCGTGACATGCCGAGGTGCAGTATCGTACAGTCGCAGCAGCGAGGCGGTTCGGAGGTCGCCATGAGCCCCAAGCCCAGCCTGGAGATCGATCCGAGCCTGTCCCCCTGCCCGGCGCGCCCGGCGCTGATCTGGGCGACGGGCATCTCGCCGCCGCTGCAGAGCGAGGCGCTGCCGGGCTTCCTGGCGAGCGAGGTGGAGAGGGCCGCGGCGCAGGGAGAGGCCCTGTGGGCCGAGGGCATGCGCGCCCGGGTGCGCGACATGCTCCGCCACGGCCGCTACAAACCGGCCGGCCGCGGCAGGCCGGCCAGCGAGTTCCTGCTGCGGGCGGCCGAGCAGGGGCAATTCCCGGCGGTCAACCCGCCGGTGGACGTCAACAACGCCGTCAGCCTCGCCTCGGGCCTGCCGGGCAGCATCTTCGACGCGGCGCTGAGCGGGACCGAGCTGCTCCTGCGCCGGGGCAGGCCCGGCGAGCGCTACGTCTTCAACCCCTCGGGTCAGGTGATCGAGCTGCAGGACCTGCTGCTGGTCTGCGGCCGAAGAGAGGGCGACTGGCTGCCGTGCGGCAACCCGGTCAAAGACTCCGCCGCGACCAAGATCCATCCGGGCACCCGGGACGTGGTGGCGGTCCTGTATGCACCCGCGAGCGAGACCGAGGAGGAGCTGAGCCGCTGGGCGCGGCGCTTCGCAGACCTGCTCGCGAGCCACTGCCACGCCCGGGAGAGCGGATTCGAGCTGGTGGGGGTCGATCCCTAGGATCTGCGAAACGCGCGCGCCTTGCGCCTCGGGATCTGGGGGCTGGGGGCCGAAGGGGGCGCGCCGTTCCGGGCATGCTCCACGTCGTCGGCCAGGCGCTCGAGCAAGTGGTGGGTGATCTCGCCCGCGACCCAGCGGGCCCACTCCTCCGCGAGCTCCTCTTCTCTCTGCAGCGCGAGCTGGCGGATGACCTCGGCCGGCCGGTGGCGGGTGAGCTGCTCGAAGATCAGCTTCTCGAGATCCTCGTGCAGGATCTGGCGCACGTCCTCGGGCAGCTCCGACTGGAGCTCGGCCAGCAGCCCCTCGCGAAGCTCGGCGGCCAGCTCCTCGGCCAGGCTCTCGGCCGGGCTGGCCGGCATCAGCTCGTGGAAGTCCTCCCCGAGCGTCTCCTGGAGCTCGGCGGCCAGGTTCCAGGCATACTCCTCGGAGCGTGAGTGGAGCTGCTCTGCGAGCTCCTCGACGAGGATACCCGCCCAGCGGTTGGCTTTCCTGGCGCGTTCCATCAGGCCCATACTGCACCTCCTCCCCTTGAAGACCTTCGGTCTCCATGTCGAGGATCCCACACAGCGCGGATCGAGCACAAGGGGGGCACGCGGCAAAGCGGCCGCAGGCTCGGTGGGGGCTTGACGCGAAGCTCGACTTTGTGGTTGGTCCCCTGCGATCACGGCGGGGCGGGCTCGCAGCTCGAGCGGCTGGGGCCCGCCTGGCGCAGCGCCTTGCTCAGGGCGCGGAAGGTCAAGATCTCGGGCAGGAGGGCGGCATCGCGATCGCCCGAGCAGGGTGCGAAGACGAGATACATGGGCACACCGGCCCGGCCGTAGCGCCTGAGCCATGCCTGGATCTCGGGATCGAATCGCGTGGCGTCGGCCTTGAGGGTCGCGACATGCAGCTCGTCGAACAGCTTGCGGGTCTGATGCGTCTCGATGACGAGCCGCTCGTTGGCCTTGCAGTTCATGCACCACTCGGCGGTGAAGTCGACGAAGACGGTCCTGCCCTCTCGTTTCAGGCTGTGCAGCCGCTCGGCCGAGAAGGGTTCCCAGCGAATGCCGACCCGCGAGTGGAGGGCGGTCACGCCCCGGGGGGCGAAGTCCATCACCCACCACCCGAAGAGCGCGGCGGCCAGCGCCAGCGGCAGGAGCTTGAGCAGGCGGCGCTTCCAGCGCTCGCGCTCGCTTGTCACCATGCCGAAGATCCAGGCCGCCAGCGCCAGGCCGAGCTGGAACCACAGCACGCGCAGGGCCGCATCGGCGCCGTGGCCGTCGGCCAGCACGCCCAGGAGCCAGACGGCCGTGCCGAAGAGCAAGAAAGCCATGCCGCGCATGACGCGGTCGTAGCTCTCGGTGACCCGCTTGGGCAGCACGCGGGTCCAGCCCGTCCAGGCGCCCAGGGCCAGGAAGGGCAACGAGAGGCCCAGGCCCACCGCGGCCAGGAAGACCAGGGTCTCGGCCGGGCTGGCGGTGAAGGCGTAGCCCAGGGCCGGGCCCAGAAGAGGCGCGGTGCAGGGCGTGCCCAGGAAGGTGACCAGCAGGCCGGTCAGGAAGGACTCCAGCAGGGGGCTGCGGCGGCGCGTCTGGCGCAGGCTCTTGAGATCTTCCGCGTGGCTTTCGCTCTTGAGCGGAAAGACGTGCAGCATGCCCAGGCCGAGCACGAGCAGCAAAGAGATCATGAAGACCAGGAACCAGACGTTCTGGAACTGGAAGCCCCAGCCCACCTGCATGCCGATCCGCTTGAGTCCGATCACGATCGCGCCCAGCGACAGCAGCGTGATCACCACGCCCGCCGTGTAGGCCAGGCTGTTGGACCACAGGATCCGACGGCGCTCGGCCAGCACGTCCGTCTTCTGGGCGCTGCGCACCACATGGAGGATCTTCGGGAAGACGACCGGGATCACGCAGGGCATGACGTTGAGCAGCAACCCGCCCAGCAGGGCGAACAGGAGCATGACCCAGGCCGAGACGGACGAGGCCGCCTCCGGCTCCCGGTCGATCTCCGCGGCCGCCCGCGCGGGCTCGGCGTCTGCGGGCGCCCGGGCGCGAAAGCGCCGGTGCCGCAGCGACTCGCCGTCGCGAAAGGCGTAGACCCCGCCCGCGCCCGGCAGGCAGTCGGCGCCGGCCAGACCGAGCAGGGCCACGCGGCGCCCGCGCTCGTCTTTCTCGATCTCGAAACGGCGCACCTGGCAGCTGCCGTCCGTCAGCCAGTGCGGCCAGAAGCTCTCGATGCGCTCCTCTGCCGGCAGGACGAAGCGCAGCTCCATCCGGCCGCGGTCCCAGGTCATCGCTTCCAGAAAGGTCTGGCTGTCGCTCGCCGGCAGGTCTCGCTGGACCCGATCGAAGCGCGCCCGCTCGCTCGACGGCTGCGACGACGGCCCGGTGGGCAGGTCGAGCGAGAGGCGGGCCTTGCCAGGCACGCAGGCCTGCTTGCAGGCCAGCCACGACACCGAGGCCTCGATGCGGACCGGGCCCGACTCCGGCGCCTCGAAGACCATGGCATCGGCCATGACCAGGACCGAGCCCGCGTAGCCGAAGCTGAGCTGCTCGATCGGCTCCCGGTCGAAGATCCGGGGCGGGGGGAAGCGCGGCTCGAGGACCTTGGCGAAACGCTCGTCGGCCTCGAAGCGCACCCGGGTCGGCTTGCCCGTGTTGCCCGGGAAGGTCCAGTAGACGTGCCAGCCAGCCGCCATCTCGAGCAGGACGCCGACCCGCAGCTCCTCGCCCAGGCCGGCCTGCGCAACGTCGGCGATCAGGCTCGCCCGGACCGGCTGCGCGTCGCTCGGCGCCTCGCTCTCCGCGCGGCTGCTCGCCGGCCATAGCACGAGCGCGAGCGCGGCGAGTACGAGAAAGCCCGCTCGGCTGCGCGCGACGCTCGGTGTATGCATCCGCGCTGTCGCGTCTTTGCACCCACCCGGGCTTCGCCCGACATTCCCCGTCGAGGGAGAGGTTATCCATCCCTCCCCTTGTGGGAGGGACCGGCCGAAGGCCGCGGGAGGGGGACGCATCGTATCTAGACCTAGAACAGGCGCGGTTTTCCAAACCGCGCTTGTTTTCAGATCTAGAGCGTTTGGCACTTGTCGCATACCAGCCCCTCGGGCGAGAAGTGCGCCTCGTCTTCTGGGATCTCGGTGTAGCAGCGGACACAGCGCACGGTGCGGACGGGCACGTCGGGGCGCGGCGAGCTGTCGGCAGCGGCGCTCGTGACCCGCTCGCCGCAGTACAGGCAGTGCGTCCGGGCCGGGTTGGCCGGCCGGCCGCAGAAGGGGCAGCGGGGGGCGGAGGCGCTGCGATCCGGACCGATGCGCCCGTCCTCCACGCCGTCGGCCAGGTCGATGCGCTGGATCATGACCGCCAGCTCCTCTCGGGTCAGGCCGCCCTTGATCTCCAGGCACTTGACCAGGCCCTCGAGCGCGAGCTCCAGGGTGTCGAGCTTCTGCATCAGGCCGATGACCGCCAGGCGCAGCGCGGTCAGCGCCTCCTCGCTCGAGCCCGCGCGCTCCTTCAGGGCCTCGATGTCCTGGCGCTGTGCGGCGTCGCTGTCGAAGATGTAATCCCAGACCGCCATGGCTCCTCCCTGGCTCTGTTCAAGCCAATCCCTTGTAGCCGACCCGGCAGGTGCTTGACAAGCCTTCCGGGCTCGGAGTGCACCATTCTGGTGCGACCAGGCGGGGACGGAGGTCCAGAGCGGGGCAGCCAGCTGGCCGGCTTGATGCGGAGTCTTTTGATTTATCGACAGATAAGGTGCATGGCATGCGGATTGCTCTGATACGGAGCAGAGCGAGAGAACGGGCAAAGGAGGTGTGAGCATGGCGGCCAGGATCCAGCGGCTCGACGAGCTCGAGCCCAGGCTCATGCAACGAGATGAGCTGAGCGCGGCCGAGCGGCTGCGCTTCGCCTGCGATGCGCTGCAGCACAACCAGTCGCTGGTGAGCTTCACCGACGCCAAGGCCAACAGCCTGCTGCTGGTCAACTCCATCTTCCTGGCCACGGCCGCGGGCACGGGCAGGGGAGGCTTCAGCCTGGCCGCCGCATTGGCGGCCGCGGCCACGGTCCTGCTCTGCCTGGCGGTGCTCTACGCCCGCCTGCCCGGCCCGGCGCCCCGCGAGCGGGGCAAGCTCATGTTCTTCGGCGACATCCTGGCCCGCAAGAGCGCCGCCGTCTACGCCGAGGACCTGTCCCGGGTAGGCGCTTCCGAGCTGGCCGAGGCGACCGCCAGGCAGGTCTACTCCCTGGCCTCCGTGCTGGACCGCAAGTTCAGGGCCTACGGTCTCGCCCAGCTCGCCACCATGGTCTCGGCCGCGCTGTGGCTCACCAGCCTGCTGCAGGGCTTCTCCGCTTGATGCGAAGTCGACCGATCGCGCTGCACCGCGCTTGACGCGGCCCATGGGGCGTGGTAATTACATAGTGAATACATCGGAGGAGGGCGACATGGCTGCCGTCAAGTCGAGCATCGTGCAGATCGGCAACTCCAGGGGCATTCGGATCCCGAAGGCGCTGCTCGCGCAGTGCCGCCTGGAGGGCGAGGTCGAGTTGGTGCCGGAGGGAGACCGGCTCGTCATCCGTTCCGCTTCCAGGCCGAGGAGAGGCTGGGAGGATGCATTCGCGGCCATGGCCGAGAAGGGAGACGATCGGCTGCTCGAGGGGGATGCGGTTCTCGAGAGCTCCTGGGACGAGGAGCAGTGGGAGTGGTCGTGAAGAGGTTCGACGTGTTCCTGGTCAACCTCGACCCGACCGTCGGCCGGGAGATCAAGAAGACCCGCCCGGGTCTGATCATCTCGCCCGACGAGATGAATCGCCATATCGGGACGGTCATCGTCGCGCCGATGACGACGAGGGGAAGGGACTATCCCACCCGGGTTGGCGTCACCTTCCAGAAGAGGAGAGGCCAGATCGTGCTCGACCAGATCCGCACGCTCGACAAGCAGCGCCTGGTAAGGAGGCTCGGCAGGATAGACCGGCGGACGGCTGACAAGGTGCTCCGCGTGCTGCTACAGATCTTTGCGCCGTGAGCGCGCATCGGATAGACCTGCGACTCAGCCCGCCCCCTCGGAGCCGGAGCCCTCGTCGGCTGTGGGCAGCTCGCGGCCCGGATCGGTGTCCTCGAAGGTCAGGTCGCCCTCCTGCCCCTCCGAGAGCTCGAACACGAGCGGCGGGGGCCCGGCGGAGACCATCTCGACCTCGAAGTCACCCGGCGCGCAGCGCTTGAGCATCTCGAGCAGCGGGCCGGACATCTCCTTCAAGTCCTTGAGGAAGGCGTCGAAGCTCTGCATGAGCGACTGAGGCATGTCCTCGGTGTACGAGGCGTAGAAGACGAAGGAGTCCAGGGCGCGGTAGAAGCGGTCGAGCTGCTGGAAGACGTCCGGCGGGAAGAGGATCAGCAGATCGAACTTCAGCTCGTAGTAGCGGCTGTGCAGGACGCGTAGCAGCGGCATCCGAATGCGCTCCTTCGACCAGAGCTTGAAGAGCATCTCCCGGCGGAACTCCAGGTCGAAGAGGATGCGGTCGATCTCGCGCAGGATGAGCACCGCCAGGCGCTCGAGCTTCTCCTTGTCGTCGAGCCACTCCTTCTCGATGAGCCTCTTGCCGTCGAATGGCATCAGGCGGTCTCCTGCACGAGGGACTGCAGGGCGTCGTAGAAGCCGGCCGGCGTGAAGAACAGGAAGGTCACGTCGCCGAACGAGAGCAGGTCCCCGTCGTGCACGCGCACGGCCTTGTACGGGATGAGCAGCTGGTTGTTGATCCGGGTGCCGTTGGTCGACTCCTGGTCCTGGATGAGGGGTTTGCCGCTGCTGGGGTGCTGCGTGAAGATGGCGTGGTGGGAGGAGACCGTCTCGTCCTGGAGCACGATGTCGTTTTCCTCGGAGCGGCCGATCGTCACCTGCAGTAGCCGGCGCCGCCGGATGGGCCGGAGCTCGAGCACCTTGGCCTGGTGGAGCAGGTCGGCCCGGTTGTGGGGGCCGAGCTGGCTCATGTCGTCCAGCGCGCGCGTGCGCGCCGTCTGGAAGGACTCCTCCAGCTGCGGCGCGATCGTCACCAGCACCGGAACGCGCACGCGCTCTCGGAACGAGTCCCGGGCCAGCTGCATGGCTGCCGGAACGTAGTCCTGGACCAGCGGCTCCAGCATGGGCTCGATGCTCGCACGCGAGCCCGCCGGAGTCAATGCGCCGCATCGGCGTGGAAAAAGCGTCGCCTTTGCGCGCCGGCCTGATAGGATCCCGCTATCGCGGGAGGTGCGCGCATGGCAAGGCGTGCGATCGTGCTCGGCTGCGGCATGGTGGGAAGGACCATCGCCGCCGACCTGGCCGCGGATGGGGGGCTGGAGGTCGCGGCCTGCGACCGGGACCCGGCCCGGCTCGAGGGCCTGGACCCGGAGCGCATCCGCCCGATCCGGGCCGAGATCGGTCCGGGCCGCGTCGGCGAGCTGGTCCGGCCCTTCGACGTGGTGGCCGGGGCGCTCGCCAGCGCGGTCGGCTTCGAGGTGCTGCGAGCGGTCCTCCAGGCCGGCAAGCCCATCTGCGACATCTCCTTCATGGCCGAGGACGCGCTGCAGCTCGACGCGCTGGCCCGCGAGCAAGGCGTGACGGCCGTGGTGGACTGCGGCGTGGCGCCGGGCATGGCCAACATGGCGATCGGCATGTGCGACGCGGACTTCGACTCGCTCGAGGACGTGTGCTACTTCGTCGGCGGGCTGCCCAGGATCCGGCGCTGGCCCTACGAGTACAAGGCGCCGTTTGCGCCATCGGACGTGATCGAGGAGTACACCAGAGAGGCGCGCATGCGCATCGGCGGCCGGCAGGTCGCGAAGCCCGCGCTCTCCGAGCCGGAGCTCGTCCACTTCGAGGGCCTGGGCACGCTGGAGGCCTTCAACACCGACGGGCTCCGCTCCCTGCTCACGAGCGTCGATGCGCCCAACATGAAGGAGAAGACCCTGCGCTACCCGGGCCACGCTGCCCTGATGAGGGCGCTGGTGGACACGGGGCTGCTCTCGGACGAGCCGGTCGAGATCGACGGGCTCTCCGTCCGCCCGCGCGCTCTGACCTCGAAGCTGCTCTTCGAGCAGTGGGCCCTGCAGCCCGGCGAGCCCGAGTTCACGGTCCTCCGGGTCGTCTGCCGGGGCCTGCGAGCGGGCCGAGCCGAGCGCTACGTCTTCGAGCTCTTCGACCAGACCGACGAGCGGACCGGCCAGACCTCCATGGCCCGCACGACCGGCTTTCCCTGCGCCGCGGTCTGCCGCATGCTGGCCGCGGGCGAGATCGACGCGCCCGGCGTCCTGCCCCCGGAGGCGCTGGGTCGGCGCCCGGGCGTCTTCGCGCGCATCTGCGACGAGCTCCGCACCAGGGGCGTGCAGATCCGCAGCGATTATCATTGAGGTTCCGGCATGACCATCACTTCTTGGGGTCCCGGGCAGAGGAGGCCTTCTTGCGGGGCTTGGCGCTCGACCGGTTCTTGCTCCTGGCCTTGAGGCGCTTGCGGACATCGGACAGCGAGAGCCGCTTCTTCTGGCTCCTGCTGGCCTCGATCATCTCCCAGAACCTGGGATTGGACATGAGCATGACATCCTCGATATCGTGCCCCTCCACGCCGACCATGACGGCAGCCGGCTTGCCGTGACGGGTGATGAGGACATCCTCGTCCTGGCTTTCATCCACGGTAGCGCTCAGCTCCTGCTTGGCCTTTCTCAATGCGACTACTTTCATAGGATTTCTCCAGTCGTCTTGCTGCCCTTGTAAAGGACCGCGTGGACCGTGACGGTCTCCAATTTTGGATCCACGTCGTAGAAGACACGGTAGTCCCCGATGCGCAGCTGCCAGACGGGCTCCGCTTGCAGCCAAGGCGGCTTGAGTCCTTTCAGGATCTTTTTCCGCTTTGTCTTCCTTGTCGGCTCCCGAGTCAGCTGCTTCTCTATCTCGTCCAGGATCCGGTTCTGGTCGAAGACCTTGGTCTTCTCCAGTTGCTCCACTGCCAACTCGCTAAGCTCTATCGAGTACATGCGTCTACAATTGTAGACACATTCTGCGAATCGGTCAAGCACGGCAAGAAAGAACCGCGCAGACCGGAATGGTGAAGGTCTCGAGAGAGGCCCGTCAATAACCTGCGCAGCGGAAGCCCAGCGCGCCGTCTCGCTCGTCGGGCAGGTTGCCGGTCCGGTTGCAGGCCCGCAGGCCGCTCGAGAGGCTCACCCAGGAGCCGCCGCGGCAGGTGCGGTACTCGCCGGCCGCGGGGCCTGCGGGCTGGACGAAGCCCGCGATCTCGTAGGGGCCGTAGAAGTCCTCGACCCACTCCCAGACGTTGCCGGCCATGTCCAGGGCCCCGCAGGGGCTCGCGCCGCGGGGGAAGGAGCCAACCGGCGCGGTCATGACGTGGCCGTCGTCGCAGCTCGGCTCGTGGCGCTCGAAGCCCGCGCGCAGCAGCTGGCGATCGCCGAGGTTCGCCCGCGCGCAGGCCGGATCGCGGGTCGCCGGCTCCGCGCCCCAGGGGAAGAGCCGCCCGTCGATCCCGCGGGCCGCCCGCTCCCACTCGGCCTCCGAGGGCAGGCGGCGGGAGAGGAAGCGGCAGTAGCTTCGGGCCTGCGGCCAGGAGATGCAGTTCACCGGGTGCATCTCGCGGCCGGGCTGGGCCCAGTTGCACTGGTCCATCACGTCGGCCCGGTCCTCGGCGAAGTGCCGGGGCAGGCTGAGCCCCCGGGCGCTGCACGCGCCCGCCGCCACGCAGGCCGCGTACTGGGCCACGCTCACCTCGGCGCGCTCTATGGAGAAGGCCTGCAGGTAGACCATGCGCCCCGGCCACTCCTCGTCCTCGCAGGAGGCGCGCTGCTCCGGGCCGCAGCCCATCCAGAACCAGCCGGCCGGGATCGGGATCAGCTTGCTTGGCCCTGCCGCCGGCCCGGGCGGCGAAGGTCTCTCGACGCGGTCTGCCTGCGGCTGGCAGGCCGCGAGCGCGAGGGTGAGAAAGGCGAGCGGGCGCACCCGTCCATGCTTGCAGGAGCGCGGACCGTATGCAAGCCGTTGACTTGGAGCCGCTTCGATGGGCTAATGGGGCCGGATCCAGATCCGGAGGAGCAGCTGGCATGACGGCCGAGCGCGAAGATCGAGCCATGGACGAGACCCGGGAGGGCCGCGACTTCATCCGCGAGCGCATCGACACCGACCTGGCGGGCGACAAGTACGGCGGCCGGGTGGCCACCCGCTTTCCGCCCGAGCCCAACGGCTACCTGCACATCGGGCACGCCAAGTCGATCTGCCTCAACTTCGGCGTCGCGGCCGAGTACGGCGGGATCTGCCACCTGCGCTTCGACGACACGAACCCGGCCAAGGAGAGCCAGGAGTACATCGACTCGATCCTCGAGGACGTGCGCTGGCTGGGCTTCGACTGGGGCGAGCACCTCTACTACGCCTCCGACTACTTCGAGAAGCTCTACGCCTTCGCCGAGGTGCTCATCCAGCAGGGCAAGGCCTACGTGGACGAGCTGACCGCGGACGAGATCCGCGCCTACCGCGGCACGCTCACCGAGCCGGGCCGCGAGAGCCCCTTCCGGGATCGCCCGCCGGAGGAGAGCCTGGATCTCTTCCGGCGCATGCGCGCGGGCGAGTTCGAGGACGGCTCTCGGGTGCTGCGGGCCAGGATCGACATGGCCTCGCCGAACCTGAACATGCGCGATCCGACCCTCTACCGCATCCGCCGCGTCAGCCACCACCGCACCGGCGACGACTGGTGCATCTACCCGATGTACGACTTCACCCACTGTCTGTCGGACTCGATCGAGCGCATCACCCACTCGCTGTGCACCCTGGAGTTCGAGAACAACCGGCCGCTCTACGACTGGGTCATCCAGCACGCCCGGGCGGACTGGCAGCCCCAGCAGATCGAGTTCGCCCGGCTCAACTTGACCTACACGGTCATGAGCAAGCGCAAGCTGCAGAAGCTCGTGCAGGAAGGCCGCGTCAGCGGCTGGGACGATCCGCGCATGCCCACGGTCTCGGGCTTGCGGCGCCGCGGCTACACGCCGGAGGCCATCCGGGCCTTCTGCGAGCGCATCGGCATCGCCAAGAAGGAGAGCACCGTGGACATGGAGCTGCTCGAGCACGGCATCCGGGACGACCTCAACACCCGGGTGGCCCGCAGGCTGGCCGTGCTCCGGCCGCTCAAGGTGGTCATCGAGAACATGCCCGAGGGGCGGGTCGAGGAGATCGCGGCGCCCGACTTCCCCGACGATCCGGCTCGCATGGGCCAGCGCGCGATCCCCTTTGCCCGCGAGATCTACATCGAGCGCGACGACTTCATGGAGGAGCCGACCAGGAAGTTCTTCCGGCTCGCCCCGGGGCGCGAGGTCCGGCTGCGCTGGGCCTACCTGCTCAAGTGCGAGGCGGTGGTCAAGGACGACGCCGGTGAGATCCGCGAGCTTCGCTGCAGCTACGATCCGCAGACCCTCGGGGGCCAGGCGCCGGACGGCCGCAAGGTGCGCGGCACCATCCACTGGGTCTCGGCCGCCCACGCCGTGGATGCCGAGGTCCGGATCTACGACCGGCTCTTCGCCGTGCCCAGGCCCGGAGACGACTTCATCGCCGACCTGCACCCCGACTCGCTCCAGGTGCTCCAGGCCAAGCTGGAACCCGACCTGGCCAAAGCCGAGCCCGGCAGCCGCTACCAGTTCGAGCGCCAGGGCTACTTCTGCGCCGACAGCCGGGACTCGGAGCCCGGGCGGCCGGTCTTCAACCGCACGGTGCCGCTCCGGGACTCCTGGGCCAAGATCGCGGCCCGCGAGAAGAAGTCGAGCTGAGGCTCGGCCGGTCTCCGTCGCCGTCGTCGTATCTTCACCGCGTCCGCGTGCGACTTCATGCCCGCCCGCAATACGCGAAGAGGCGTGCGGGCGTGGATGAAACACGCCCCTACGTCGATCGCGCCGCCCGATCCCACGTTACGGTGTAGGGGTGGGGTTTATCCCCACCCGCAATACGCGAAGGGGCGTGCGGGCGTGGATGAACCACGCCCCTACATCGATCGCGCCGTCCGATCCCACGTTACGGTGTAGGGGTGGGGTATCCCCACCCGCAGACGCGAAGGGGCGTGCGGGCGTGGATGAACCACGCCCCTACATTGATCCGCTGCGAAGCGGAGGTATTCGGTTCCGCCGACCCTACTCGATCTGCCTCAAGCGCCCGCCCTCGACCAGCAGGAGCGATCGGCTCGGGAAGTGATACGCGAGACCGTCCAGGGGGCTGTCGATCTGGGCCGCGGTGGACGGGGCGAGGGTGCAGTCCGCGCTCCAGTCCTGGCTGCCGTCGCCGCCGGTGCCGTCTCGGGAGCCAGGGCAGCCGCGCACGCCGATCAGGGTGCTCGTCTCCAGGCTCTGGATGACGAGCTGGCGGACGGTATGCGCGTATTGCTCGTTGAAGTAGATCGAGCTTCCGTCCGAGCAGATGGCACGCGGCCGGGAGATCCGCACGGCGCTGCCCACACCGTCCTGGTAGCCCTGGCCGCCGACCAGCGTTCCCAACCAGCCGGTGGCGATGTCGTAGCTGCGCACGGACTCCCCGTTCGTGTCGACGATGTAGAGCCGGCCCGCGCGATCGGCCGTCATGTAGCGCGGGCTTCTGAAGACGGCCTTCAGGCCGTAGCCGTCGGCAGGCGTGGGATCGATGCAGCCGAGAGTCGAGGGGCAGGTGTAGGGAGGGTTCTGGGTCACGTTCGGATCGGGATTTCTATCGCCGGCGATGGTCTGCACCGCGCAGGTGGACGGATCGAGCCGCCGCAGGACGTTCTCGCAGCCGTCCAGCAGGTAGACCTGGCCGTCGAGGTAGGTCAGGCCCCGGATGTCGTGGAAGTAGGCGTCCGTACCCGCGCCGTCCACGGCCGCGCAGGAGCCCACCCGGCCGGCGATGGTCGCGACCTCGAAGCTCTGGGTGTCCATGGCGCGGACGGTGTTCGAGTCGCCGAACCACACGCTGGCACCGTCGGTGGTGATGCTCCGGACGCAAGACATCACAGCCGAGCTGCCCTGTCCGTCCTGCGCCGTACCGCAGGCGCCGCCGGCCACCGTGGTCGGCGTGCAGCTGCCCGACTGCAGGCAGGCGTCGAGGTCGATCCGCTGGATGGCGCACAGGCTCGGCATGCTCTGCGTATCGCAGCTGCCGATCCACAGGTAGCGGTCGTCGACCGCCAGCGCCGCGCCCTTGAGACCCGAGGCTAGCGTGCGCACGCTCGTCGTCAAGTTGCAGGTCGGGTTGCAGCCGTCTCCGTTTGCGGTGTTGCCGTCGTCGCACTTCTCCAAGGGGTCTGGATGATCGTCGCCGCAGCGCTGGCCCACGGGCTCGTACTGGCACGCCGCGCTGCAGCCGTCGCCACCTCTCGGCCCGCAGCTTCCGCGGCCGATCCCGGCGCAGTCGCTGTCGTTCAGGCAGGCCGTGGACAGGTCCTCGCAGTGCATGCCATCGTCGCACTCCTCGCCCTGGTCGAGGTCCAGCCTGCCGCTGCCGCAGCTCGGGCCGGGCTCGATCGCGCAGCTGGCGCTGCAGCCGTCGCCGCTCGCGGTGTTGCAGTCGTCGCACTCCTCGCCGCGGGCGAAGTCGATCGCGCAGTCGCCGCAGCGCGGGCAGCGGCAGTCCGTCCGGCAGACGCCGGGGCAGCCGCCCGGGGCCGTGTCGCTGTTGGCCGTCCCCAGGTCGCACTCCTCGCCGGGGTCGAGAAGCCGGCCGTCGCCGTCCTCGTCGATGCCGCAGGACGGGCTCGCGGTGCAGGCGTTGCTGCAGGCGTCGCTGTCCGTGTCGTTGCCGTCGTCGCACTGCTCGGGGCTCTGGCCCAGGCGCTTGGTGAAGCCGTCGCCGCAGGCGGCGTCCCGGCAGGTGCCCTGGGGGCCGTCCGGGCAGTCGTCGATCAGCACCCAGTTGCCGTCGTCGCACTGCTCGCCGTCCTCGGCGTCCACCACGCCGTCGCCGCAGCGGCTGCATTGCTCGGGGGGCAGGCCGGGGTCGTCCGGCAGGCAGACGTTCAGCGCTTGCAGGCAGCTGCAGCCCAGGACGCAGTCCCCGTCGTGGCATGACACGAATCGCGCGCTCTGGATCTCCGGCTCGAATCGGCAGCTCGAGAGCGCGGCGGCGATCGAGATCGCGGCGAGGATCGTCGCCAGAACCTGTCCGGCACCGGATCTCATGACCTGTGTATAGACTACACCGCGAAGGCCTCTTGACGCCAGCTCGGGGTCTGGGCTCGCCGCAGTTCGTGCTGCCCCCGGCGCCCGACCTGTGCTAAGCTGGCGGCCGATCGAACGCAGCAAAAAGCACGTACGAAAGGAGAGCCCCGTGATCCAGAGACCCACGTCGGTGACCGTCTTCGCCGTCCTGAACATCGTTTTCGGCAGCCTGGGCCTGCTGGGCTTTCTGTTCAACCTGCTCGCCCAGAGCGCGGTCGGCGATCTGACGGAGGTCATCTCCTCGCATCCCTTCCTGGGCCCCTGGCAGACCGTGACCACGGTGCTGAGCGGCGTGGTCTCGGCGGGGCTGCTCACCATCGGGATCGGGATGCTCTCGCTGCGCCCCTGGGCCCGGACCGGCTGCATCGTCTACGGGGTCTACGGGATCCTCTCCAGCCTGGTGGCCATCGTGGTCACCTTCGTCGTGCTCAAGCCGATGCTGACGAGCATGGCGCCGGAGCTGGGATCGGGCATGGGCTCCGGCGTGGGCAGCATGGTGGTCACGACCGCCGTGGCGAGCGCCGTGATCGGAGGCCTGCTCGGCATGCTCTACCCGGCCCTGCTGTGGTACTTCATGACCCGCCCGAAAGTGAAGAAGGCCTTCGATCCGCAGGAGCAGCGCCTGGCCGAGGCCTTCGAGTAGCCGGGAGGTTCAGGCTGCGCCCGGCAGCTGGATGGTGAAGGTCGTGCCGCTGCCCGGCTGGCTGCTCACCTCGATCTCGCCGCGGTGATCCTCGACGAAGCGCTTGACGATCGAGAGCCCCAGGCCCGTCCCGCCCGACTTGCCCGCGGTCACGAAGGGCTCGAAGATGTGGGGCAGGAGCTCGCCCGGGATGCCGGGCCCGGTGTCCGAGACGCGAATGCGGAGCTGACCGTCCTCTCCGCAGCCGAGCTGCACGGTCAGCCGGCCCTTGCCGCCCATGGCCTCGACCGCGTTGCGGGCCAGGTTGTGGATGATCCGTCGGGTCCGGGAGGGATCGATGTGCACCTGGCCCGCCTCCGCCAGAACCGCCAGCTCGATACCGGTGGCCGTGCACTGGACGGCCAGGGTCTGCCGGATGTCCTCGCCCAGCTCCTGCACGCAGATGTCCTCGGCGTGGAGCTCGGCCTCCTGCCGCTCTCCGGAGGCGAAGGCGGTGAGGTTCTTGAGCATGGCCGTCATCTCGTCCACCTGGCCCTGGATGATCCGGCAGTACTCCTCTCGCTTCTCCAGGGCCTGCTCGGCGTGGAGAAGCTGGGCGAAGCCGCCGATGATGGACATGGGATTGCGCATGTCGTGGGCCACGTTGGCGAGCATCTTGCCGATGGCAGCCATGCGCTCCTCATCCAGCGCGCGCTGGTAGAGCCGCTCGCGCTCCAGGCCCAGACCGAGCAGGTACCCGGCGCAGACCAACAGCTCCAAGTCGTCGTCGGAGAAGGCGAGCGGCAGGCTGCCCGCGAAGGCCCTGCCGACCAGCAAGGCGCCGTGGATCTGCTCGCCGGCCCAGAGCGGGGCGCAGACCGCGCTGCCGAGCGCGTCGGACGGCTGCTCGCCAGGCTCGGCCGAGAAGAGCAGACCGGTCCGGCCGGCGACGCTCTGCCGCAAGAGCGGCATGGGCGGATCCCCGGCCCAGGCGCAGGCGCAGGCGATCTTCAGCGAGTCGCCGTCCAGCCTGGCCAGCAGACCGCGATCGGCCTGCAGCGCCTGGATGCAGAGCGCCAGGGACTCGGATTGCGCCTGCCGGTCGAAGGTGCCCTTGGCCACGCGGGCCGAGAGCCCGTAGAGCAGCGGATCGCCGGACAGGCGGTCCGTCCTGGACTCGGGACGCGAGCTGCTCTCCCCGGCCAGGGTGGAGAGGATCAGGCTCTGGCTGCGAAAGGCGTCCAGGGTCCGGGTGGTCACGGAGCCCGAGCTCGTCCGGGATGCCTGCGGCTCTTCGGCCCCCGGCCCCTTCTCCCGGAGGGAGAGGGGCGGTTCCGGCGCGGGCGCCGGGGCTCGCTCCATCGAGACTCGCGTGTCCGCTCCGGAGCGGGCCAGCCAGTCGGCCAGCGCCTCAGCCACCGACTTGGCCGAGGCGGGTCGCGAGTCGGGCGACTTCTCGAGCAGGGCCTCGATCAGCGCGCGCAACCCTTCGGGCGCGGCCGGGTCCAGCCGGGGGGCTGGATCGTGGAGGATGGCCTGGAGCACGGTCGCCTCGGTGCCCGAGAACGGCGGGCTGCCGGCCACGAGCTCGTAGAGCACCACGCCGAGGGAGTAGAGATCGGATCGCTCGTCGAGCTCCTCGCCCCGGGCCTGCTCCGGAGACATGTAGGCGATGGTGCCCAGCAGGGAGCCGGCGCGCGTCATCCGGGAGACCTCTTCTCCCACGGCCAGGCCGAAGTCCATCAGCTTGACGTGCTCGCCGACCAGCATGATGTTCTCGCTCTTGACGTCCCGGTGGATGATCCCGGTCTCGTGCACGGCGGCCAGGGCCGAGGCGACCATCTGTCCGATCCGGCCGATCCGGATCGGGTCCGGGGCCGGGTGCTCCCGCCGCCAGCGGGCCAGCGAGACGCCCTCTAGATACTCCATGGCCAGGTAGAGCCGTCCGCCTTGCTCGCCGTAGTCTCGAATGCGGATCACGTGCGGGTGCTGGATACGCTTGCCCAGCCGGGCCTCGCGCAGGAAGCGCTGGCGGCAGCGCTTGTTCTCGGAGAGCTCCGAGCGGAGCAGCTTCACGGCCACCCGGTCGCCCGAGACGAGATCGCGGGCCTTGTAGACCAGGCCCATTCCGCCCTGCCCGAGCTTCTCCCCGAGCTCGTAGGGGCCCACGAAGTCGTGGGTCTCCTCGAGCACCGCCTTGACCGAGTAGTGGCGCTTGATCCAGGCCGAGAACAGGCTGCTGCGCAGGCGGCTGCGGCCGGCCTGCGTCTCGAGGCCGCCGTGCTTGTCGAGCAGGACCATGGCCCGGCGCGCCTCCTCGGCGAGCAGCTTGCCGCCCGCTCGGGCCAGCACTGCGATCACGGCTGCGGCGTCGGCGCCCTTGAAGTCCGCGCCGGTATCCAGCTCGGCCAGCGCGGCTGCCACGAGCTTCTCCTCGCGGCTGAGCTGCAGCCAGGCCTTGTTCGGCCAGGCATCGATCGACGCGCTCAGCCGCCCGGCGACGGCCTGGACGTTGGCCGATCGCAGCAGGTTGCTGTGCGCCTCGTTCATCTGCGCGACGAGCTGGGCGCCGAGCTGCTGCAGCAGCAAGGGGTGGCCGCCGGTCAGCTCGACGATCTGCGCCAGCGCCTGAGGCTCGATCAGGGCCCGATCTCGCAGGGCCTGCTCGATGACCTCGGCGCTCAGCTCGCGCGAGAGCGGTCCGAGGGCCAGGGGCGTGGCAAAGGCCAGCAGCGGCTCGTAGCGCCGGGCGATATCCGGCCAGCGGCCCTCGACGGCCAGCACCACGGCCACGGAGTCGCGCTGCTGGGCGAGGGTGCGCAGGAAGGGGAAGAGGTAGGAGCCATAGGTCTGGTCCGCATCCAGCGCCAGCGCCAGCACCTCGGCGTTGTCCAGCAGGAAGGCCACCCGCAACTCGGGCCGGGCGCGCTCGAGCTGGCGGAGCTGGCGGCGGAGCGTCTGGAAGGGGTTCGACTCGCCGGAGCCGGATGGGCGGCTGAGCATGAGGCTCTCGCTCAGCGTGGCACCGGCGAGCTCCAGGTCGATCCCGCGCTCGACAAGGGCATCGATGAGCGCTGCGCTCATGGCCATCACCAGGTTGGCGACCGATCCGCCCGCGGCGCACACGGCCAGGTCCAGCGGCAGGACCAGGAGCGAGCCCGGGGCCGCGCCGGGCTCGAGCTCGCGCTGCAGGCGCCGGAGCAGCGATTGCTTGCCCATGCCGCGCTCGGCCCAGACCACGATCACGCCGCCCTGCCGAGCCGTGCTGGCGAGCTGCTCCAGCTCGCCCATGCGTCCGACGAAGGCCGCCCCCTCGGCCGGGCGGTTCGGGCAGAAGGGCGACGGCTCGATCGGCCTGAAACCCCGGTGGCGCCAGCGGAGGTAGAGCCAGGCGATGCGCCGTCTGGCGAAGAACAGCAGCACGGCTGCGATCAGGCCGGCAGCCGCCAGCTGCATGGCCGACAGGGGGGTGTCCACCTCGAAGCGAATCCAGGCGGGAGTCGGGTCGGTCTGCAGGCTGTCGTCGGTCGCCTGCAGCTCCAGGAGGTGAGCGCCCTCGGCCAGGTCGCGCAGCTCGAAGCTCGTGGCCGCGGGCAGCCAGGGACCGCCGTCCAGCCGGTAGCGGTAGGCGAAGGAGTCGGGCGGATCCGAGCGATACGGGCTGATGGCGCTCGCCCGGACGGTGAGCTGCGGCGTGTCGAAGAGCATCTCGCAGCTGGCGTCTCCCGGGCTCTGGCCCGGGCGAGCGCCGGGCGGCCAGAACGCGCCCGACCGGTCTGCGCTCAGCTCGAAGAGCCCGGCCGTCGAGCGCAGCTGAACGAAGCCCGGCCTGTCCACCCCGTCGGAGACCTGTAGGCTGCGCGCGACCTGTCCCGGGTCGCTGTAGGCTGCCCGGCGCCCGAGGATCAAGATCGTCTCGGGCGTCTCGCGCTCGGGCCAGCGCCACTCGGCCACGCCGCCCTGGCCCGTGATCCAGATCCGCTCTCCGCGCACGAGCATGTCGAAGGCCGTGTCCGAGACCAGGCCGTCGGCCGCGTCCAGGTGGGTCCAGCGCTCGGCACCGAAGACGAAGACGCCGCTCTCGGTGGAGAAGTAGAGCCGGCCGCGGCCGTCTTGCACCGCGTCGCGGACCCGGAAGTCGAAGCGATCGGCCTGCACCGGCAGGCGCTCGAAGCGCTCGCCCCGGAAGCGAGCCACGCCTCGCTGGCCTATCAAGAACAGGCCCGCGTCCGCGTCGCGGATCAAGTGGTGTACGTCGCCGTCCAGGCCCGTGTCGGCTGCCGGGACGCGGTATCGCGAAGACCACGGAACGGAATTGGGTCGCGCCACGCTCGGAGGCTCTTTCGGGCTAGGCGGGGGGGAGCCCCTGTCGATCTTGTACAGCGCATGCTCGCGGGTGAGCGCCCAAACGGGCTCGCCCGGGCCGCAGGCGAGCTCGACGATCCCGGCGCCGATCGTGTCGAAGCCCGGCGCAGCGTGCAGCGATCCGGTCTCCGGGCGCGTGTCGATCTCGACGACCTGCGTGCGGAAGGCGACCGTGAGCACGTCGGGCGCGCTCTGGCACAGCGCCTGGATGCGCTCGTCCGGCAGGCCCTGCTCCGGGCCCAAAACCCGTCCGCGCCGGCCGTCGAAGATCACGAGTCCCTTGCCGTCCAGGATCCCGCGTCCGACCAGGGCCAGCGAGCCGCCTTCCAGGACCAGACCGTCTTCGACCTCGCCGGCCGGGATCCCCTCGGCGCCCGACACGAAGTTGTCGATCCGGCCGCTCTTCGGGTCCAGCCTCGACAGGCCTTCCGGATGCGCGACGAAGAGCTGCTCGCCGAGCGGCAGCAGCGTGGTCGTCATGGGCTGGGGGAATCCCTGCTCGAGCCCGAAGTGCCGGTAGTGCGGGGGCTCCAGCTTGAACAGGCCGCCCTGGTAGGCGGACGACCAGATCCGCCCGGGCGGGTACTCGAAAAGGTCCAGGGCCCACTCGGCCTTCATCCATCGCTTGGCGTGCAGCCGGGCGCAGTGCTCGGTCCTGGAGCCGGTCTCCTGGCGGCAGATCCCCTCCGGGGTCGCGAACCACCACGCGCCGTCCGAGGCCTTGAGCACGTGGTTGACGTTGCGGGTCGCATTGTTCAAGCGGCGGTCGACCACGCGGAGGATCCGGCCGGCCTTCAGGCGCTTGGCCCCCCGCAGGCCGTGGACCCAGGTGCAGCCCTCGCGGTCGACAAGCAGGCCGAAGAGCTGGCCCGTCTTGCGGCCTTCGGTATCCGTGAAGTCGAAGTCGAAGCGCTGCCAGGAGCCGTCCGGCGAGCGCACGGCGAAGGCGTGCTTCCAGGCGACGGAGATGCTGCCGTCCGGGGCCGGCGCTGCGCGCTCGATGGCCTTCGGGATGGGCGCCTGGGGCGGTCCGAAGAACTCGAGCCGACCGGCGCTCACGTCCCAGATGGCGAGCCCGGCGCCGGTGGCGAGGTAGAGCCTTCCGTCCGGGCCCTGCTTGACCTCGTTGACCAGATTGGAGCGGAAGGCCGTCTCATGCAGCTCCGCGCCTGCCAGGCCTCTTCGGACCTGGGCGGCCAGATCGTTGCCGTCCTCGTCGGGCAGTGTGGGGTTGACCCACCAGCGGAGGCCATCCGCATCCAGGCGGAGCAGGCCCCGGTTCGTCGCCGCCCACAGCGCGCCGTCGCGATCGACCGTCGAGCCGCGGAGCTCCAGGCTGCGCTCGGAAAGCTCCTGCCGGCGGAAGAAGAGCCCGTCGTAGGTGACGAAGGCGGGCTCGGCCGAGATCATCTGGTCATCGGTGTCGCCGTTCATCAGCAGCACGCCGCTGCGCCAGGAGACCAGGTCGGCGTCCTCCGGGATGCCGAGAGAGGGGGGGAAGATCTGGATCCGCCTGCGGGCGCGGCCGAAGTAGTCGTCCGACTCGGCCATCTTCAGGCGCCACTGCCGGATCAGCTCGCCCGCGGCCTGCTCGTAGCGCCGCATGCCGTTGCCGTGCGCGAACACCATGAGCTCGCCCAGCACGGCCATCGCGTCCCAGGGCCGGCCGGACTTGTGGACCAGGGCTTGGCCGAGCGCGTGCAGGGCCCGGACCAGGGCCCGCTCGTCGCCGAGCCGCCGAAGCATCTCGGCCGAGCGCTCCAGGGTCTCGATGCCCGCGCCGTGATGGCCGCGCGCCATCCGGCCGCGGCCGAGGGCCAGCAGGAGCCGGGCTGCCAGGCGCTCGTCGCCCGCAGTCGCGATCATTCCCTCGATCTCGGACTCGGCCGCGTCGCCCAGGATGACGGACTTGCGGTGCAGCTCGGCCAGGGCCCGGACGAAGCGCCTGGCCGGCGAGGGCGTCCCGGCGTTCAGCTCGGCCAGGATGGCCTTCCAGTCCGGGCGGCGTCCCAGGCCGGCCATGTAGCGATCGGCTGCCTCGACGAGCTCGGGGCGAAGCTCGCCCGAGCAGTCGGGCAGCGCCTGTATGGCCTGCGACTCGGCGCACAGCAGACAGGTCACGGCAAGGGCACCCGCCAGGGCGAGCCCGCGCAATCCACCTTCCCTGTACATCGGGTCGACATCCTCCCGCGCGCGGGATGATAGCACAGCGGCGGATAGAAATCTTGGATTAACGACAGGGGGACGGGGCTCAGAGCTCCCAGTAGATCCGGGAGCCGGTGGTCTTCACGCTCGCCACGAGCTCGCTCATGTGATGGTTGACGTAGCTGCGGAATCCCTCCGGGTGCAGCCGCAGCTCCTGCTTGACGTCCTCGAAGCAGCGCTCGAAGTCGACCCGGTCCTTGCGCATCTTCATCACGATTCGCAGCAGGCCCGCCCGGTACATGCGCTCGTCGGAGATGGTCTCGAGCACGATCTTCTCCCGGCAGAGCAGTCTGCCATACAACTCGTAGACGTACAATACAATGCCATACATGAGCTGTCAAGAAAGAGGCGGTCGGCCTGGAAGAATCGACAAGCCCATGGTAGCTTCCGTCAGGGAGGTGGCTGCATGCGCGCGCGCACGATCGCAGTGGGCCTGCTTTTGGGTCTCGTCTTCCTCCCCTCGACTTCGGGTGCCAGGAAGCCTCCCGCCATCCGGCTCGACTCCATCGTCGGGCGGGTGGATCTCCACTCGCTCGTGCCGCTTCTCGAGAAGGGCGAGCTGTGTCTGGTGGACTCCGATCGCAAAGGGCGCATCAAGCAGGTCTCGGTGGTCGGGCTGGTCAAGGCGCACCCGGACACCGTCTGGCGGGTCTTGACCGACTACGAGCACTACGTGAAGTTCATGCCGAGCCTGGCGGAGCTCGAGATCGTGGCGCGCAAGGGGGCCGATGTGGTCATGGAATTCGAGCTGGAGGTGCCCGGCTCCAACCTGGAGTACACCATGCGCCACCATCACGTGCCCAGGAGCCGGATCGAGATCAGCCTGGAGAACGACGAAGGGGATATCACCTCCGGCGCCTGGAGGTGGGAGCTGGTTCCCTGCGCCGGTGGGGCCCAGACCATCCTGGTCTACACGCTGTACACCGACGTTCGCGAGTCCAGCTGGATCTTGGAGAAGGTGATCGAGTCCCAGCCCTCCGTGGAGCCCGGCCTGAACGTGGCCACCGGGCTGATCACGTTGCGGGCGGTGAAGAAGCGGGCCGAGAGCATCTGACCGTGAGATACGCCGGGCCTAGAACACGAGGTTCAGCGTCAGGCCGAACGAGTAGAAGAGACCCGAGTAGCTGAACCGCTCGCCTCTCAGCAGGGCCTTGTCGGTGTACCGCTCCACGAGCTTCGCCTGGGTCTGCGGGTCCAGCGAGCCGACCGCGTTTCCGTCTTCGTCGAGCACCTCCACGGAGGCGAGCCTCTCCCGGTAGAACTCGCGGATCGCCTCAGCGTCCTTGGTGTGACTCCGCTCGGGGAGGATCTGGAGCTGGAAGTGCAGGTTCAATCCGATCCTCGGGCTCGCAAAGCCGAACAGCTCGTCCACCCATACGCTGCTTCCCAGAGACAGGATGTGCCTGTCGCAATCCAGGAAGTTGGAGATCATGGTCTGCGCCGGCACCGGCGAGGGCTCGTATGCGTAGCCGAGAAGCAAGGTAGTGGACGGATGCACCCGGATGCCTCCGCCCGCCCGGAGCGTGACGGTGTTCTGGAGAGTCGGTACCGCCAGCTCGCGGTAGGCGTCAATGAAGTCATCCCACTCGTTGTAGCTCGCCGTGAGCGCCGCCATCCAGAAGTCGTCCTCCCAGCTCGCGCCGAACTCGTACTGGGTCGGATGGTAGTAGTGCGACAGGAGGTGGTCGTACTCGTAGCTTATCTCGAAGAGGAAGAGCGGGATGTTCGTGATCCGGGTATCGCCCCAGTCGTAGACGTCGGATCCCTCCCTGAAGACGGCGGCCAGCTTGAGGTTCTCGATGGGCCTGGCCATGATGCCCACGAGATAGGAGAAGTGGCTGCCGGTCGTCACCTCCTCGCCCATGTCGACGTGGGCGCACCTCCAGCTCTCCTCCGGTGGCTGCTGGCAATCGTCCTCGTACCAGTAGCGCGCGTTGGTGTGGGTCTCGATCTGCAGCGAGAACCTGAGCCCGATCCCCACCGAGATGTACTTCGAAGGCGAGAAGGCGATGGCCGGGTAGAGGGACAGGTGGTTGTAGCCGTCGAAGTGCCTGATCCAGATCGGATTCGTGATGCTCTGGGATTCATACTCGAAGAGGACGTCGTAGGGCATGTAGGCGATCATGCCGAGCGCCGTGTAGGGCACTCCCAGCAGGCGCTCCAGGTCGAGCGATAGACCGTAGACCCCTCCGGCCGCCGTGGGCGCTCCGCCATCCTTCTGAACGCCGTCGATGCGGCGGCTCAGCGCAGAGGCCCCGTAGAGGGTCCCGAGGTCAAGGCTGAAGCCCGCCGCCTCCAGGCCTTCCCCGTCGGCTCCGCCGCGGCGCCAGTGCGGAAAGCCGTTCAGGCCGGCGGGGTTGTAGTAGGCCGCGCTGGTGTCGCAGACCAGCGACGTGTACGCGCCGCCGAGAGCGATGCCCCGGGAGCTCAGGCCGAAGGTCTCCTCGATGCCCGACCTGGCAGGCCGGGGCCAGAGCGCGAGCGAGGAAAGAGCAGCCGCCAGGACGAAATGGAAGAGGGAGCAGCGCATCACGGCTCCACCTCGCCGGCGGCGTGACCGAAGCGATAGGAGATGCTCAGCCCGACGCTCCAGACGTGCCCGCCGGCCTCGTATCTCGGATAGCCGGGGCTATACCGATCGTAGTCCTCCTCGGTCTCCGGGTCGAGGTCGACCCAGCTCTGGCCCTCGGGCGGCAACTGCTCCTCGGGGATGTAGTCCGCGTTCTTGCGGATCTCGAGGTCGGCCATCTGGTGCCATCGGAAGAAGAAGTGGATCTCCACCGGCACGTGCCAGGTCTCGAAGAGCTCCTCGAAGTCGAATCCCAGCCCCGCGGTGACGAACAGGCTGTCCGCGTCGAGCAGGTTCTCCTCGCCGATGGGCATGGGCGCGGGGCTCGGCTCGTAGCGCAGGCCCACCCGCAGGTGGATCGGCTGCCAGGGCGACCACTCCAGCCCGAAGCGGAAGCTCCAGACGTCGCCGAACGCGTAGCTGTCGATGTTCGCAAGCGGCGTTCGCGAGCGGTGGTCGAGGTAGTCCGACCAGCGCTCGTAGACCGCGTCCATGCTCAGCACGAGCCGGTCGTAGCTGCACACGGGGGCCAGGGGGCGCACGGCGGCGCCGATGCGCACCTGCAGCGGGGTGTAGAACGCCGTGGTGTGAAAGGGATCCTCGAAGACCGGGACGTCGCAGACGCCGTCTCCGTCGGCGTCGGTGCACGGCTCCATGTACAGGCTGTTGCGGCCCGAGGACGACACCTTCTGCTCGTCGCGGAAGGAGAGGCCGAAGGACAGCCAGCTCAGCGGTCTCACGATCAAGCCCGCCAGGATCGCGGCGTTCATCGTCACTTTCCTGTGCAGGGAGAGATCGGTCCCGTAGCGGCTGCCCGATGCGTAGTAGTCGGGATCCTGGCCGCCGGGGTTGCCGAGGATGCCGTCCAGCCCCTCGCTGGTGAGCTGGATGTCCGTGGCCGCCCAGAGGTCCATCAGCAGCTCCACGCCGATGCCCACGGAGATCCAGTCCAGGAAGCGGTACGCGAGCGCCGTGTCGATGACGATGCGCCTGTTGCGGTCTCGGTACTTGAAGAAGATGCGCTCCGATACGCGCTGGGGAGCATCCACCTGGGCGAAGCCGCCCTTGGGGATGAAGGTCAGCAGTCCCAGGCCCAGGCCGGGAAGCGAGATCAGCTCGCCGATCGGGCCGCTGACCCCCAGGTAGTAGCCACTCACCTCGTTGTAGTCCGCGTAGGAGCGCACCCGGCCGATGTCCTTGAGCCACAGGCTGTTGCCGCTCCACATCGGGCCGAAGAAGAGCTCGGCGCGCTCGAGAAAACCCAGACTGCCCGGGTTGGAGAACGGGGCCTCGGGCAGGTCCAGCAAGGCCGTGGTCGCGTCGCCCATGGCGGAGCCCCGCGAGCCCACCCCGAAGGTGTCCACCGGGTTGGCCCGCAGGCCGGACGAGGGGAGCGAGAAGAGAATGCCCGCAGCGATTCGGGCGACAGCTCCTCGATGCATGACGATGAAGGTATCCAGGACGCTCGCGATCTGTCAATCTGGAAGGGGAGGCCGGCGGTGGCGGATTGGATCGCGGACCTGGAGCGCGCCCGAAGAGCCTGGCACTGCGGAGAGTGCGAAGATCGCGGGGATCTCTGGCGCGCAGCCGATCGCATGGGCGTGGCGCGGGGGGACTGGGACGGGCTGTTTCGCGCGCTCTCGGACAGGGCGGCGGCCGCCAAGCAGAGCAGCGCGCACGAGGCCGAGCGCATCTATCTGCTGCTGGCCTGGCTCGGCCGGGTGCAGGCCTGCGGTCTGCCGGAAGGAGCGGCCAGCTCGGTGCTGGTCGCGACCCGGGGGCTATCGCTGCTCGCCTTCTTCTACCTGGGAGAGGGCCGGCTCGCCGAGGCCGAGCGCGTCTATGGCCAGGTGCTCGAGATCGCGGAGCGGGTCTTCCGCGAGAGCCCCCGCGACCTGGCCGACTACCTCTGGCCCATGGCCTGCATCCAGATCCACCTGGGCGCGCTGCAGCGGGCCGAGCAGATCATGCTGCGCTCGCTCGCCATCCAGCCGCGCTCGAGCGTGGTCTTCGGCCAGAGCGCGCTCCTGCTGGCGGCCATCCTGGCGCGGCAGGGGCGCGAGGCCGAGTCCCGCGACCGCCTGCAGCAAGCCCTGGCGAGCTGGGCCCGGATCCTGGGCGCAGAAGAAGAGGTGGCCGCTTGCCTGGCGAGCAACGCCCGGCAATGGGCCTGCTGGGGCCTGCATGCAGAGGCCGCCGCGCTGCAGAAGATCGCGCAGCAGGGCCTGGATCCGGAGGCGGGCCTGGAGATCAGCCCTTGTTGAACATCTGGAGCGCCTCGGAGGCGCTGGGCGCCGAGGCCGAGGCCAGGGCGATCAAGCCCACGATGAAGCCGAGCGCGACGTAGATCACAAGCGCGATGATGAGCGTGACCACGTAGTAGCCGACCATCTTGTCCGCGGGCGGGGCCTTGACGGCCTTCATGCCGAAGAAGAGGATCACCAGCGAGTAGATGCCCGCGAGCGCGGACAGGAAGGAAAGCAGCGGGATGATGGCGAAGATCCCGCCCACCCACGAAGCGGTCATGGAGTAGACGACCACCTTGAGGCTGTCCTCGAGGTTCTTCTTGGCGCCGAAGGTCGGGGCCAGGGCGTCCATCACCAGGGCCACCAGGAAGGCGCCGCCGAGCGACACGATATAGGACAGCACCAGGTAGATGATGCCGTTGAGGATCGGCTGCCGGAAGGTGTGGCCCAGGATCGAGGTGCCGATGACGCTGTTGCCGATGAAGCCTGCCACGGCCGGGATGGCTGCCAGGATGATCGCGTAGTTCTTGAAGAGGTCCACCACGCTCGGGGACTCGCCCTTGATGGCGACCCACTCGCCGTCTGCGGTCGGCTTGACCAGGATGTTGATAGCGCGTTCGATCAGTTTCATGCTCGCCTCTCCGTCGCGTTAGCGGATTGTCAGATCGGTTCTGGGCTGGAAGATACTGGGCCGCTCGCAGGCAAGTCAAGACTTTGCTTCGGCCCGCCGAGAACGGGCTTTCCCGCGCGCGACGATGTGTGCTATACCTTCCGGCATGCGAAAGACCGCGCGCGCGTGTGCGATCCTGTTCCTGCTCGGCCTGGGCGCGCCCTGCGCGGCCAACATCGCCGCCCCGCACAGCAACCCGGCCTCGGCGAGCGCGCCGGCCCGGGTGGGCGCGGAGTCGATCCGGGTGCGCGCCGAGCGGCTGTCCTTCTCCTGCCGGGAGAAGGACGGCCAGCCCCAGTGCGACTTCGAGGCGGTCTACCTCTTCGAGAACCGGAGCGACGCGCCCGCGGCGACCCCGGCCGCGTTCTACGGCCTCCGCCTGGAGGAGGTCTCGATCCGCCAGGGCGAGAAGGACGTCGGGCGCGAGATCGGCGAGGATCTGCGCAAGGCCTTGGATGAGGCCGTGCAGAAGTCCTTCCACCCGAAGCAGCCCTCGATCCACGCCCTGGATGACTACCTGCGCGACAAGACCATCCAGCTGGACCGGGCGGGCTTCCGCCTCGAGCTGCCGCCGGCCGGGCAGGCCGAGATCGCGGTCGCGGGCCGCATGAAGCCCGAGGCCAACTTCAGGCCCAGCTACGTCCAGAGCGCGGTCTTCACGCGCCACGTCTATCTGGGCAGCCAGGTCGAGCCCGGCTCGTACGAGTTCGAGTACCTGGTGGCGCCCATCCGGACATGGGGGCCCGCGCCCGTGATCCAGGTGCGCCTCGAGCACCCGGCCGACTGGCAGAGCTGGATCGCGGTCGATCCGCCGGACGGCATCCAGCGCCGGGTGGACGGGCCGTGCGGGGACGGCCGGCGCTGCGTGTCGTTCTCGCTGCCCGCAGCCGCGGTCGACAGCTTCCGCTTCGGCTTCCACGTCCCCGAGCCGTGGATCTTTCACGGCGGGCCGATGCTCGGCATCGGCGGCAACGTGGACGACTCGGGCGGCTTCCGCATGCGCTTCGGCTACGAGCTGGCCGCGCCCGCCTGGCTCTTCTGGTCGCTCGCGCTGGACACGGACTTCGACCGGGAGATCGTGCTCGCCCCGGTGGCCGAGGCGGCCCTGCCGGGGGTCTTCTTCGTCTTTCCCTCGCTGGCGATCGGGGCCGGCGTGCCGGTGCGCCTGAAGCCCGGCGTGCAGGTCGGCATCCGCGTCCAGCTCAGCATGCAGTGGATGCTCGCCGGCTTCGTGACCGCCTTCGACGTCTACCCGGGCCTGTCGACCTCGGACCCGCTCATGTTCCAGGCCAGCCTGCTCGGCCAGATCGCACTCTGATCCGGATCCGGGCACTGGCCGGCACTTGACACGCTCGGCGGTCGTCAGTGACGATCGGCCCATGAAGCTCGGAGCGCTGTGCCTGTGCCTCATCGCGCTGTGTTCGACCCAGGCGCAGGACGGTCCACAGACCCGCGGCCCGGGCGTTCTCAGCAGCGAGGCCGCCGCCGCTTGCCTGGCGCAGCTCGAGCAGGACAGGCACGGCTTCTTCGAGGCCCTGGAGTGCCTGGCCGAGCGGGCTCCCGCAGCGTGGCTCAAGGCCCAGGAGCGGGACTGGTTCTCCCTGATCCGCGAGCGCGACCGAAAGCGGGCCCGGAGGCTCTTCTTCGGAGGCGGGCCCATCCATGCCGGCCGGAAGAGGCTCTACCCCCTGGCCGTGGTCCTGCTCGAGCGGCTCCTGGGGGCCGGGGACCGGCGGGCGCTCGGGGATTTCGGGGCCTGGGTCGTGGAAGAGTCCAGGATCTACGCCGAGGACGGCCCGTTCGACGACGATCTCTGGATCCTCTTGGAGCCGCTGCTGAGGCGAGCCGGCCACCCGGAGGTCGAGAGAGCCGGCGAGCGGATCTTCGGCCGGGGAGGCACGCTCGAGAGCGTCATCATCCACATGCTGGGGACGCCGCTGGTCGCGCTGGGCGCCTTCCGGGCGCGCGCGCTGGCCCTGCTCGGCGACACCCGGCCGGTGGACGTGATGCGGGACCGCTTGATGGAGTTCGATTGGAACTGCTGGCCCGGCGCTCTGGACATGCGGGTCTGCGACCGGGCAGCGTCCCATCTGGCCTGCATCCAGGGCATGCCGCTCTTCGATCCGACCGCCGCCGTGGAGTGGAGAGACGGGCTGATCGCGGACATGCGCGAGCACCTGCAGGAGTACGGATCGACGGCCAGGCCCTTCGGGCATCCGCGTCCCCGGGCCCGGCTGGGTGTGGATTTCTACAGCCTCCATCCCGGCATCCGGCGCCCCTTCAGGAGCCAGGCCGAGCTCAGGCAAGAGCGGGCGCATGGCCCCAAGAGATCGGACGGGCACATGGAGCGCGACCTGTTCGTGTCGATCTCGGGCAAGAGGCGCTTCCGGCTCGGCGTGCCCGCGCAGCTCAGCATCGACTTCTACCCGAGAAAGCCGCACAGCGACGTGCAGATACCCACGGAGCTGTGGCGTCCCCGGGCGGGGACCCATCCCGCCGCGCTGGTCGAGGGCTTCGAGGCAGAGCTGCAGATGCAAGACTGCAGGAAAAGAGCGCCATCAAGGTCCGTGCCCCGCCACGAGGAGCTGGGGCGCCTGAAGGCCTACCCTCGCGGGATGGGAAAGCTCTTTTCCAGCGGGGGGCGCGCGACGCACTTCTGCGAGCTGGATCTGGCGGGCATCTGGCAGATCGACGAGCCCGGCCACTACACGCTGACGATTCTCGGCCTGCCGATCGTGGGCGAGCTGGACAAGCCGCTGCGCTTCGAGCTCGATATCCTGCCGGCGCTTGAACCGTGAGGGATCTGGTGGTCGCTTCTCGGTTCTCCGAAACCGATGTTCGATGGGTCCAAGCCCCAACGGGGCGAGATATGAAAGCCCAGGGCTTCGCCCTGAGCCGTTTACACATCTTCTCAGTCGGCAAGGTTCTCCGCTGCGAAGCAGCGAAAACCCGGATCTCGGAGCTTGCCGATGTGGGTCTCAATTGACGCTCCTCTCGATTTTCCGTAATACTGCGAAATGCCCGTCAATGGAGATCCACCTCGGCAAGATCGAGCACAGCGAAGCCCCGC
>JAFGRB010000384.1 GCA_016935365.1 Deltaproteobacteria bacterium
CCTGAAAGGGCGCGGCAATCTCGAGCCCTGTCCGAGACGCAGAGATGGCTGCGCCCCTCCAGGGCGCGAAAACAATCTTACCTTCTTGAACTTGGGGCTGAAGCCCCAGGCTTTATCCCCCTGCTGCTTCGCAGCGGTACACCCTGCGACGGAAAAGAAGTGTATACGGCTCAGGGCTTCGCCCTGGGCTGTCTTATCCCGCCCCTTCGGGGTTTTCTGGCGAGTTTTGCAACAGGCTGTAGACTAGACTCGGCTCACCTGGCGTGGACGAGCAGGCGGGTGTCGTCCTCGAAGACGACGATGATCTTGCCGCCGGGCTTGACGCCCATGACGATGCCGGTGCCGAACTTGCCGTGCATCAGGACCTGGCCTGTCTCGAACGTGCTCTTCGGGCTGTAGGGGATGGGATTCGACAGGTTCTTGTCGCGGACCGCCTCCTGCCAGGCCTTGTGCGGACGCGGCTCCGGCGCCTCGGCCCAGGTGGCCGAGCGCTTGCGCGGGCTGTGCCCGGTCGGGCTGCCGGGCGGGCCGGCTCGATAGCGGTGCTGGCTCTTGCAGGTCTTGCACATCACCCGCACCGGCTCGCCCGCCTGCATGGCCAGGATGACGTGGGTCAGCATCAGCTTGCATCGCGTGCACCAGGCGTCTATCTCGCCGCCCGCGCGAAGCTTGGGGCCCGGCGCCGTGTAATCGGAGACTCGCTTGTGGCGGTCCATGCTCGGCGCTCCCGGCTCATCCGCCTTCCCGCTTGCGAAGCGCAGCGAGGGGAATCAGGGTTCCGCTGTCCCGGACCATGGGCGTCCGCGGCGGGATCTCGGCCGGCAGCTCGGCGATGACGTCCTCGGGACGCGACACCAGCAGCAGGTCATTGGGGATCTCGCGCCCGGGATGGACGAGCACCTTGGCGCCGAGCACGGCCCGGTGCCCGATGCAGGCCGCCATGAACGAGCGCCCCGTGCCGGCGGGCTTGCCGTGGTGAACGACCTTGATGTCGCCGGCGAACTTGGCGTCGAGCAGGCTGCACCATCCGTGCAGGTAGACCTCTCGGCCGATGACCGCCATCTGGGTCTTGACGTTGCCGAGCGTGGAGCCAGGATAGCAGAGCGAGGAGACCAGGAAGAAGTTCTCGGCCAGGAAGCACTCCCGCGCCACCACCGAGTTGAGCGCCACGGCGTGATCGGCCATGACCACCGAGTCGCCGATGAGCGAGTTGCGAACGCAGGCTCCGGCGCCGATCTTGACGCCGTCGCCGATGATGGAAGCCTCGAGGTAGGCGGTCGGGTGGATGTCGCAGTCCTTGCCCACCACGTTCATCCTCGACAGGACCTTCCACTTGTTGATCGAACGGGTCCGCGTGACCGTGCCCAGCAGCTTGAGCGCCGTCCAGACGGAGTGCTTGCGGACGTACTCCATCCAGCCCGTGCCGAAGGCCAGGTTGGACAGCCAGAGCAGGTGCGTCCAGTGCCCGATCTGACAGCAGACCGTCGAGGTGATCGGGAAGCGGAAGATGCGCTGCTTCTCGTCCAGGACCGGCAGGCGCACCGGGATGACGATCTCGCGCATCGGCACCGTCAGGACCGGACAGCGATCGGCGAGCGCGGCGCGCAGCTCGGCTCCCTCCCGCGGCAGCGGGCCATCGGCCACGAACCACATGTCGTAGACGGCGCGCCCCGCGTCTCCGCGCCAGTCCTCCAGCTCCACGTCCTGCAGCGGCAGGGTATGCTCCACCGAGGCGCAGCGCTCCAGCGCCAGCCTGCCGCCGCCCTGGCCGCGCTTGCGGCAGACGGCCAGGAAGTCGGCCAGGGCCTTCTCGCTGAAGTAGAGGCAATCGGGCGCGAGCAGGCAGGGGCGCTCGACCGCCTCGTCGGGCGAATCGATCCGGACGAGCTCGACGCCGGCGCGCCGGCAGGCGCGCAGCTGGGTCTCGGCCAGGCTCTCGAGCATGACCTGCGATTCGGACACGTCGTCGCCGAAGGGCGAGATGACGGTGCCGGTTCGATAGATGTACGCCTTCATGGCTCGATCTCCGCGGGCTGCCAGTCGGGCAGCACCTGCTCGAGGGGCGCCAGCCGCCCCGCGAAATAGACGTAGGGCGCACCCGGCTCGACGCGCGCCGGCAGCTTGAAGACGCCCTCCTCCGGGCGCATCACGATCATGGTCCGGTTGGGCACGGCCCGGCCGGGCAGGAAGATGGCCCGGGTGCCGAGCAGCGAGCCGTGCCCGGCGCAGCAACCCAGCATCCAGCGCCCCGTCTCGACCTCGACGCCTCGATCGGAGACGGTCACCGGAGACTCGATGGCCTCGTCCCAGAGCATGACGCCCGAGGTGAGGAAGACCTTCCGGCCCAGGACCGAGTTCCGGGCCAGGAGGTTGGCCAAGGTGGAGTCGGGGTAGAAGCTGCAGGCGATGAAAGTGGAGTCGTTGAGGGTGTGACAGCGCTCGCCGACCACGCAGCGCAGGAACTTGGTGTGATCCCCGACCTCCACGCCGTCGCCCAGGATGGAGTCGCGCACGCTGGAGAAGGCCGCCAGGCGCACGCCTTCACCCAGGATGGATCCCTCGACGTAGGCCGTCGGGTGGATGTCGCAGTTCTTGCCGATGACGTTCAACCGCCGGGCGCGCTCGTACGGGCAGCGCGCGAGGCCGACCCGCGCGCGGGCCTGCAAGGGCCTCTGCCGCCAGTGCGCCGCGAGCATCAGGGCCGGCATGAGGTGGTTGAGCCACAGGATGTGGACCCAGTGGCGCACATCGACCGCCAGCAGGTCCGTGCGCGGCAGGGGCAGGACCTCGCGCGGGGGACCCGGCCGGGTCTGGATCAGCGGCTCGTGCTCGTCGCCCGGCCGCAGCCTGACCGGGCGGGCCCGCTCGCGGAGGAAGCGCTGCAGGGCGGGCCAGGCGAGCCCCCTCGGCAGCGCGACGCCGCGGGTGCGGAAGAGGTCGTGAGCCACGGCCCCGTCCTGCTCCTGCACCTCCTGCAGCGGCAGGGCGTAGTCCACGGCCGGTCCGCGCTCCAGGGCCAGCTGGAAGACCCCGTCCTCGTCCGGACAGGCATCCAGGAAGGCGCTCAGCGTCCGGGAAGTGACGAAGAGCCGGTCTGGCAGGAGCAGCGCTTCTTCCTGCGGCGGCGACTCGGCGCGCCCCAGCTCCGGCTCGAGCCCGGCCGCCAGCAGGGCCTCGCTCACGAAGATACCGAGGTCCCGGCCTCCGATGAAGGCGTCCGAGACGTCGTCCCCGAAAGGCTCGATGACGGTGCCGGTCTGGAAGCGATGCGCCTTCAAGATCCGCTGACCATCCTCTCGGGCTGCCCGGTGGACTCGAGCACGCTCAGCCACAGGGTGCCGTCCGTCTGGATGTGCTTGCGCCCGCCGGTGGCCAGGTCCAGCGGGACGTGCACGAAGAGGTTGTTCCAGCTTCCGATCAGCATGCCGGTCTTGCCGGCCATGCCGGCGTGGACGGCTTTCTGGCCGAGGAAGTTGCAGAAGATGCAGTCGTTGGGATTGGCTGGCACCGAGCGGATGATGTAGCTGGGATCGATGTACTTGACGGCGCAGTCCTTGTCGCGCGAGCGGAAGTAGTCCTGAATGCGGCCCTTGAGCAGCGCGCCGATGTCGCCCAGCTTGCGGTTGCCTGACGCGTCCACGCCCAGGTCGTCCGAGAAGAGATCCTGGCCAGCGCCCTCGGCCACGACCAGCAGCGCGTGACCGCGCCTGTCCATCCGCGCTTCGAGCGCGGCCAGCAAGCCATCGGGTCCCTCGAGCTCGAAGGGCACCTCGGGCACGAGGACGAAGTTGGCGTCCCCCTCGGCGATGGCGGCGTGGGCGGCCACGAAGCCCGATTGGCGCCCCATCAGCTTGACGATGCCGATGCCGTTGGGCGCTCCGACGGCCTCGACGTGGGCGCAGCGCAGGCTCTCGACCGCCGTGGAGACCGCCGTGTCGAAGCCGAAGGTGCGGGAGACGAAGCAGATGTCGTTGTCGATCGTCTTGGGCACGCCCACCACGGCGATCTTCAGATCGCGGCGCGCGAGCTCGTCGTACAGCGCCTTGGCGCCTTTCAGCGTCCCGTCGCCGCCGATGGTGAACAGGATGCGGATCTCCTCGCGGTAGAGGGTATCGGCCATCACCTCGACCGGCTGCGGGCCCCGCGACGAGCCCAGAAAGGTACCGCCGTCCTCGTGGATGCTCCGGACCATATCGGGCGTCAGGTCGATCAGCGGCAGACCGACCGCGGGGTTCAGGCCGGCATAGCCGTAGCGGATGCCCTTGATGTGCCGCACCCCGTAGCCGTAGGTCAGCTCGTGGACGATCGACCGGATCACGTCGTTGAGCCCGGGGCACAGGCCGCCGCAGGTGACGATCCCGGCCTTGACGTTGGCCGGGTCGAAGTAGATCCGCTCCCTGGGTCCCGCCCGCTCGAAGGCGAGCGCGCGGCCCTCGGACTGCATCCGGGCCCGGATCCGCTCGTGATCCAGGTCGTAGAGCACCCGCTCCTCGTCGCTGATGAAGCGCTTGTACTTGACCGGCGAGGCGATGGTGCACTCGCCGAGCGACTCGATGGCGGTGCTGAAATCGGCGTCTGGAAGGACGGGTTGCAGGCTCATGGATCGCTCCCTGGCAGCATGGCACCCGGCCGCGGCAGGTAGGCCTCCACCCGCCCGTCGGGCCCCAGCACGCGCCGCGGCGCGTAGGGATCCGCGCGGGTGACCACCTCGTAGTTGATCGTCTGCGCCCACGAGGCCATCAACTCGGCGGTGATCTTCTCGTCGCCCTGCTCGCCCAGCAGGACGACCTCGTCCTCGAGCGAGACCGAGGGCACGTCCGTCACGTCCACCATGGTCAGGTTCATGCAGACGCGTCCCCGGATCGGCGCGCGCAGCCCGCCGATGAGCACGTGGCCGCGGTTGGACAGCAGCCGGTCGTAGCCGTTGGCATAGCCCACCGGCAGGATGGCCAGCAGGGTCTCGCGCGTGCATCGGTAGGTGCAGCCGTAGCCGACGTAGGCCCCGGCGGGCACGCGCTTGACCTGCGCCACGCGCGTCTTCCATGTCAAGGCCGGCCGCAGCGCCGGGGCGGGCTTGTTCTCCTGCAGGGCCGACAGGAAGGTCTCCTTGGAGGGCCACAGGCCGTACATCCCGATGCCGACCCGCACCATGGCGAAGTGCGTGCGCGGGAAGAGGATCGCGGCTGCCGTGCAGGCCGTGTGCGGCTGGCGCAGCTCGTGGCCCGCTTGGCGGATGGCGGCCAGCTGCTGCTCGAAGCGCTCGAGCTGCATCCGGGCGTAGTCGTGCTCGGTCGTGTCCTCGATGTTGGCGAAGTGCGTGTGGGCTCCCTCCAGCACCAGCTGCGGGATCTTCTCGATCACCGCCAGCGTCCGCTCGAGCGCCGCTCCCTCCAGCCCGAGCCGGTGCGTGCCGGTCTCGAGCTTCAGGTGAAGGAAGGCGCGGCTCGCCTGCTCGCTCGCGATCCGACCGGCCGCCTCGGCGGTCTCGGGGCTCGAGACGGTGATGCGGATCCCGTGATCGATGGCCTCGGCCAGATCGGAGATCGGCACGTAGCCCAGCACGAGCACGGGCACCTCGGCCAGGCCCGCACGGCAAAGCTCGAGCGCCTCGTGCAGGTTGAAGGTGCCCAGCCAGTCCGCGCCGGCGTCCAGCGCGGCGCGGGCCACGGGCAGCATGCCGTGGCCGTACGCCTCCCCCTTGACCACGGCCATCAGCTGGCTGTCCCGGAGCTGGGCGCGAAAGGCACGCAGGTTGTCCGCGATGGCACGGGTGTCGATCTCGATCCAGGATAGGGCGCGGGCCAAGTCAGCCTCCGTGCGCAACCCATACCAGCAGCCGGGGTGGGTTTCAATAGGCCTCAGGAGAGCCCGTCGGCATGCCGGTACAGCTCCTCGACCCGCCCGACGAGAGCCCGCAGCGAGGCGCCGTCCGGGCCGTGGTCGCCGGGCTCGACACGGCCGATGCGATCGAGCCGGATCCGCGTCCGGGGACACGTCCGAAAGAGCCACTGGCCCGGCGCGAAGACCCGGCCCGTGCCCTGGACGCGCAGCAGCTCGATCGGCGCATCGAAGCGGCGGGCCAGCCGGAAGGCCCCGGCCTTGAAGGGACCGAGCTCGCCGTCCCGGCTGCGGGTCCCCTCGGGAAAGACGAACAGCACCCCGCCCGCGGTCAGATGGGCGGCGAGCCCGTCGATGGCCTTCAGCATGCCGTTCGGCAGCGGGTCGGCCGAGAGGGCGGGCACGTAGCCCGCGCTCCGCAGCACCCAGCCGAAGACCGGCACCCGGAAGAAGCTGCCCTTGACGATGGTCGTGTGGCGCTCGAAGGCCGCCATCATCAGGAGGGGGTCGAGATACGACAGGTGGTTGCAGACCACGACCGCCGAGCGCAGCGCGCGCAGCTCCGGCGCGATCTCGATTCGGACGCCGGGCGCGATCCAGCCCAGCAGGGCGAAGAAGGACCTGTAGTAGTAGTGGTTGCAGCGCTGGATCGCCCGCCGCCGATCGCGCGCCAGGGCGGCCGCCAGCAGGTAGACCGGCATCCAGATCGCGGCGAAGACCACCGTGTAGTACAGCCACAGGAGCGCCGTGACCGCGAAGTCGACAGGCAGTGTCAGCGCGCGCGCCACCTCGCCTCCCGGACGGGCTCAGGGCGCGAATCTGCGCAGCAGCAGGCAGGTATTGACGCCGCCGAAGGCGAAGCTCTGCACGGCCACGGTGTCCAGCTCGGCCTCGATCGGCTCGCGGACGTGGCGGATCATCGCGCAGCGCGGGTCGACCTCCTCGAGGTTGAGGGTCGGGTAGATGATCCCGCGCTCGAGCATGTAGAGCGTGAAGATGGTCTCCAGCGCCCCGCAGGCGCTCATCGTGTGGCCCACGTAGCTCTTCAGCGCCGTGACCCAGGGCCGGTCTCCGTACACGGCGTGCATCGCCTGGGCCTCGACCACATCGCCCATGCGCGTGGCCGTGGCGTGGGCCGAGACGAGATCGACCTCCCCGGGCGCGATCCGGGCATTGTCGAGCCCCGCGCGGATGGTCGCCTCGACGCCCTCGGCGTTGGGCAGGATCAGATCGCCGCCGTTGTTGCCGCAGGCGAAGCCGATCAGCTCGGCCAGGATCGTCGCGCCCCGGCTGCGGGCTCCATCGAGCGTCTCCAGCAAGACGGCGCCGGCGCCCTCGCCGACCACCAGGCCGTCGCGCCGGGCATCGAAAGGCCGCGGCGTGCGGTGCGGCTCGTCGTTGAAGGCGGTCGAGCAGGCCAGCAGGTTGTCGAAGACCGCCACGGTGGTCAGGTCGTACTCGTCCGCCGCGCCGCAGATCATCGCGTCCTGCAGCCCGTACTTCACCGCCTCGTAGCCGAAGCCGATCGACTGGCTGCCGGTCGTGCAGGCCGTGCACGACGAGATCACGCGGCCGGTGATGCCGAACATCCGGGTGATGTTGACCGCGGTCGTGTGAACCATGGACTTGAGGTAGTCGGCAGCCCCGATGCGCTTCGGGCCGGGCCCCTCCCCGTCCAGCAGCTTCGAGTAGACCTCGCGCTGGACCGTGGGGCTACCGTGGATCGAGCCGAAGGCGACGCCCAGGCGGCCCGAGCGGATGAAGTCCGGCTCCAGCCCGGCGCGCTCGAGCAGCTCCTTGACCGCCTGGCAGGCATAGTAGCTGACCGGCCCCATGGTCTTGCGGTGCTGGCGGGCGAAGTCGTACTCGATGGGCTCGTCGACCGTGCCGAAGACCCGCGAGTGCAGGTAGGGGCCCAGCACGGGGTCCTCGCGCAGCGGCCGGACGCCCGAGACGCCGCGGAGCAGATTGTCCGCAATCTGCTCGGCGCTGCGGCCGATGGGACAGATGCACGCCTCGGCCGTGATGACGACGCGGCGTTCCATGCGGCGCTCAGCGGCCCGCCCCGGCCAGCTCGACGACGTAGTCGACGATCTGGTTGAGGCTGCGAATGTCGACCGCGCGCTGCTTCTCCTCCTGGCTCAGCTCTCGGCCGAGCAGGTCCTCGATCGAGGCCAGCAGCTCGATGGCGTCGATCGAGTCGAACATGTGCTGGGCGCGCAGATCGGCATCGGGATCGGGATTCTCGATCTCGAAAGACTCGGACAGGATGGACAGGATCCGATCTCGGGCTTGCTCGCGGGTCATGCTCAAGGGACGGTGTACGTTCTCAGGTCGATGGCCGAGCTGTACGGCTCGGTCCGCAAGTTGTGCTTGAAGCTCGTGATGATGGCCGTGTCGGCGCCGTCGAGGGCCTGGTCGATGAAGAAGCCGTAGGCGCCGTCAAAGGCATCCTCGGCGAGCTTGCGGGCGATGATCTCGAGCTGCCAGGTCCCGGCTCCGCCGCGCGTGGCGTGGAGCATGTCCAGGCTGGTGCCGTCCTGGTAGGCGATGCGCGCGTTGCCGGCCGAGTCCACGACCAGGCTCGAGAAGTTGCCCACCCAGTGCAGATCGCCCACCGCGCCCGCCGGGTCGGTCGGGTTGCCGTCCGCGTCCCGGGCACCCTGATCGACGAGCTCGGGCCCGCCCGCGCCCGCGTGGATGTAGTACAGCTCGCCCAGCTCCAGATCCTGGTAGGCCACGTGGACCGCGTCGCTGCCGTCGATGAACAGCGAGCAGTCCCCGTTCATGCCGAAGAGCAGCCCGCCGAGCACCTGGGGCGCATCGAAGCCGCTCCCGTTCCAGGCCACGGACTTGAGGGCCGGCACGAGGCTGTTGTCGTAGTAGACCACCAGCGGGCTGCCGTCCGAGAAGAGAGCCAGGCTGGCGAAGACCCCCACGCCCACCGGCAGGTCGTCCAGTCCCGGCTCGGGCATGAGCACCTGGCAGGCGCCCGCCACGCAGGCCTCGCCGTCTCCGCAGCCGGCGCCCGCGTTGCAGTTGAGCGGATCGTCGGCCGCGGCGCAGGCTCCGCTCTCCAGGCAGACCTCGCCGGCGGCGCAGGTCCCCGGCAGGCAGCCGATCTCGACGTCGTCGAGCACGTGGATGGTCCAGTCGCCGGCCTGGCGCGGATCGGTCACGCCGGCGTTGGCCCAGGCGAGCTTCAAGGCCGAGCTGCCGGCGTCGTTGATGCACATGTAGGCGATCATCGGCCGGCCGTCCGGGCCGACGGCCATGGACGTGTAGCGGCCGGTCAGGCCCTGATCGTCGATCATGTGCACGTCCCAGGTCAGCCCGTCGGCCGAGACCGCGTACTTGAGCGCGCCGTGGGTGCGGTCGAAGTAGGAGATCCGGAACAGCCCGTCGAAGACGATGTCCGTGTCCCAGCCCACGTCGTCGCCCGGCTCGGCGATGCCGTTCCGCGGGCCTGCAGCGTTGCCCTCGCAGGGCGCGTCCGCGGGCACGCCGTCCACAAAGACCCAGTCGACCGCGGCGCCGGTCTCGAAGGCGCTCGCCACGCCGAAGATCAGGTCCCCGTACGGCTGGCCGAAGTAGCCGGACAGCACCGGGATGCCGTCCGCGTCCAGGGCCACGGCCGAGTGCTGGCCGGCGAAGGCGTCGGGCAGATCGGGAAGCGGCACGCAGGAGCAGTCCACGCCCACCCAGGCGCACTGCTCGGGGTCCAGCTCGCCGCCCGGCTCGGGGTTGCGCATCATGCAGTCCCCGCAGGGAGGCTCCCCCGCACAGGGGTCGGGGATCGGATCGCAGTGGTTGGTGGCGTAGCAGCAGTACTGGCCCGCCGGGCAGTCCCCGCCGCAGGGCTGGGCGCACTCGCACAGGCCTAGAGCGCAGCGCGGGAACTGGTTCTCCGGGCATTCCTGGTAGAGCGGGAAGTCGGGATCCTCGCAATCCTCGTCGGTCACGCAGCGCACGTAGAGGCACTCCCGGCAGCCGGTCTGCGGATCCGGGTCGGGCGGGCAGTAGCGGGGCTTGTCGTTCACCGGCGGGCAGTCGGCGTCCGAGCTGCACTCCGAGCTCACGCAGCACTCGTCGACGCACCTCTCGCAGTCGCCGCAGTCCGCGGTCACGACGCACGGGTGCTCGCAGACCGCCTTCTGCCGGCAGACCCCGTCCACGCACTCCATGTCCTCGCCCTCGCAGTCGGCGTCCTCCAGGCACTCCCAGCAGCCGCCGCAGCAGTCGTCGAGGCACGATACGCCTTCCTCGCAGTCCGCGTCGGTCTCGCACTTGAGCTCGTCCGGGCACATGCAGGGCCCGGGGGTCGTGTCGCCGCAGTCGCAGGCCAGCGAGCCCAGCAGGCCGCAGGCGCCGAGCGCCACGGCCAGGGCCATCGTCGAATGGGTCGCTCTCACGACGGGTTCTCCTCTCGACGTCGGGGTTCAGGCCATTATGGCCCCTGGGGGAGGGGCTTGGCAAGGGGTAAGCGCTACTCGGCTTCCTGGTAGTTGAGCACCAGCATGATGGCCACGTCGTCGAAGCTCACCCCCTCGTCGGTGTAGGTCAGGCCGAACTTCTTGCCGGTCCCCAGGCTATAGACCCACATGGTGCCGTACTCGGGATCGGTCTTGATCTCGTAGCTCGTGCCCAGCTCGGCCTGCCACTCGCCGCGGGACGAGCCCAGCCCGTTCCCGGATGCGGTCTGGCCGTAGAAGAAGGGATAGATGGCGACCGCCAGCAGCTTGTCGCGCTCGATGAAGCCCATGACCGTGTCCACGCCCACGAGCTCCAGGCCCTGGATGCGATAGGTGTCGACGTAGAACTCGATGTCGACCGGCGGGCCGTCGATCATGACCACGTCGTCGAAGGTGTAGTGGCGGTCGGGCTGGCCCAGGGCGTTGACGTGGACCATGCGCGCCGAGCCGGTCTCGTTGCCGTCCCCGGCCACGATGGTGTAGCCGCGCACCTGGAGCGTGCCCTGGCTCGGGGAGAGCACGCCGTCGGGCGCGATGTAGGTCCGGGTGACGGTGAAGGCGGTGGCTGCGTCATGCTCGTCGTAGCCGATGAAGAGCCCCAGGCCGAAGAACTCGTCCACCGCGCCGCCCTCGAACTCGCCGCTCGGCGGCAGCACGGCCGAGCGGTCCGGGTTCGCGTAGGCCGGCGTCGCGCGGATCGCGGCCCGGGTCGAGCCGGGGCCGAGGCCCTCCGCGGTCTCGGCGCGGCATCCGGTGCGGGCCATGATGGAGATGATGTGATCGCTGCTGTCGAAGACCGCCGCATCGGACGGGCTCGACTCGAGGCCCGAGACCCAGAGCGTGTCGCCGGCGAAGCTCAGGGTGTAGTCGCCGGCGGTCGGCGTGCCGTTCTCGCCGAGCTGGGAGCGGATCTCGCCCAGCGTCGTGAAGGACGAGCTCGACTGGCTGACCCGCAAGGGTCCGATGCCCACGCCGGGCTGGATGAGCCAGGCCGGCGCCTCGTCGCCGCCCAGATCGCCGCCCGGATCCCCGCCCGGGTCCCCGCCCGGGTCTCCGCCCGGATCGCCGCCCGCGTCGCCGTCGCCCGCGTCGCGGCCCACCTCCATGCAGATCCCGCTGACGCACCGGAAGCCCGGGCCGCAATCGCGGTCCTGCTTGCACGCCCCGCTGCCGGACGAGCAGCCAAGCGCCAGGAAAGCCAGGCCGAGCGAGAGGATGAAGAAGCAGAGAGACTTTGCCCTCATGGATTCGAGTTTGCAGCCAGCGACCAGAAAAGGCAAGAGAACCGAGCTCTCGCCCCTTGTTTTTCCCGGCCCTGTATGACAGTTTGAAAATGAAAAAAGGCCCTGAAATGGAATCCGTCTACCTCGAGACTACTATCATCAGCTATCATCCAATGGCGCTCATCTGCGTGCCCGAGGAGCTCATGGGAGAGTGACGTCATGCGGGAAGACCCGATCGTTTCAGAGGTGCGGCGAGTGCGAAGACAGCTCGCAGAGAAATTCGACTTCGATCTGAACGCGATATTTGCTGATCTGAGAGAGCGCCAGACCTCGCTTGGATCGAGACTGGTCCGACGAAAGAAGAAGGCAGACGCGAAGTCGTCTCTGCTGGACCGGAGATCCGATTCCCTCTCTCCTGGCAAATGAGCTGGGAACGGTCTGCCCTCGTTCCACTTGATTCTTGGGAGGCCGCATGCTGCGCGAGGCGGTCGGCGATCTGAACCGCATGCGTCAGATCCTCCAGGTGCTCGTCAAGCACGGCTTCGGCGACCTGCTCGACCGGGCGCGGATCTTCCAGCGGCTGGGGCTCGGAAAGCCAGCCCAGCCCAGCGCCGGCACGAGCCCGGGAAGCCAGCGGCTGGCCAGGGTGCTGTGCGAGCTCGGCCCGACCTTCATCAAGATGGGCCAGCTGCTGTCCACCCGGCCGGACCTGGTGCCCGAGCCCTACGCCAGCGCGCTGCGGCCGCTGCAGGACAGCGCGCCGCCCATCCCGGCCGCCGATCTGCGGCGGGTGCTGGAGCGGGAGCTCGGCGCGGCGCCCGAGGCGGTCTTCGCCCGCTTCGATCCCGAGCCGATCGCCTCGGCCAGCATCGCCCAGGTCCACCGGGCGGCAGGGGCCGACGGCCGCGAGCTGGCGGTCAAGGTCAAGCGGCCGGGCATCGAGCGCACGGTCCGGGCCGACCTGGACATCCTCTACTACCTGGCCCACCTGCTCGAGGCGGTCGTGGAGGAATCGAGCCTGTGGGATCCGGTCGGCGTGGTGCGGGAGTTCGACCGGGCCATCGGGCTGGAGATGGACCTGCAGCGCGAGGCCGAGAACCTGCAGGCCTTCGCGAAGAAGTTCGCGGCGCGCGGCAAGCTGATCGTCCCCGAGCCGGTCGCCGGCCTGTGCACCCGCGAGCTGCTCAGCATGACCTTCATCGAGGGCGTGCACCTCGACGCGGTCGAGTCCGGCAGCGAGATGGCCCGCAAGGCCGCCCGCAACCTGATCGAGGGCAGCTACCAGCAGATCTTCGAGGACGGGCTCTTTCACGCCGACCCGCACCCGGGCAACCTGCGCTTCTTCCCCGACGGCCGGGTGGGGCTGCTGGACTTCGGCCAGGTGGGCCGGCTGAGCACGGGCATGCGAAGCACGCTCGTCCTGCTGGGCCTGGGGGTGGTGCTGCGCGAGCCCGACACGGTCGCCCGCCTCGTCTACCGCATCGGTGTGCAGCGGCACCGCGTGGATCTCGGCGAGCTCAAGGCCGACATCGAACGCATGCTCGAGAGCACCTTGCACAGGACCCTCGGCGAGGTCAACACCGGCCAGCTCCTCAAGCGCCTGATCGACCTCTCGGTGCAGCACGACGTCCGCATCCCGGCCGAGTACGTGCTGATCTCCAAGGCCCTGGGCACGATCGACGGCACGATCCGCAGGCTCGACCCGGGTCTCGACGTGGCCGAGGCGACCGCGCCCTACGTCCAGCGCCTGCTGCTCGACCGCTTCAACCCGGACGACCTGCGCGGCGGGCTGCTGCGCTCGCTGCTGCTGGTGTCGAACTTCCTGGACGAGGTCCCCAGGCAGGTCTCCCAGATCCTGCTGGACATGGAGGGCGGCCGGCTCTCGATCAACGTTCGCGATCCCGAGTCGGCCAGGCTGCGCAGCAGCGTGCGGGGCCTGGGTATCGAGATCTTCTGGGGGCTCGTGGCCGCGGGTCTGCTGGCCGGATCGCTGCCGGCCTTCATGGGCGAGGGCCCGGCGCCCACGGCCGCCATCGCCGGGCTCGCCGCGGCCGGTCTGATCGCCCTGACCGCCACGGCCCGCTACTTCCTCACGCCCATGCTCCGCAAGCTCCGCCTGCGCCCCTGGCTCGAGCGCCGCTGGGGAAGCTCGCCCCCCGCCTGCGAGCCACAGGCGCTTCCCGCCCAGCGCGCCTCCGAAGACCGGGAAACGGAAGACAGCCGCTAGAGACGCTTGAGTAATGTAGGCGGTTTATCCGCCGCCGTGCAGCTTACCGAGGCGCCGTCCGGCTGGGGATAACCCCAGCCCTGATATGGAGGGGGGCGCCCCGCGCCCCCCTCGCCGCCCGGCACAGGTCCGGGCGGCTGTACCCCCCGCGGATGGATGGCTTACGCCCTCCATCTGACCGTATGGAG
>JAFGRB010000385.1 GCA_016935365.1 Deltaproteobacteria bacterium
CCTGGAGAAAGATGTCTACGCCCTGATATTTTGGATGCCAGCTTCACATTTTGCTATATGTTCTTCGCTTGTTTTAGGCCTAGTCGCGAGACTTGAGCAGGGGACGCATCCGCCGCGGCTGTCCACTGGGCTCGATCCGCTCGGCGCGCTTGTAGGCTGCCTTGGCCTTGCCCGCCCAGCCCACCCGTTCGTAGAAGCGCCCCAGCACGGTCAAGTGATACGCGTTGTTCGGAAAGAGCTGGGAGATGGCTTGCAGCTGCCTCTCGGCCTGCTCCAGCTGGCCGGACTGCTCGTACAGCACGGCCAGATTCCGGCGAGAGCCCATGTGCGAGGGGCGCTGGCCGAGCACCAGCTCGAACTGCTCGATGCCCTTGACCTGCCGTCCCTGCTCCACGTAGAGGGTGGCCAGCCGGAAGCGGGCGTCCACCATCGAGGGTCGCAGCTTGAGCGCCTTGACCAGGTGGCGTACGGCCTGGTCGCGCTGGCCTTGCTCCTGCAAGAAGACCCCGTAGAGATAGTGGGCCCGGGGGATCTCCGGTCCCAGCTCGACCGCCTTGGCCAGAGACTCCGCGATCGCCTTCCGATCGTTGTCGGTCAGCAGGTGGACCACCGCGATCTCCAGGTGCGGCAGCGCCCACTTGGGCGACATGGAACGCGCGCGCTCGAAGCGGGCCAGCGCAGCCCGGTGCTCACCCGAGCGCAGCAGGTCCACCCCGGCCTTGAACCAGCCCAGCGAGCCCTTGGGTCCGCCTTGCTCCTCTCCGCGCTGTTCGCCGATCTCCTCGACGGAGTCGGCCCTTGCCTGACCCAGAAACACACCCAGGCATGCACAGCACACGAGCAAGAGCTTTCTCATCCCGACTCCTCGAGCTGCCCGGATCGATTACCAGAAAGCGCCATGGCCCACAAGCTCCCCGAGCCCGGGCGAGGCACGTGCCGGGCATGAACCCACAGTTTTCGCTTGACATTCCAGGGTGGCAATGCTACCCCATATCCGGCCGACAAACCCTTATCCTTCGGCCCCTTGGGCCGGGGTAGCCCGAATCGGAGACCGCATTCATGCGCCTGGCACTGAGACTACTGACCGCCTTCGCCGTCCTGCTCCTCTGCCTCTCCGGCTGCAAGCAGCCCTGCGAGGAGGCCATCGACGAGATCCGGGCCGAGGTGGAGGCCTTCCTGGAGGACTCCGACCCCTTTGCCGCCGGGGCCCAGCCCTGTGACGACGACATCTGCCTGCTGGCCGCCCAGGCCCTGGACACGGGCTGGCCGTTCTTCGACTGCACATCCTGCGACGCGGCCGAGATCAAGCTCTGCGGCTGCTACGATGACAACGCCTGGATGTCGAGCGTGGAGCAGGCCGACGTGGCCGAGGACGACCCCAACTTCAACCGCTACAGCGTCATCACGCCGCACTACCCGGCCTCGGTCTACTGCCTGGCCAAGTACTTCCAGCAGCGCTCGCTGTGCGCCTGCTCCCCGTGCGCCGAGCCGGCGGTCGAGATGAAGGTCCTGTCCGAAGGCGAGCGGAACTGCACCGACCCGCATGAGCGACACAACGGCAGTGGATGCTACCCCATGCACTGCGAGACGCAGGAATGCGCCCGGAACGAGGTCTGCATCCAGAACACCTGCACCGAGATCCCCGGCAGCACCCTGGCCTGCGTCTCGCCCGGCGACCTGGGCGAGGACAACCGGGCGGACAGGGACGAGTACACCGACGCGAACGGCAACGGCGAGTACGACCCGGAGGAGCCCTTCGACGACTGGGGTACGGACGGGCTTCGCGACCGGAACGAGCCCGGCTACGACGCCGAGACGAACCCGGATCCGTCCGGCGACAACTACGATCCCGAGACGAACCCCACGGGCACCGAGGGCAACGGGCTCTACGAGCCAGGCGAGCCCTTCGACGACGAGAACGAGAACGGCCACTGGGACCAGAACGACCCAGACTATCACGAGGTCGCCAACCCGGATCCCTCCGGCGACGACTACAACCCCGATACGAACCCCACGGGCACCGAGGACAACGGCGTATGGGACAAGTGGGAGAAGCCGGGCAACCACTATTACCTGCCCCCCGCGAACGACTGCTACATGCGCGATCGCCAGTCCGGCACCGTCATCAAGGGCGATAACGGCAAGCCCGTCCGGGTCTGCGCGCTTCCTCTCGAGCCGGTCATCAAGCACCCCATCCTCCAGCAGACCGACACCTGCGACTCCATCCTGGCCTCCTTCGATTGCTCTGCTTACGATGCCGACTCGGACGGCGTGCCCGACCAGTATGACTCCATGGACGAGAACGGGCAGGACAAGAGCGCCCAGAAGTTCCCGGAGAACGCCGAGTGCATCTACGGGCCGCCCTCGACCGTGGAGTGGGCCAAGTGGTTCACGAATCCGAGGTCTCTTTACGACGGCGGCCAGATCCTGATCGACTCGGACGGTTCTGGCGAGTACGAGGACGCGGATTCCGACGGCGTGTCGGACTCGTGCGACAACTGCTGGAAGACGCCCAACGGCTTCGACTGCCTGCTCATCCCGGGCGACTTCTCGCCCTTCGAGATCTGCGATGCCGACCACAACGGCCGGCTCGACATCAAGGACCTTGAGGATCTCAGCCCGGCCATCCTCTCGGAGTGCTTGACGGTGCTCAAGCGCAAGGCCCCCTACATCCTGTACTGCGACCGGAACGAGGACGGGGTCGTCACCCTGGGAGAGCTGAAGCAGGGCAACCAGCTCGACAGCGACGGCGACCGCCAGGGGGATGCCTGCGAAGGCGAATGATCTCCGGGCACCGCAGCTGCACATGCCGGACAGCCACGAAGCGCCGCCTCCCGCCGAGGATTCGAGCCCCCTTCGCCAGAGCGCTTCGAGCGGGGGTGCGCGGATCGCGCTCGACGAGGGCGCCTCTGCCCAGCTCGGCTGGGACGAGCTGCGCGCGCGCCTGGCCCGCCATGCGCGCACCCCGCTCGGGCACAAGCGCTGCCTGACGCTCTCGCCCAGCTCCGACGCAGGGGAAATCGTCGAGCGCCAGGCCCGCTGCCGCGAGCTCACGCGCCTGCAGGAGACCGGCCGGGAGATCCCGGCGGAGACGGTCGAGGACGTGGAGGCCGATCTGGCTCGGGCTCGCAAGGGCGGGGTCCTCTCCTGCGATGCCGTGCTGCGGGTGGCCCGGGCCATGCTGGCGAGCTCCCGCGTGCGCCGCTTCCTGCTGCACGAGGGAGCCGAGGTGGGCACCGCGCTGCTGGCCGTCGCCCGCGGCAGCCACGACCTGACCGCTCCCGGCCGCGACCTGGCCGCCGCCTTCGACGCGAGCGGCCAGCTGCGGGACAGCGCCAGCCCCGAGCTGCACGAGCTGCGCAGCGCGGAGCGCGCCCTGGCAGAGGGCATCCGCGGCCGGCTCGAGGGCATGCTCCGATCGAGCCGGATCGCCGCCTGCCTGCGCGAGGCCTACATCACCCAGCGAGCCGACCGCTACGTCCTGCCGGTCCGGGCGGACTGCCGCAGCCAGATCGAGGGCATCGTGCACGACACCTCCCAGAGCGGTGCCACCCTCTTCGTCGAGCCGACCCAGATCGTCGACAGCGGCAACCGCCTCAAGATCGCCCGGGCGGCGGTCAAGGAGGAGCAGCGGCGCATCCTGGCGGCCTACAGCCAGGAGATCGTGGAGCACGCAGATGCGCTGGAGGACAACCTGCGCTGCCTGGCCGCGTTCGATCAAGTGCAGGCCTCGCTGCGGCTGGCCGGGGAGCTGGCGGGATGCTGGATCGAGGTGGCCGGCGAGGGCTTCGATCTTCGCTCGGCCCGCCATCCTCTCATGGTGCTCGCCGGCACCCGTCCGGTGCCCAACGACATCCGCCTGCCCGCGGACAAGCGGGTGCTGATCGTCTCCGGCCCGAATGCCGGCGGCAAGACCGTCGTGCTCAAGACCCTGGGCCTCATCAGTCTGATGGCCCACGCCGGCCTGCCGGTGCCGTCGGCCGAGGGCTCCCGGGTCGGCCTCATCGAGCGCCTGTGCGCCGTGATCGGCGACGCCCAGGACATCAGCCGCGGTCTGTCGACTTTCTCGGCCCACGCGGAGCAGATCGCCCGCATCTTCGGTCGCGCCGGGCACGGCTCGCTGGTGCTGCTGGACGAGCTGGTCGCGGATACGGATCCGCGCCACGGCGCGGCCCTGGCCTGCGGGATCCTGGAGACCCTCGTGGAAGCCGGCGCCTGCGGTCTGGTCACGACCCACTACGAGGATCTCAAGCAGCTGCCCTACCGCGACGAGCGCCTCGCGAATGCCAGTGTCGGCTTCGATCTGGAGGCCATGGCGCCCACCTACGCCCTGCACCCGGATGTGCCCGGCAGGAGCCTGACCCTGGACATCGCCCGCCGCCTGGGGATGCCCGAGGCCGTGCTGGACTCGGCCCACAAGCGCCTGGACGGCGCGGAGCGCAAGCTGGACGAGATGCTGGCCAGCCTCGAGCAGGAGCGCCAGTCGCTCAGCGCACTGCGGAGCGAGCTGGCCGACAGGAGCGAGCTCGCGGAGCAGGCCCGCCGTGAGCACCGCAGCGCGGCGGACGATTTCAGCCGGCGCAAGCAGCAGCTCCTGGAGGAGGGCCGGACCGCCTTGCTCGCCGATATCTCGGCGGTGCGCAAGGAGGTGGCCTCCGTGATCGAGTCGATGCGCCAGCCGCGCGGCATGAAGCAGACCGTCGACTCGAGCCAGCGCCTGATCCAGATCGAGAAGCAGCTCCGACAGCAGGCCCAGGGCGAGCCACCAGAGGAGCACGGCGAGGCAGGACCGGGTCCGGGCGCGGACGATCTCCAGCCCGGCGACACGATCCGGCTGCTCAAGCTGGGCCAGGACGGCGAGATCAGCTCGGTCGATCCGCGCAGCGGCATGCTGACGGTGAGGCTGGGCCTGATGCGCACCCGGGTCCCCGTGGAGCAGGTACGGCTGCTGCGCCGAGCTTCGCTCCGGCCGGAAGCCAGGCCCACGGGGACACTTCCAGGCGCAGAGATCGCACCGACCGAGATCCGCTCTGCCGACAACACCCTGGACCTGCGCGGCATGCGCAGCGACGAGGCCGTCGAGGCGGTGGACAAGTTCCTCGACGGGCTCTTCGGCCGCGGCGAGCCGGCCGCTTTCCTGATCCACGGCCACGGGACCGGAGCCCTCAAGGCGGCCGTGCGGGCGCACCTGGCCAGCTCCCCCTATCCCCGGCACTTCCGCTCCGGCACGCCCGAGGAGGGCGGCGACGGCGTCACGGTCGTCTCGCTCAAGTGAGCGCGGTCAATCGCCCGAGCGCGGACGGGGGTGCTCGGCGCTGGCGCAACGCGGACGCATTCCGAGGCATCCGCGCTGTCGCGTTTTCACCCCCACCCGGGCTTCGCCCGACCTCCCCCGTCGAGGGGGAGGTGGATTTTACAATGTGCACAGAGTGTTATCCGTCCCTCCCCTGGC
>JAFGRB010000035.1 GCA_016935365.1 Deltaproteobacteria bacterium
CAGCTTCACCCCAAAACGACCGCCCTTCGGGCGGCTAGCCCTGAAAACAAACGCGGCTTGGAAAGCCGCGCTTGTTTTAGGACTAGATCGAAGACAAGCGCGGTTTCAAAAAAACGCGCTTGCTTTCAGGTCCGGGCCTCGTCGAGGCCGTCATCCTCGACGGCATCCTCGCCGGAGACCTGATCGGCCAGCAGCGTGAAGGCGATCTCGACCGCCTTGCGGGCCTTCTCCTTGATGTCCTCGTCGCTCTTGATCTTCTGGTAGGCCTTGAGCACCCGCTCTTCGTGCTCTTCGACCGACTCCTTCAATTCGGACACTTCTTTCTCGAGCGCCTCGATTCGCTCGTTGGCGCTCTGGAGCTCCTCCTCGAGGCCGGGGATGCGCGCGGCTTCATCGCGGGTGTTCTCGTGCTCGGCGGCCTCCTGCTCGTACTTGGCGGTCATGCTCTCCAGATCGCCTTCCAGCTCGGAGATCCGCGAGTCCCGGTTTTCGATCTCGCCCTTGAAGCGGGCGCGCAGGCCGAAGACCTCGTCGCCGTGCCGCTGGTTGAGCTCGGCGATCTCCGATTTGAGGCTGTCGGTGGCGCGCTGGGCCTCGGCGAGGCCCCTGTCGAGATCGACCCTCGCCTTGCCGAAGTCCTCCTCCATGACCTTGATCTTGTGCTCGAGCTGGGCCGTCTCCTCCGTGTAGCGCTCCTCCCAATCGGCCGTGGTCTTCTGGAACTGCTCGTGGAGCTCGTTCTTCTCCCTCAGCAAGCTCTCGTACTTGGCGTCCTTTTCCTTGATGTCCCGGTCCCGCCCGGCGATGGTCTCCTGGAGCTTGGCGATCTCGCTCTCCCGCTCGGACACGGTGTCCTGGACATCCAGGATCTCCTGCTCCTTGCGGGTGACCTGATCCTTCAGATCGACGATCTCCCGGTCCTTGGTGTTGATGGTGGACTTGAGGGCCAAGAACTCCTTGTCCTTGGATGAGGTCTTCGTGCGCAGGCTGCCCAGCTCGGTCTCGCGCTTCTCGAAGGACTGGTGCATCTCCTCCAGGCGCTCCTCGAGCTTGGTGACCTTCTCCCGCAGGTGCTGGTTTTCCTCCTCGGCGTTCGAGAGCCTCGTGGTCAGCACGGGATCGGGCGTGGAACCGGCAGCCACGCTCTTCTCCAGCCGCTTCTGGCTCTCCTCCAGCTGGCGCTGAAGCGCGGTGACCTTCTCCTCCAGCTCCTTGTTGGTCTCCTCCACCTTGCTGTACCGACCCAGCTTCTCCTCGTATTCCTTGAAGGTCTGGTCGGCCTTCTCCAGCTTGGCCAGCTTCTCCCGAAGCGCCTGGTTGTCCTCCTTGACGCTCTCGAGCCTTCGCCGCAGATCGGTATCGTCGATCTCTGCAACCGGCTCCTCGATCACCTCCAGGGCCGGCTCCTCGATGGTCATCTCCAGAGGGGGCTCCTCGGTCACGTCGACGGGCACTTCGTCCGGCAGGGCTGCCTCGGGCTCCTGGGCCGGCTCTTCCACCTCGAGGCTCTCGAGGAGGCTGTCCTCGATGCCGCTCGAATCGGCCTCCTCGCTTTCCTCCACGGCACTCAACTCGGCATCCAGCTCCTCGAGGCTCTCCAGGTCGATCTCGTCCTCCTGTGTGGCCTTCGGGGCCCCGATGTCGAACTCCTCATCCTCGTCGTCCAGCGACTCGAGCACCTGGTCCAGGTCGAGCTCATCGTCTGCCGCCTCGGGCTCTGCGGCAGCCTCCGCTTCATCCTCGACCTGCAGCTCCTCGAAGACCTCGTCGAAGCTCTCCATGTCGGCATCGGAGCTGAGCGGGCTCTCCATGACCACCGTGGAGTCGTCCCCTCCGAGGTCCAGCACCTCGTCCTCCACGCTCCCCAGATCCTCGATCTCGTCAAAGGAGAAAGACTCGTCGTCGTCTTCGATGGAGATGGCTTCGTCCTCGATGGGAATGAGCTCCTCCTCGTCCACCCGATCCGGCAGATCGACGAGGGCGCGGACTTTCTCGACGAGCGCCTTGGTCTCGAAAGGCTTGATGATGTAGTCCTCGGCCCGGTACTTGAGCCGCCGGTGCTGGTCGAAGGTCTCCTCCGTGGCCTCCGAGGACATGATGAGCAAGGGAATGGCCTTGAGCTTCCTGTCCTTCTTGAGCTTGTTGCAGATGGAGTACCCGCTCATTCGGGGCAGCTCCACGCGCAGCAGGATCAGATCGGGCTCATCGGTCTTGGCCGCCTGGAGGCCCTTCTTGCCATCGCCGATGACCGTGACCTCGCAGTCGTATCGAGAAAGGTTGTCTGCCAGGGACTTCGCGAAGTCCTCCTCGCTCTCGATGACCAGGATCCGCTTGGGCATACCGAGAAATCCTCTTCCGATGGGTGGCCGGATTCCCGAAGCTACACGGGGACATACTCTATTGCAAGGCCACCTGACCTGTCAACAAATCGTAGCCTAAAAAAAAGACGACTGCAAGAAAGCAGCTAGGCCCAAAACAAGCGCGGCTTTCCAAGCCGCGTTTGTTTTCAGGGCTAGCCGCCCGAAGGGCGGTCGTGGGCTAGGGTGCCAGGGGCTCTCCCCGGGCCAGGGCCGAGTGGAGTACCTCGAGCAGATCGGAGGCCCCGGTGTCCCCCACCATGGAGTAGACCAGCCCGCGCGAGCGCCAGAAGACCACCGAGTAGCCCCGGCGCTCGGTCAGGCACAGCTCGTGCTGCTCGACCCGCTGGCAGCGCTGGCCCTCCATGGCCTCGCCCCGATCCGCGGTCACCAGGAGGCTGTAGCGCCGGAGGCCCTGGCGGTACCTCACCAGGGCCGCCTGACGCTCTGCCATGTGGCTCAGGCGCGCCCCGACCAGGCTCAGGCGCCGGGAGGAGAAGCGGGGCAGCGCCACGTTGAAGTCGACCTTGGCCCGGAACCAGCCCTCCACCTCGTCCGAGCTCGCGGTGTTGACCTCCACGGGCGTCTCGGTGGAATGCCTGGAGATGGCCTCGTCGACCATCGGTGAGAAGCCGCTGGTGACCGTCCAGGTGAAGGTGACGACGAGCGCCAGCACGGCTGCGGCTGGCACCGAGCTCCAGACCAGGCGTCTTGGGAAGCTCGAGCGGTCCCGGTGGCCCCGCATGGCCTGGACCAGCCGCGCCCGAAACGCTTCCGGCGCAGCCGGTTTCGGGATCCTGGCGCGGATCGCCTCCCGGAAGCGCCGCTCATACTCCGCCCTGGCCCGGCAGGCGGCGCAGGTGGCCAGATGGGCTTCCACGTCCCGGCGATCGTCCTCGTCGAACTCGCCGTCCAGGTAGACCTGGAGGAACCTGCACACCTCCTGGCAATCCATCAGCCCACCTCCCGGTCCTGCTTGCTGCGCCGGAACGCTTCCAGATCCGCCGTCTCGCCCTCCGTCGGTTTGATGTATCCTTCCTCGATCGCAAAGGCGTGGAGCGACTCCCTGAGCAAACGCCGCCCCCGGTGCAGTCTCGACATGACGGTCCCCACCGGAATATTCAAGATCTCGGCGATCTGGCTGTAGCGGAAGCCGTTGATATCCGCGAGCAGCACGACCATCTTGAAGTCGCGCGGCAGGGCGTCGAGGGCCCGGGCCACGTCGTCGGACATCATGCGCTCGAAGAAGTACTCCTCCGGACGCCTGGTGGGGGCCATCTTCTCGCTGGGCAGCACCCGCTCGGCCATGTCGTGGCGCTCCAGGCCCTCGTGGATCTGCCGGCCGCGGCGCTCGCGCCGGCACTTGTTGATGTGGAGGTTGACCATCATCCGAAACATCCAGGCGCGCAGGTTGGTGCCCGGCTCGAACTTGTGCCGGAAGCGCAAGGCCCGCAGATAGGTGTCCTGGACGAGATCTTCGGCCGTCGCCCGATCGGCCGTCATGCGAAGGGCCGTGCCGTACAGGGCGTCGAGGTGCTCGAGCATCTGCTCCTCGAAGACCGCTCGCCGTTCGGCTTTCTTGCCCTTGCTGAAGAACACGTCCCAGAGCTCCTTTTCTGGACCAGGCTGGTCTTTTTGAGACCCGAGACCCGTGGGGGCAACAATCGAGCCCCGGAGGGTATTCCAGCCCCACCGGGCCGTCCCGACCCCGGCGCTAGCCGATGAGCTCCTCGATCGGCTTGCAGGAAAGCCCAAAGGCCTCGGCCACGGCCGAGCAGGTGATGTGGCCCTTGTAGGCGTTGAATCCCAGGGCCAGGGCGGGATCCCTGGCCGCAGCGCCCTCGGCGCCCAGGTCAGCCAGCATGCAGGCATAGCGGATGGTCGTGTTGGTCAGGGCGAAGGTGGAGGTATGGGCCACGGCCCCGGGCATGTTGGCCACGCAGTAGTGCACCACGCCCTCGACCGTGAAGGTCGGCTCGTCGTGGGTCGTGGGCCGGGTCGTCTCGATGCAGCCTCCCTGGTCGACGGCCACGTCGACGATGACCGAGCCGTCCTCCATGTCCGCCAGCATGTCCCGGGTGACCAGCTTGGGGGCCTTGGCCCCCGGGATGAGGACGGCCCCGATGAGCAGGTCGGCTGCCGAGACCGCCTGGCGAAGGCTCTCGCTGTCCGAGTAGATCGTCTGGACCCGCCCCTGGAAGATGTCGTCGAAGTAGTTGAGCATATTGAGGTTGATGTCGAGCACGGTGACCTGGGCCCCCATGCCGACCGCGATCTTGGTGGCGTTCAGGCCGACCACCCCTGCGCCGATGACCACGACCTTGCCCTTGCGCACGCCGGGCACCCCTCCGAGCAGCAGGCCCTTGCCGCCGTGCTCCTTCTCCAGCGTGTTGGCGCCGACCTGGGTGGCCATTCGTCCGGCCACCTCGCTCATCGGCTTGAGCAGCGGCAGAGAGCCGTCGGTCAGCTGGATGGTCTCGTAGGCGATGGCGATGCACTTGCGCTCCGCGAGCTTGTGGGTCAAGGTCTCATCCGCGGCCAGGTGCAGGTAGGTGTAAATGATCTGATCCTCCCGGATCAGCCCGTACTCGGGCTCGATGGGCTCCTTGACCTTGACGACCATGTCCGCCCGTTCGTACACCGAGCGGATGTCCTTGACGATCTCGGCGCCGGCGGCATGGTAGAGATCGTCCGCGAGCCCGCTGCCGAGACCGGCCTTGGTCTCCACGATGACCTTGTGGCCCCGGTCGACGAGCTTCTTGACCCCGCCGGGCGTCATCCCCACCCTGTACTCCCGCACTTTGATTTCCTTGGGCACGCCAACGATCATGCTTGAGCTCCTTTCTGAGCATCCCTGCAGCAGAGCTTCTTCCTGGCCTCTAGACCTCGAGCCTCATTCCGTCGTATGCCAAATCCACCCCGTCTGGCAAGGCCTTGTTGATCTCCGCATGCCGCATCCGGTGAGAGATGTGCGTCAGCACGGTCCGGCCGGCCCCGATACGCGCCGCAGCGACCAGCGCCTCGTCCAGGCTGAAGTGGGTGGGATGGGGATCCTGACGCAGCGCGTCCAGGACGAGCAGGTCGAGCCCCCCGAGCAGGGACCAGGACAGGTCCGGGATCTCGCTCACGTCGGTCAGGTAGGCGAAGCCGCCGATGCGATACCCGAACACCGGCTGATCCCCGTGCATGAGCGGCACGGGCTGCACGCGCGCGCCCGCCGCCTCGAAGCAGCCCTGGACCTCGTGGAGCGCGAGCCCCGGCCGGAAGCTCTTGGCCGGTCCGGGATCGAAGATGTAGCCCAGGTAGAGCCGGATTCTCTCGGCGGCGCCCGGCTCGGCGTAGCAGGGGATCTCGGCCTGCTGCCAGAGGTTGAAGAGCCGGAGCTCGTCGATGCCGTGCAGGTGATCGGCGTGGGCGTGGGTGAAGAGCACCGCATCGACTCTCCGGACGCCGAAGCGCAGGCACTGCTGTCGCAGGTCGGTGGACGTGTCGATCAGCAGGGCCCGGCCGTTGTCGAGCTCGAGCCAGGCCGAAGCCCGCATGCGATCGTCGCGCGGGTCGTCCGAGCGGCAGACATCGCAGTTGCATCCCACGACCGGCACTCCGCTCGACGTGCCCGAGCCCAGGATCGTCACCCGCATGTCCGATCCCTACCTCACGCGGGTCGCCAAGTCCACCCGAACCCGGATACGCCACCTCGTCGCGCAACTCGGCGTCGCAGCACCGAAGTCGATGCTCGACGTGGAGAACCACGCCTCCGCTCGACTTCGGCACAGCTCCTTGATTTGCACGACGATCTGGCGTCCCGGATCAGCAGGGTTGGGAGATTCTGGCCAAAGAGTGCTATTCTAGTCCTAAAACAAGCGCGGTTTCCAGACCGCGTCTGTTTTCAGGGCTGGCCGCCCGAAGGGCGGTCGTTTTGGGGTGTAGCTGCTGGAATTGACTTCCAGCAGCGAGGGGGCTTTGCGAAA
>JAFGRB010000386.1 GCA_016935365.1 Deltaproteobacteria bacterium
CCCCCTCCCTCGGCCTTCGGCCGGTCCCTCCCGCCAGGGGAGGGACGTAACACTTTGTACGCTTTCGAAAAAACACCTCCCCCTTGATGGGGGAGGTCGGGCGAAGCCCGGGTGGGGGTGAAAACGCTACAGCGCGGATTCCTCAGCCCAGACTATTACCCATCGCTGCTTCGCAGCGAAAACGAGTCTGAGTTCTTCCGCTGCGAAGCAGCGGGGGGATAAAGCCTGGGGCTTCAGCCCCAGGTTATAAAAGGTAGGAATACACAAGCGCCCTGGAGGGGCGCTGCCACTCGGGCTTGTCCGATCACCCGCGATGCGGGTAGGATCGGTACCATGAGACATGGACTCGCCTCGACCTGCCTCGCGCTCGCGCTCGCCGCCTGCGGCGGCGGAGAGCTGGGCCCGGAAGGCTTCGGGGAGCTCGCCTACACGACCTGGCCCGAGCTGCTCGAGGGCCACTGGATCCGCTCCGCCGTGGCCGGCTGCGAGGCGGTAGAGGAGTGGTGGAGCTTCGAGCTCCCGGACCGCTTGCAGCTCGCCCGGCTGGACCGCGACGGCTGCGGGGGCGAGCCGCGCATGGAGGAGAGCGGCTCCTACACGGCCACGACCGGCGGCCTGCTCGAGCTGACGAGCGGCGCCTGGCCGGGGGTGGACAGCGGCTTCGCGCGCTTCACGCTGTCCGTGCTCGAGGACGGCGAGCTGCCGGTCGAGCCGGGCCGGCTCCCGATCGGCGCCCGGCCGGGCCGGCTGGTGCTCAACCGCATGGCCTACCGCACGGTCGACGACGGCCGCACCTGGCTGCGCCGCGACTGGCGGAGCGAGTGGCGCCCCGAGCCCGGCGGCGAGTACGCGGACGTCCGGCTGCTGGCCTGGATCCGCTTCGAGCACCCACCCTCGGCCAGCGACGTCTCGGTCGGCATGCAGGCCCGCCTGCGGCTGTACGACGACGCCGGCACCGACGCCCGCGCCCTGGTCGCCGATCTCGACCTCGAGGCCCGGGTGGAGGTCGTGCCGCTCGGCCCGGCGCTGCAGCTCGTGACATACATCCGGGGCCTGGACGACCCGTATGCCGCGTGGGCCGACTACCTCGAGGCCCAGGCGGCCGAGCAGGGGCTCGGCCTCCGTTCCCTCGAGCACCTCGAGGCCCTCTTCCCGCCCCGCTTCTGGCTCCTGCCCGGCCGCCCGGACGGGCTGATGCACGCGAGCGACGAGGCCTGGTACTTCCAGATGCACAACCGGCCGATCTAAGGACAGAGCACCTTGCTCGACCGGGCGCGCCCGTGGTAGAGCTTCGGTCTCCGGAGCGAGGGTGCCATGCTGGCCCGGCTGTCCATTCGCGACTTCGCCATCATCGACAGGCTCGACGTCGAGCTCGAGCCCGGCTTCAGCGTCGTGACCGGCGAGACCGGGGCCGGCAAGTCCATCCTGGTCAACGCGCTTCACCTGCTGCTCGGCGGGCGGGCGAGCGAGGACATGATCCGCTCGGAGTCCGACTCGGCCGAGGTCCAGGGGGTCTTCCGGCTCCCGCCCGGGGGGCAGGCGCGGCTCGCGGAGCTCGAGCTGGCCGACGGCGAGCAGATGCTCGTGCGCCGGGTGGTCTCGCGCAGCGGGCGCAACCGGATCTTCGTAAACGACCGGCCCGTCACCCTGGCCGTGCTCGCGGAGCTGACCCGCGATCAAGTCGACATCTCCGGCCAGCACGAGCACGTGGGGCTGACGGACGAGGAGCGCCACCTGGAGATCCTGGACGACTTCGGCGGCCTGGGCGCCGAGCGGGCCCGGGTCGCAGACGCGGTCTCCCGCTTTCGCGAGCTCGACCGGGCCTGCGAGAAGCTCGCCCGGCTCGAGCGCCAGCGCGCCGAGCGCGAGGACTATTTACGTTACAGCCTGGAGCGGATCCGGCAGGTCGATCCCCGCCCGGGCGAGGACGAGGAGCTCGCACTGGAGCGGAGCCGGCTCGCGAACGCGGAGAAGATCGCCGCCGGCCTGGGCGCGGCGCTCGGCGGGCTCTACGAGGCCGACGGCTCGGCGGTCGAGCAGCTGGGCCGCGCCCGCAAGGCCCTGCAGGAGCTCACGCGCTTCGTGCCCGAGCTCGAGGCCGCGGTCTCGCAGCTCGAGGGCTGCCAGCAGTCCCTCGAGGACCTCTCGCGGGAGCTCGAGGTCTGGGCCGCGCGCAGCGAGAGCGATCCGGCCCGGCTGGACGCGGTCGAGCAGCGGCTGGGGGCCATCAAGGCGCTGGTGCGCCTGCACGGCCCGGACCTGTCCGCGGTGCTCGGCTGGCGGGCCGAGCTGGAGGCCGAGCTCGGCGCCCTGGACGAGAGCGCCGGCGAGAAGGCCGCGCTGGACGAGGCCCGCACCCGGGCGCACGCGCAGGCCCTCGCGCTCGCCCGCGCGCTCGGCGAGCGCCGCGAGGCGGTGGCCGCCGAGCTGGCGGCGCGGCTTCGCGCCGAGCTCGACACGCTCGCCATGCCGGGCGCGGTCTTCGACGTGCAGATCGAGCACCTGGACGACGCCGGGCTCGACGAGCGCGGGCTGGACAGCGTGCGCTTCATGCTGTCCGCCAACCCCGGCGAGGCGGCCCGGCCGCTCAGCAAGGTCGCCTCGGGCGGGGAGCTCTCCCGGGTGCTGCTCGCGGTCAAGTCGGTGCTGGTGGATGCCGATCGGGTCTCGAGCTACGTCTTCGACGAGGTCGACGCCGGCGTGGGGGGCGCGACGGCCGAGGTGATCGGGCGCAAGCTGGCCGCGGTGGCCCGCGGCCACCAGGTCGTGTGCATCACCCACCTGCCCCAGATCGCCGCCTGGGCCCGCCGGCACTACAGCGTGCACAAGCGCCAGGTGAAGGGGCGGACGGTGTCCGGTATCGCGCGTCTGGACGGCGAGGCGCAGCGGGTCGAGGAGCTGGCCCGCATGCTCGGCGGCCAGCGGGTGGGCGACCGGGCGCGGGCAGCGGCTCGGGAGCTGCTCGAGAGGGCCCGGGAGGCCTGAGCCGCCGGGAGGCGCTGGCGGGCGGGGCCTACCATTTTTTTGATTCTCCGCAAGGCGTGTGCTATGTGTGACGAGAAGATGCGTAGCCGCCCGAGAAAGCGCAACAAAAAAGACAGGCCCCGCTCCTCCGGGGGACTGGTGTCCTCCTGGGCACGCACGGACGTCGGCCTGAAGCGGGAGAAGAACGAGGACTCCTTCTGGGAGGACTCGAACCTGATGTGCTACGTGGTCGCCGACGGCATGGGCGGCCACGCCGCGGGCGAGAAGGCCTCCCGCATGGCGGTCGAGATACTCCGGGAGCGGATCCGGGAGGCCCGCAACGCCACCTCTCCGCTGAACACGGCCTCGGACGGCGGCGAGTCGGCGGCCGTGCTCGATCTGCTCCAGCAGGCCATCGGCTCCGCGTCTCAGAAGATCAAGCACCGCGCGGAGCAGAACCCCGAGCTGGAGGGCATGGGCACCACGGTGACCATGATGCTGTTTTGCGACGGGCGGGCCTACGTGGCCCACGTGGGCGACAGCCGGCTGTACCGGTTCTCCGACGGCCGTCTGGAGCAGCTGACCGAGGATCACTCGCTGGTCAACGAGCAGATCAAGGCGGGCTTCATCACGGCCGAGGAGGCCCAGTTCAGCCGCTACCGCAACATCATCACCCGATCGGTGGGCTTCGAGAGCGAGGTGACGGCCGACACCTTCAGCCTGGTGGCCAGGCCGGGCGACGTGTTCTTGCTGTGCTCGGACGGCCTGACGGGCATGGTCCATGACGAGGTCTTGAGGCGCGTCCTCAAGAGCGGCGACTTCGACCGGGCCGCCAGCCAGCTCATCCAGATGGCCAACCAGTCCGGGGGCGAGGACAACATCACCTTGATCCTTCTCCGCTACAAGGGGCAGAGCGGATGGCAAGCCCCCAGGCCCCGGAAGGCGGCCTGGCGGGGTTGGAGGAAGGGGATCCGACAGGCGTCAGAAAACGGTTGACACGCTGTCGGTGCTTTGCATTAATGCTTCCGCTTCGGTCGAGTATCGTTGAGACCGGCGGGTTTTGCGATTCGACATGGGCAAGCGCTTTACCATCATGGTCGTTCCGGATCGCTCCTCTCGAGTGAGGAGGTTCCGCATCTCCAGAGCGAGTCTCTGGTCCCTGGGCTTGCTCGTGTTCGCGACACTGGCGGGCGTGACCTTCGGGGCGATCCACTACTTCAAGGCGATCGAGAAGCTCGCGGAGAACACCAAGCTCCGCCGGCAGAACGTCGAGCTGCGCACCGAGCTGCTGCAGGTGCACGAGAAGGTCTCGAGCGTGCAGTCCGTCCTCGACCGCATCCAGCGCTTCGACTCCAAGCTGCGGACGATCACCCAGCTGCACGATCCCAAGCGGCACCTGGCCGTGGGACCTTTCGACGCCAGCCAGCCGGACGTGGAGCGGAGCGACGCCGTGATCGATCCGGTCGTGCTGGCCATCGGCGAGCAGCCCCACCTGGCGATCGGCCTGCTCGGCGAGCGGCTCGAGGAGATCATCACCGAGGCCGAGCGGCGCGAGGGCAGCATCCGGCAGCTGGAGGTCGTGCTGCGCGGCCAGAAGGTCCGCCTGGCGTCGACTCCGTCCATCTGGCCGGCCCGGGGCTGGGTGACCTCGGGCTTCGGCTCGCGGACCGATCCTTACACCGGCAAGAGCACCATGCACCGGGGGATCGACATCGCCAACCAGCCCGGCATACCGGTGGTGGCGCCCGCGCGCGGCGTGGTGACCTTCGCGGGCACGAGCGGGGGCTTCGGCAAGGTGATCGTGATCGACCACGGCTACGGGCTCCGGACCCGGTACGGCCACCTGAGCGAGATGAGCATCCGGGTGGGCGAACGGATCGACCGCGGGGATCTTGTCGGCAAGATCGGCAACACCGGCCGCAGCACGGGGCCCCACCTGCACTACGAGGTCGAGGTCAACGGGGTTTGCGAGAACCCCATGAACTACATCCTGGAAGATTGAGCACCTCCTTCATCCCACGAGAGATCGACCTTCTCCGGTCTTCCCACTGAGCTTGTGGGATGCTAGACTTCGACTCGCGTATCGGAGGTCTTGCCCGTGGGACTGGCTGAGTTTGTCGGAAGGAAGGTGTTCGGCTCCAAGAACGAGCGCGCGCTCAAGAGGATCCGGCCGATGGTCTTCCGGGTCAACGAGCTCGAGCCGCGCATCCGCGCTCTAACGGATGTGCAGCTCAAGGCCAAGACGGCCGAGCTCAGGCAGCGCTTCGCGAACGCCAAGTCCGAGCGCCTGGCCGGGGTCGACGAGAAGGCGGACCTGGCCCGCATCATCCGGACCGAGGCCGAGATCCTCGACGAGCTCCTGCCCGAGGCGTTCGCCGTCGTTCGCGAGGCCTCCGTGCGCGTGCTGGGCATGCGGCACTTCGACGTCCAGATCATCGGCGGCGTGGTGCTCCACGAGGGCCGGATCGCCGAGATGAAGACCGGCGAGGGCAAGACCCTGGTGGCCACCTTGTCGGTCTACCTCAACGCCCTGGCCGGGCGCGGCGTGCACGTGGTGACGGTCAACGACTACCTGGCCACGCGCGACACCGAGTGGATGGGGCAGATCTACCGCTGGCTGGGCATGACGGTGGGCACCATCGTCCACGGGCTGACGGACACCCAGCGCCAGGACGCCTACAACTCGGACATCACCTACGGCTACAACTCCGAGTTCGGCTTCGACTACCTGCGGGACAACATGAAGTTCCGCCTGCGCGACTACTGCCAGCGCGAGCTGCACTACGCCATCGTCGACGAGGTGGACAGCATCCTGGTCGACGAGGCGCGCACGCCGCTCATCATCAGCGGTCCGGCCGAGGAGGCCACCGACAAGTACTACAAGTGCAACGCCATCATCCCCAAGCTGCGCCGGGACCGCGACTACACCGTGGAGGAGAAGAGCCGGACCGCGGTGCTGACCGAGGACGGCGTCTCGAGGGTGGAGCAGCTGCTCGGCGTCGACAACCTCTACCACCCGTCGAACATCGAGATGCTGCACCACGTCAACCAGGCGCTCCGGGCGCACACCCTGTTCAAGCGCGAGGTGGACTACATCGTCACCGAGACGGGCAAGGTGCAGATCGTCGACGAGTTCACCGGGCGCGTGCTCGAGGGGCGGCGCTGGAGCGACGGCCTGCACCAGGCCGTGGAGGCCAAGGAAGGCGTCCCGATCGAGAACGAGAACCAGACCCTGGCCACGATCACCTACCAGAACTACTTCCGCATGTACCACAAGCTGGCGGGCATGACGGGCACCGCCGAGACCGAGCGCGAGGAGTTCCAGAAGATCTACAACCTCGAGGTGAACGTCATCCCGACCAACAAGCCCAACCGCCGCACCGACTTCGACGACGTCATCTACCGCACCGAGGAGGAGAAGTTCGGCGCGGTGGTCGACGAGATCCGCGGGCTCAACGAGAAGGGCCAGCCGGTGCTGGTGGGCACGATCTCGATCGAGAAGAGCGAGGAGATCGCCCGCAGGTTGAGGAAAGCCGGGCTCAAGCACAACGTGCTCAACGCCAAGCACCACAAGAAGGAGGCCGAGATCGTGGCCCAGGCGGGCCGCTACGGGGGCATCACGATCTCGACCAACATGGCCGGCCGCGGCACCGACATCGTCCTGGGCGGCAACCCCGATTTCCTGGCGCGCCTGCACGCCGACCCGCAAGCCGAGCGCGACCGCTACCTGGAGGCGCTGCGCAGGTTCCAGGAGACCTGCGCCGAGGAGCGCGAGAAGGTGCTCGAGGCCGGCGGGCTGCACATCCTGGGCACCGAGCGGCACGAGGCTCGGCGGATCGACAACCAGCTCCGGGGCCGCTCGGCCCGCCAGGGCGATCCGGGCAGTTCGCGCTTCTACCTCTCGCTCGAGGACGACCTGCTGCGCATCTTCGGCGCGGACCGGCTCAAGGGCCTGATGGAGCGCCTGGGCATGGAGGAGGGCGTGCCCATCGAGCACAAGTGGGTCAGCCGCTCCATCTCCTCGGCCCAGAAGCGGGTCGAGGGCCAGAACTTCGAGATCCGCAAGAGCCTGCTGGAGTACGACGACGTGATGAACCAGCAGCGCAAGGCCATCTACGACCTGCGCCGCCGGGTGCTGGGCGGAGAGAACATGCGGGATCAGATCCTCGATCTGATCGAGGACCTGCTGATCGAAGAGCTGGACATGACCTGCTCCGAGGAGATCGTCCCGGAGGACTGGGACGTCAAGGGGATCGAGGACCGGATCTACGGCATCTTCGGGCAGCGCGTGGAGCTCGCGGATATCGAGCGCAACCGGGAGGCGATCGGGCAGAGGCTCTGGGGGGAGATCGAGTCGATCTACAAGTCCAAGGAGGAGCAGGTCGGCGCGGAGAACATGCGGCGGGTGGAGCAGTACTTCTACCTCCAGGAGATCGACGGCCAGTGGAAGGATCACCTGCTGGCCATGGATCACCTGCGCTCGGCCGTGGGCCTGCGGGGCTACGCGCAGAAGGACCCCAAGCAGGAGTACAAGCGCGAGGGCTACGATCTCTTCCAGGCCATGAACCTGCGCATCAAGACCGAGGTGGCCAAGAAGCTCATGCAGGTCCAGCTCGAGAGCGACGACGCCGGCGAGCAGCTCATGCGCCAGCGCATGGCGCGCCGCCGCTCGATGCACTACGGCGCGCCGGACGCGGCCAGCGGCTCGGGCGGCAAGGTCCAGACCATCAAGCGAGACGGCCGCAAGGTGGGCCGCAACGACCCCTGCCCCTGCGGCTCGGGCAAGAAGTACAAGCACTGCTGCCTGCGCAAGCAGACCCACGCATAACGTACGGATGTTTGCGGGTGTCTAGCGAAGCACGCATACCCGTAGTGTTTGCCTGGGCTCATGCATCTTCCCATGCACCGCGATCCCGCCCGATCTGCACGTTGGCACGTCCCTCGGCGGTCCACACCTCACGGCCCAAGCCTTCCAGGAAGTCGGTCAGTCTGCCCCCGAGCGGGCGGAGGACAGCCTGGCCCGCATCGATGTAGAGCAGGACCTTGTCTCCAGGGCCGATTCCGAGACGGCGGCGGATCTCGGCTGGTATGGTGATCTGCGACCTGGAGGTCAAGGTGGCCACTTTGCTCATGCCATACTCTCCAGGCGATCATCTTGTATGACCGTGCGGGTTCAGGGTCCCCTCGCTGTGTTTTTCATCCTTTCTTGGGATGGTCCTTTGCCTCCACCTCAACAATCTGGATAGAGATGTCGTACGGTGGTGATAAATCCGCGCGTGACCGGCCTCCCACAAGAAAGGTTGCCACCAGCGACATCATGGCGTTCCCGGACACCTGGAGCATTTTCAATGGAAGAACGAAGCCGAGAATCTTTGGCGTGTCGCCAGTGATGCCGATATGACCTTCTATCTTGGCGAACTCCTTTCCATCGAGATTCACGACGACCCTGAAGGCATCGGGCACGCTGTCCTGCTCCTCCAGAAGAACCCGAAGGTACACCGCCATGGGAAAGGCAATCGGTCTTGGAGATCCCCTCGGTACCTGCAGTCTGATTGTGTCTCCGAAAATTCCCATCAGAGACAGCTTGCCGCCGAGTTCGTGACGTATGTCATCGCAGACAATGAAATCGAGCAGCTTCATGACGAGCTTCCTGTTGCAGGGAGGGCAATGGGCTCCGAATACACCAGCTGCTCTGACGATTCGGTAGACACCTGAGCCCCATACTGCCCAACTAGGTGGACATCGGCAGCGATGCTGACCTGGTACGGAGATACAGCAACACCGATCCGATACTCGCTAACATGTCTTTCCAGCTCTGCTCCCAAGGCGCTGGCGGCTGCTCCGATCAGTCCGGTTTTAGCAGTGACGGGTTCGAAATCTGCGTCCGCGACTTCCAAAAGCCATGGATAGGTGCGAACTGATCGCAACAACGCAAGAGCCGCAGCAGATAGCTCTCCATACTTCCACCTCGCGGTGGTCCTCGCAGGGAGACGCATCGCTCTTTCGAAATAGGCTGAGCTGATCCCTTCTCCGGCCAGGTGCTCGAGCATGGACGCTGCCGATTCTGCGCTGCTCTTCCGAATCGCATCGTTGATGATGGAGCTGTTGGCCCCGGTGAAATCACCGGACTCACCACAGGTGTTGCAGGTGTACTGAGTGGTGGTGAATGAGGCAGCAGGACCATAGGGTACTGGGAGTGATTCGGCGACCCGTTCTTCCCGGACGTCTTCAGAACCGCAGACTGGGCACTTCGTTTTCATTGTCCACCTCCCTTGAGCCTCTCGAGGGCTGCCTTAATCTGAAGGAATCGTGGGTCAGGCCTGTCGTTCTTCTTGAAGGACTTGATGATCCACTTACCTGTCGGTGCCCTGAAGAAAGCCAAGTAGCCAAACAGGCTGCCGGAGTAGAAGCTGTAGACGTCAACCCAGACATCCTGGGTTGGATTGGGGTTGTTTGCCCAAGGGTCGGTCTTGATGTAGCTGGGCAGTTCAAGGCCGTTGTTCCCGATGAACTCACGGACAGCATCTTCTGTAGACAGGCCAAAGTCTCTCCGGGCCGTTTTTACAGAACCTCCCAGCACTCTCACCGCACCCGCCTGGCCGCAGTCATGGATGAGGGTAGCCAGATCGTATACTGGGCCTTGTGACTCGGTCATTTTTTACGTAACGTATAAACATCAACTGGTACTTTGCACGATTCGCAACCCACTGGCAAGTGAATTTTCGCGCGCATCGTTTTCTTCCCAGCATGTGGATTCCAGCGTCTCGGTGTCTTACGGGGACTAATAATGGATCCGGTCCGACTGATCATGCTGGACGGAACTGCAGACTCCCATCTCGGGCAGAGCGGATAGGTCGCCGGGATCTACCGAGAAGCTTGCGTTTTCTCTTGCCCTCAGGACCCTGCTGTGCTAGCCATAGCTTCCCCGGCCGGCAGTAGGCCGGGAGCAATACAATCCGCACGCCGCCGTGCGGCCCGACGGGTGCCCCGAGACAGGGGAAATTCGGGCCGACGCCTGGCACGGCGGCGGAGGCCCAACCCGAAAGGAGAACCGACATGGGCGTGATCTCGATGAAAGCCTTGCTCGAGGCCGGGGTGCACTTCGGCCACCAGACCAGCCGCTGGAACCCGAAGATGGAGCCGTACATCTTCGGGGCCCGCAACGGCATCCACGTGATCGACCTGCAGAAGACCTCGAAGCTCTTCGACCAGGCGTACTTCTACATCCGCGACGCGGTGGCCAACGGAGAGAAGATCCTCTTCGTCGGGACGAAGAAGCAGGCCCAGAACGTCATCGTGGAAGAGGCGGATCGCTGCAGCATGTACTACGTGCACAACCGCTGGCTCGGCGGCACGCTGACCAACTTCCGCACCATTCGCCAGAGCATCGATCGCCTCAAGACCCTCAAGAAGATGGAGGCCGACGGCGACTTCGCCAAGATGACCAAGAAGGAGGCCTTGCGGCTCAAGCGCGAGGCGAACAAGCTCGAGCGCAACCTGCCGGGCCTCAAGGAGATGGCCCGGCTGCCGGGCCTGGTCTTCATCGTCGATCCCCGCAAGGAGCGGATCGCCCTGGCCGAGGCCATCCGGCTCAAGATACCGGTCGTGGCCATCACGGACACGAACTGCGACCCGGACGGCATCGATTTCGTGATCCCGGGCAACGACGACGCCATCCGGGCGATCAAGCTCTTCTCCTCCAGCGTGGCCGACGCCTGCATCGAGGGCCAGCAGATCCACCAGGAGCGCATCGTCTCCCAGCCGAAGGAGCGGGCGCCCAAGAAGACCGCCCCCAGGGAGTCGGATGGCCGCAGCGGAGGGCCCAAGGTCGAGGTGGTCAGCAAGAGCCGGCTGGAGGGCCAGAGGGAAGAAGGCGGCGAGGACACCCAGGAGTGAGGCTCCGGCAGGAGCGGAGGTAGGAGACATGGCGATCACGGCGAAGCAGGTCAACGAGCTGCGGCAGAAGACGGGTGCAGGCATCATGGACTGCAAGCGGGCCCTGGCCGAGGTGGATGGGGACGTCGACAAGGCCATCACGCTGCTGCGTGAGAAGGGCATGGCGTCCGCCGGAAAGAAGTCCGCCCGCGTGGCGGCCGAGGGCAAGGTCGAGGCGATCTCCAGCGGCCGGCAGGCCGCCCTGGTGGAGATCAACTGCGAGACCGACTTCGTCGCGCGCGGCGAGGCCTTCCTGGACTTCGTGGGGTCCGTCTCGAAGCGCGTGCTGGAGTCCGACGGCGAAGAGATCGACCCGGCCTTCTTCGAGCAGGAGCGCAAGGCGCTGGTGGCCTCGATCGGAGAGAACGTGGTCATCCGACGGATCGCGCGGTTCCAGCTCGAATCCGGCCTTCACGGGCGCGTCGAGACCTACCTCCACATGGGGGGCAAGATCGGCGTCATGGTGGAGGTCGCCTGCGGCAGCGAGCAGGCCGCGGAGAGCGAGGCCTTCCAGTCCTTCTGCCGGGAGATCACCATGCAGGTGGCGGCAGCGAATCCCCAGTACTTGCAGCCGGACGAGGTGCCGCAGGAAGAGCTGGACGCCGAGCGCGCCATCTACCGCAAGCAAGCGCTGGACTCGGGCAAGTCGGAGCAGCACGTCGACAAGATCGTCGAGGGCCGCTTGCGCAAGTGGTACGGCGAGTTCTGTCTCTTGCAGCAGCCGTACATTCGGGAGCAGAAGCAGACCGTCGACGCGTACCGAAAGCAGGTCGCGAAGCAGATCGGAGCGGACGTGAGCGTGCGGCGCTTCGCCCGCTTCCAGCTCGGCGAGGGGATCGAGAAGCGGAAGGACGATCTCGCCGAGGAGGTCAAGAAGCAGGTCGAGGCGGCGAAAAAGGGATAGCAGCCGCGGAGCACCTGGCATGGGGCAGCCCAGATTCAAGCGAGTCCTGCTCAAGCTCTCGGGCGAGGCCCTCAGAGGAGAGCGGAGGGATGCCAATCTCGACTCCGAAGTCCTGGAGACGATCGCCGCCGAGCTGAAGGAGATCCGCGACCTGGGCGTCGAGCTGGCCCTCGTGGTCGGCGGGGGCAACCTGGTGCGCGGCATCTCGGCCACCCGGGTCGGCCTCGACCGGGCGACCGGCGACTACATGGGCATGCTGGCCACCATCATCAACTGCATGGCCATCCAGGAGTTGCTCGAGAGGCTCGGGGTGTCGACTCGCCTGATGAGCGCGCTGCACGTCAACGAGGTGGCCGAGCCGTACATCCGGCGGCGCGGCATGCGTCACCTGGAGAAAGGCCGGGTCGTCTTCCTGGCGGCCGGCACGGGAAACCCGTATTTCACCACCGATACGGCTGCGGCGCTGCGGGCCATGGAGCTCAAGGCCGACGTGCTCATGAAGGCGACGCGCGTCGACGGCGTCTATGACGCGGATCCGCTCAAGGATCCGAACGCCAGACTCTTCAAGCGCCTGACATACATGGATGTGCTGAAACGGGATCTGAAGGTCATGGATGCCACCGCGGTGTCGCTCTGCATGGACAACCAGATCCCCATTCTAGTCTTCAAGCTCTCCGAGAGCGGCAATCTGCGTAAGGCGATCCTGGGGGAGAGTGTGGGGACCGTGGTCGGCGAGCTATCGGCGTCCGGAGCGTGACGAGCAGGGCTCCAGCGGGGAGAGCAATGGTAGACGACGTGATTGCGGAGCTGAAGGAGAATCTCGGCAAGGCCTCCGATGCGTTCAAGCGGGATCTATCCCGGGTCCGGACGGGGCGGGCCAGCCTCGCGATCCTGGACTCGGTGCGGGTCGAGTACTACGGCTCCCAGGTACCCCTGAACCAGGTCGGCACCATCTCGATCCCGGACGCGCGCTTGATCGTCATCAAGCCCTGGGACAAGTCGGTCATCTCGGCGATCGAAAAGGCGATCAACATCGCCGAGATCGGTCTTACCCCGCAGAGCGACGGCGAGGTCGTGCGCCTGCCCATCCCGGCCTTGACCGAGGAGCGCCGCCGGGATCTGGTCAAGCAGACGCGCCGCATGGCAGAGGACAGCAAGGTCCGGATCCGCAACCATCGCCGGGATGCCAACGACCTGCTCAAGGAATTCGAGAAGAGCTCCGAGATCTCCGAGGACGAGAAGAAGCGCGGCCTGGAGCGCGTCCAGAAAGAGACCGACCAGGCGGTCGAGATGATCGATCAGATACTCGCCGCGAAGGAAAAGGAGATCATGGAGATCTGAGGCGATGGGCCTCTCGTCCCTGGGCCGCATCGATCGCCTGCCGGGATTCGAGGTCGGGATCCCGCCGGCCTTCGCGCTGGCTGTCGCCTTGATGGGCCTGCTGATCCTCTTCGTGGGCTGGCGCATGCGGCGGATCGCGATGATCGCAGCCGGCTTCGGGATGGGGGCGATCGCGGGCCAGTGGATCGCCCGCTGGACGGGCGCCGGAAGCGCCTGGGGCATCGCCGTGGGAGGTGCAGTCCTGGCCGTGCTCGCCGATCCGCTTCACCGCGTGGTGGCGTTTGCCTTCTGTGGCCTGGCCGCCGGCGTCGTCTTCGGCACCGGCCTGGCGTTGCTCATCTCCGATTCCGCGTTCTGGTGGGGCTTCACCCCGGCGTGCCTGCTCGCCGGCCTGCTCAGCATCTACCTGCCGCGGTCGACGATCATCCTGGCCAGCGCGTTCCTCGGCGGCCTGGCCCTGCTGTGGGGCAGCGCGATCGCCGGGGGCTACTGGCTGGAGCCTTCCTTGCTGCGCTTCCACTCGCGTCATCCCGTCGCCACCCTGGTCATCGTCGGGCTGACCTTCTCCATCGGCTGCATGGTCCAGTACGGGACGTCGACTCGGGAGGTCGAAGAAGCAGAGGAGGAGGGATGAACGCTCCGCGGCTCGATAGGCACCGCTTGCCGCATCACATCGCGGTCATCATGGACGGCAATGGCCGCTGGGCCCGGCAGCGCGGGCGGCCGCGCGTCTTCGGGCATCGCGCGGGCTCCAAGGCGGTCCGCCGGGTGGTCCGTGCGTGCCGTCGGCTGGGGATCGAGGTGCTCAGTCTGTATGCATTCTCCGCCCAGAACTGGGGCCGACCCGCCGACGAGGTCCATCACCTGATGGATCTGCTCGGGGAGTTCATCATCAAGGAGTGGCAGGAGATCATGGAGCGCGGGATCCGCGTGGTCCACATCGGTGCGATCCGGCGTGTGCCGGCCGAGGTGCGCTCGCGCCTGAAGGCGCTCGAGCTCGCCTCGCAGCGCAATCGGGACATGACCCTGGTGCTGGCACTGAGCTATGGGGGCCGCGAGGAGATCGTGCGTGGCGCACAGCGCCTCGTCTCGAGAGCCGCCGCCGGGAAGCTGCGCCCGGCGGACGTGGATGCAGACTGCTTCTCTCGCGCGCTGTATACGGCCGGTTTGCCGGAGCCGGAGCTCCTCATCCGCACCGGAGGCGAGAGGCGGATATCTAACTTCCTCCTCTGGCAGTGCGCCTACACCGAGCTGTTTTTCACCGACGTCTTGTGGCCGGACTTCAAGGTGGCCGATCTGCGGGCGGCCATCATCGACTTTCAGGGCCGATCCAGGAGGTTCGGGCTGACCGGCGAGCAGTGGGAGGAGCGCGATGGCTGAAGCGCCGAATCGGGAGGCCGGAGGCCGGGGATCGGGAGAGGAAGAGCGTGTCGCGCTCAAGCCTCGGAGCCGCATGAGCAACCTCCTCGCGCGGGTCTTGACCGCTGCAGCCGCCGCACCCCTGGTGGTGTACCTGACCTGGCTCGGCGGGGTGGGCTTCCAGATCCTGGTGCTGGTGGCGACGGGGGCAGCGCTGTTCGAGTATCTCAGCATGGTGGAGGGACGCGATTCGCCGGTGGCCTTCGCGGCGACCTGGGCTGCGGGCGTGGCCCTGGCGCTGGTGAGCACGTCCAGCTGGTTCGGGGACCACGCCTGGTATCTGATCGTGGCCGGGACCATGGGTCTGCTGCTCGTCCACCTGCTCTTTCCGGGACAGAAGCCGGCATCGTTCCAGCGCGCTGCCACGGCCATCGCAGGCGTTTTCTATGCCGGTGCGCTGCCGGCTTGCCTGCTCCACCTGCGATTGCTGGACGAGGGCTGGAAGTGGGTCCTGCTCTCCATGATGGTGACCTGGGGCAGCGACACGGCCGCCTACTTCTCCGGCCGATCGCTGGGTCGGCACAAGCTCCACCCCACCATCAGCCCGGGCAAGACGTGGGAGGGGGCGGCCGGCGGGCTGGCCGGAGCGGTGGCAGCGGCGCTGATCGCCTCATTCACCTTCTTCGGCAGACTGGATCCCTGGCACGCGGTGGCGGTGGCGATCCTGGCCGGCATCCTGGCCCAGCTCGGAGACCTGGTGGAGTCCCTGCTCAAGCGGACGTTCGGGGTCAAGGACTCGGGCAAGCTCCTGCCCGGCCATGGCGGCATGCTCGATCGGATCGACGCGCTCATCTTCGCCACGCCGGCCATCTTGCTCTACGCGGTCTTCGTGCTGAACTGGGGGAGGGGATGAGCGCGCCGGGGCGGCAGCTCGGCGTGATCGTCCTGGGCGCCACCGGCTCGGTGGGCCGCCAGAGCCTGGAAGTGCTCGCCGCCTATCCCCAGCGCTTCCGGCTCGTCGGCCTGGCAGCCCACCGGCGAGCGGATCGGATGGCGGAGCTCATCGAGCGCTACGAGGCCGGCACGGCCGTGATGTCCGATCTCGAGGCGGCCGGGGAGCTGGAAGCACTGGTCGGCTCGCGGAGCCGTGTGACGATCGAGGCGGGCGAGGAAGCGATCGATGCGCTGGTCCGCCGCGATGACGTCGACGTGGTGATCGCAGCCATCGTCGGCCGGGCTGGCCTCGAGAGCACCTTTGCCGCGGTGGAGGCGGGCAAGCGGATCGCCTTGGCCAACAAGGAGTCGCTGGTCATGGCCGGCGAGCTGCTCGTCCCGCTGGCGAGGGAGTGCGGAGCCCGCTTTCAGCCGGTCGACAGCGAGCACGCCGCGGCGGTCCAGCTGCTGCGCGGGATCGACCCGGCCATGCTGAGCCGCTTGATCCTGACCGCGTCGGGTGGGCCCTTCCGCGGGCGCAGCCGGGATGAGCTCGCTGCGGTGACGGTGCAGGATGCGCTCGACCATCCCAACTGGCGCATGGGAGAGAAGATCAGCATCGACAGCGCCACGATGATGAACAAGGCCTTCGAGGTCATCGAGGCGCACTGGCTCTTCGGCCTGCCCCCGGATCGCATCTCGGTCCTGCTCCATCCCGAGAGCCTGGTCCACGCGCTGGTCGAGCTGCGGGACGGCTCGGTCCTGGCGCAGATGGGGCCGGCGGACATGCGCGTGGCCATCGGCCAGGCGCTGGGAGGGGGGGAGCTGGACCTGACCGAATGCCTGCAAGGATTCGGGCAGCTCGATCTGGCCCGGGTCGGGCACCTGAGCTTCCAGCCCGCGGACGAGGCGTCCTTTCCCGCCCTGCGGATCGGCCGGCAGGCCCTGGAGACCGGCATGGGCGCCCCGGCGGTCCTGTCGGTGGCCGATGAGATCCTGGTCGGGGCTTTTCTGGATGGCCGGATCGGATTCCTGTCCATCGCAGACGGGCTCGAGGCGGTCATGCAGCGCTATCGCCCCTCGCCCGTCCGCAGCCTGGAGGACGTGCTGGAGGCCGGGCGAGAGGGGGAGCGCCTGGCGCGCGATCTGCTCTCCGGGGCGGCAAGGTGAACCGCGGCGTCAAGCTCGCCTTTGCCCTGGTGGCCGTCGCGGCGCTCGCCGGCACGCTGGGATACCGCCTGCACGCCTGCTGCGAGCTGCGAGCCCAGGCCGGCTGGCGCTTGATCGAGCCCGAGCCGATCGAGGGCCAGCTGCCCGAGATCGGCCTGCAGGACCAGGACGGCGACACCCGCCGGCTGGATCGATGGCGCGGCAAGAGCCTGGTGCTCAACTTCTGGGCGACCTGGTGCGAGCCGTGCAAGCGAGAGCTTCCCCACCTGGCCAGGCTGGCCGAGGCGCTGGCTGACGGCCAGGCGCGCGTCCTGCTCGTCAGCGTGGACCAGAGCTGGACGGACGTGGCCCGTCAGGCCGGGCAGCTCCAGGAGGCTGCGGACGCGGATCCCGCCTGGGGCCGGGCGGCCGCCATGCTGCGTGGCGAGCTGCCCAACGTCGAGATCCTGCGCGATCCCGGCGAGAAGCTGGCCCGCGCGCTGGGCACGACCCGCTATCCCGAGACCTACCTGGTCGGATCCGACGGCCGGCTGCGGTACAGGTGCGTCGGGCCCAAGGCCTGGGGCCGAGCCGAGGCGATCGCCTTCATGCAGCGCGTCCTGAAGCCGTGAGGCGGACCCTACTTGCGTTTGTCCAGGAAGTCCTGCTTGAAGATCCAGAAGCTGCCCCCGGCCGCCAGACCGCAGGCCAGGAAGGCCAGGATGATGCCGAACTGGAGGTGTCCGGCGTGGGTCCTGAGCACGCCGTCCGCGGGTGAGATCGAGGTGAAGGAGCTCGAGGTGAATAGCTTGGCGAGGCCGAAGACCAGGGCGATGCCGGCCACGCCGAGCTGGCCGAAGAGCACGTAATGCGCTCGCTCCTTCCAGTCCGGCGAGCTACGCAGGTAGACCAGCGCCACCAGCGCGGCCGCGAGCAGGATGAGGAACAAGCCGCCCATCTCCAGGCCGATGCGGCTTCCCTGCTGCTCGATCTCGACCCAGGGGAAGAGGCTGGACAGGAACATGACGCCTGCGCCGATCAAAGAGAGCTTGTCCTGCTTGGGAAGGCCGAGGAAGAAGGCCTTCAGCTTGCTCAGCATGCCCTCGACGTCCTTGCCGACCTGGGAGGCCTCGATCGCCAGCCCCTGGCCCTTGCCCTTCTCCTTCTCCTCATCGATCCGCATGGGCTTGGGGCGCCCGGCCAAAGCGGCGGTGCGCCGCTTGCGGACCTCTTCCCGCTGGCGCCGGATCTCGGCGAACTCCTCTTCGTCCTCCTCGTCCGGCTCGGGGATCTCTCTCTGCTGTGCTTTCTTGCGCATCTGCTCGCGCGAGAACGAGCGCTGGCCGGAAGACGGAGCGGACGGAGGCGCAGCGGCTCGCACGTCCTCCTCGTCCTCCTCCTCTTCGTCCCAGGGCTCCTCGTCCGCCGCAGCAAACTGCTGGGTGTCGCGTCCGCCCGGCGTGTCCTCGGCCGAGGCGTAGTCCTCGTCGAGATCCTCTTCGTCCTCCAGGAAGGAGTCGTCCAGGATCGCGTCACAGTGCTCGCAGATCATCGTCCCGTCGGGATTCTCCTCGCCGCACTGGGGACACTTCATCCGCCTCGCCTCCTGACGATTCGAGAGGTTGGAATATAGTCCGGGTGCGCAGGCAAGTCAATCCAGTGGACACGGAAGCCAAATGCTGGCATACAGGCTCCATGCGACGCCATCGCCTCGCCGCGCTCGGCTTGCTGGGCGCGCTGCTGGCCGCCCCCTGGATCGCGCTGGCCGCCCTGCCGCACGCGGGAAGCTGCGTCGTGCAGCGGATCCTGCACATCCCCTGCCCGGGCTGCGGGCTGGGGCGCGCGCTGGCGGCGCTGGCCCGGGCAGATCTGGTCGCGTGCGTGCTGAGCTACCCCCCGATGCCGTTTCTGGCAGGGGCTTACGCGCTGCTGCTGCTGGTCGCGGCAGCCGCCCTGGCCGGGCGGCGCGCGGAGGCGCTTCGGCGCGCCGCGGGCCTGATGGGCCTCGCCCTGGCGGTGAGCGTGCTCGCCAACTGGGCGGTCCAGCTCGGAATGCACTTCGTGGGTGTCTCGACCATGGCCGGTTGAGAGCCGAGGAGGAGAGCGCATGAACGGATCCGAGAGTTCCGCTCCCCCGCCCGCTCCCGGCGCGGCGGCGACTCCGCAGGCGACCACGCCGCAGGCGCCTTCCGGATCGGCGGACAGCCGCGCCGTCACCTCGCTGGTGCTGGGAATCCTCGCGGTCTTGTTGGGCTGGCTGCCCTTGGTGGGCTTGGCCCTGGGCGTGATCGCCATCGTGAACGCAGCGAGATTTCTGGGAGCGCAGAGAAAGCCAGGGGTCATCCTCGTCGGAAAGGGGATGGCCATCGTTGGGCTGATCCTGGGCATCGTCGGTGTGGTCGCCAACGCGGCCCTCATGATCTACTTCCTGCTCAAGCTGTTGTGGGAGTTGTTTTGCAGTTCTTTGCCCGACACACTACTGGTGAGATGATGCCAGAGAATCGAGGAGGGCCTCTCATGAACGGATTCGACAGCTATCCACCCCCGCCCGGGCCCGGTGGGCCGCCGGAGCAGGCTCCGCCCCCGATGGCCCCGCCGCCGGGCATGCCTGGCTACCCGGGCGCCCGCCCGACCGGCTCGACGGACAACCGCGCCATCGGCTCGCTGGTGCTGGGGATCGTGGCCACGGTGCTGTGCTGCCTGCCCCTGATCGGTCCGATCTGCGGCACGATTGCCATCGTGCTCTACGCCAAGTTCATCGGAGACTTCAACGCCTCCGGCGGCCGGCTGGTCGGCAAGGGCATGGCCATCGCCGGCCTGGTCACGGGCATCATCGGCGTCGCCATCGGCCTGATCTACACGATATACTGGTTGATCGTGGGCAGCGTGATGGGCAGCATCTTGGGGCATGGCTTTCCCGGCGCCAAGTAAGGGCGGACACCTCCTCTAGCCTCTAGCCTCTAGCCGAGCAGGAGGTCTTCATGAGCGGGTATGAGAGCCTCCCGCCCCCACCCGGGCCCGACGGGCAGACGGCCCTGTCCAGGCGCGCCACCATCGCGCTGGTGCTGGGGATCGTGTCCGTGCTGCTGAGCTGGCTGCCTCTGGTGGGCTTGATCCTGGCCGTGGTAGCCGTCGTGCTCTCCGCCCGGTTCATCCGCGCTGCCAACAGGTCGGGCGGACGCCTGGCCGGAAAAAGACGGGCCATCGGCGGGCTGTCCACGGGCATCGTCGGCATCGTTTTCAGCCTGATCAGCTTGATCTGCTGGATCTTCGTGTTTGTCTTGCTCGGCAGCTTCGAGGGCCGCTTCTTCTAAAGACTGCGATTCCTGCAGCACCCCCTTGAAAGAGCTCGGCGGATGCTCTAATATTTATGGATCTACAAGTGGAGGTGGAGGCATGGGCGATGTCTCCGATATGTATGCGAAGTCTCTGAAGGCGTTCCTCAAACCGATCGCAGCTTTTCTGGACGACAAGAGCGTCTCCGAGATCATGATCAACGGTCCGGAGGAGATCTGGGTCGAGAAGAGCGGCTGCGTGTACCTGACCTCGGCGAAGTTCACCGAGGAGGGGCTCGTGGCGGCGGCTCGCAACATGGCCCAGTACGTCGGGCGCATCATCAACGATGAGCGACCGCGCCTGGATGCGCGCCTGCCGGACGGCTCCCGGATCCACGTGGTCTTGCCGCCGATCGGCCGCAAGGGCACGACGATCGCCATCCGCAAGTTCTTCCCCGGCAAGCTGACCATCAAGCAGCTGGTCGACTTCCAGTCCATGACGGCGCCCATGGCCCGCTTCCTGGACGCCTGCGTGACCACGGCCCAGAACATGGTCGTCTCGGGCGGGACCGGATCGGGCAAGACCACCCTGCTCAACGTCGTCTCGAGCCTGATCCCCAACGAGGAGCGCATCCTGACGATCGAGGACTCGGCCGAGCTGCAGATGCAGCAATCCCACCTGGTGCCCTTCGAGTCCCGTCCGCCGGACAAGCTCGGCAAGGGCGCCGTGACCATGGCGGATCTGCTCAAGTCGGCTCTGCGCCTCAGGCCGGATCGGATCGTCATCGGAGAGGTGCGCGGCGGAGAGGCCTTCGACCTGGTCCAGTCCATGAACACCGGCCACTCGGGCTCCATGTGCACCGTGCACGCCAACACGCCGACCGACACCCTGCGGCGCATCGAGTCCTTGTGCCTGATGTCCGACGTCGATATCCCCATGGTGGCGATCCGGTCCCAGGTGGCCGCGGCCCTGAACGTGATCGTCTGCTGCGGGCGCTTGCACGACGGCTCCAGGCGCACGACGCACATCAGCGAGGTGCTGCCGCTGAACGAGAAGGGCGACTACCGCACCCAGGACATCTTCATCTTCACCATCACCGGCAAGGACGAGAACGGCAAGTTCACCGGCTATCACGCGCCCACCGGCATCATCCCCACCTTCCTGAACAAGGTCCGCGCCTTCGGCTTCACCGAGATCGACGAGGAATTCTTCGATCCCGGCCGCCACGGCTTGAAGCGCCCTCCGGTCAGGGCGATCCAGGAGTTCAAGGTCCGGTGGGTGGATCGGCTCGCAGACGGAGAGGAGCAGTCACCGCCGGAGCCATTCGACGCGGAGAAGCAGAAGGAGATGGAGGCGGCCTATGCCAAGACCCTGGAGGAGCGCGACCTGATTCCGCCGCCCGAGTGGCCCGGCAACGGAGACGAGGCGGCCGAGAAGGCGCCCGAGGCAAAGCCGGAGCAGAAGACGGACAGCGGGGAGAAGGCAGCAGAGCCGGAGGAAGGGGCAGAAGCATCAGAGACCGATGACGAGGAGCGGAAGCGTCACTTGCTCGCCATGCGGCGTCGCATGGAGGCCCGCCGTGAGGCAGAGCGCTCGGCGTCGGCCGCATCCCTGCTGAGCCGACAGCTGAAGCGCCAGAAAGAGGGCCTGAGCTCACCGGGCAGAAGGATCGGCCTGCGCCCCAAACGAGACGATGAGGACTAGCGCGTGAGCGAGTTCTTCTCATGGATCTGGACTCTGATCCTCGATCTCGGCACGGGGATCAAGGAGTTCTTCGGCAACCTGGTGGAGGACTTCCGCGAGTCCAACCGCTACTTCAAGATCAAGGTCGGCTTGATCGTCTTGTACGTTTGCACGGGCGTGGCCACGGCGGCGGTCTTCATTCCTCCCGGGCCGCTCAACGAGATCGGCGCCCGGGTGAGGATGAGCAAGTCGTTCATGGGCGGGCGCTATGTGTCGGTGACCAACGAGAGCTCGGACACCTGGAAGGAGATCGTCGTCACCCTCAACGGGCGCTACAAATCGCGTTACCCCATTCTTCGACCGGGCAAGAAGAAAGCATTCCGTTTCGACAAGTTCGCAGACGATGCCGGCGAGCCCCCACAGGGGGATCTGAGGGTGATGAAGCTGCGAGTGGACTGCAGCGAGGGGGCTTTCGAGCACGACTACCTCAAGGGAGACTGAGCGATCGCGCGAAGTGCGGCGGCCGGGGACATGGGCTCGATACAATGAAGCTTGTTCGTCGTCCACGCGTCCATGCTTGCAGGACGGGCCGGGAGGACAGGGATGAACTTGAAGACGGCGGTGATGGTGTTGACGCTGGCCCTGGTGGCGCTCGGCAGCGCGGATGCGCTGGCCAGGAAGAAGGCGAGCAAGAAGAAGAAGAGCACCAACATCACCAAGATCATACCCAAGAAGGATTTCACCGAGGCGCTCGTCAAGCTGGCAAAGGACGAGCGCGTGCCGGTCGCCTCCTCGACGCTGGTGGAGAAGGGGCGCGGTGAGGACTACTACGGCGTCGAGAAGCTGTTCGACAAGGATCTGGAGACCTTCTGGGCGGAGGGCGCCAAGGGCAACGGGAAGAACGAGTGGGTGGCGTTTCTCGTTCCCGATGACACCACGCATATCGAGGTCGTGCCCGGCGCGGGCCGGGAGCAGTTCGACAACTTCAATCGACCGAGGATGGTCTTCATCGACTACTACCAGGTCAAGCTCAAGCGGGACAAGGGAAGCGACGAGTACAAGCCCGAGTTCAAGTGGATGGCGCGCAATACCCTCAAGTTCAAGAACAAGCCCAGGCCGGTCCGCGCCAAGGTCCCGGTCAAGCTGCCGGAGCTTGCACTGCCCGTGCGCACGATGTATGTGGGGGTGATCATCCTACAGACCGCTTACCGCGGTCAGTTCGCCGACACCTCGGTGGCCGAGGTCAAGACGTCCGCCATCTGGGGAGAGCTATGAGCCTGCTGTCACCCCGCTGCCGCGATCTGGGAGCGGTCAGGCAGGGCAGATGTCACTTCTTTCGGCCTCGGTTTCGGCCGCGGCCGCCGCGCCCGCCGGCCTCGATGCCCCGGACATACTCGATGAACGAAGCGCGATCGTCCATGATGTTGTGGTAGTCCTTCTTGTTGCGCCCCCCCCCTCTGCGCCTGCCCCCGCCCGATCGCTCCGATCGCTCGCTCCTGCGCTCGCCGCGGTCTTCACCGCGCGCAGCGGAGAAGCTGCGCCGGCCGACGCCCTCGGAGATCATCTCTGCGGCCAGCTTTTCGAGCTCGACGCCATCGGTCGTGGCGAGAAAGACCAGCTCGCGGTGCAGGCCCGGGCTGATGGACAGCTGCAGCTGGCCGTCGAACTCGGTGCCATCGACCGGCTGCGGCAAGCTGGAGCCATCCTCGGCCGCCTTGCGGATCCGGGCCTCGATGGCCTCTTCGACCTGGGCGAGCGCTTCCGTGCGCGTGGCGGCCGAGGCTTGCAGGTCGATCTCCGGCACGCGGATCACGAACTTCTGCCTGTCGTCGTCGTAGTGCATCAGGATTCGGTAGCCATCTGGAATCATGTCGAGGATCTCCTGTCTGGTCGTCCTTCTGAAAGCTGTGAGCTGTCGACCTCGCGCTGCAGGGCTCGTCTGCGACGACCGCGCCGCATGCGCTCGGCCAGTGAGCGGATGCTCCGGTTGGACATCACGGTGAAGAAGAAGTACAGGCCGAACATGCCCAGGATGATCCCGGCCACCACCAGGATGCCTTGCACCGACTTGTCCGCCAAGAAATCCAACTCGGGGTCCGGCCTCGAAATCGATTCGCTCGTTCCGCACAATCGGGACGCGGCCAGCAGGTGGGTATCTTCTTACCTGACCGGGTCTCCCGGCTAACAGATGGGACATTCGTAGCACGGAGGCAGGGGCTTGTCAAACACAATGACCGGCCTGCTCGACGGGGGTCGGAAATTGGCGAAAGCCAGCGTGATCGTGCTAGGATCCCAGACCAGTTGCCGAGGAAAGGGGTGAGGTCGAGCCGCGATTTCTACCCCTGGCTCGGCATACGACTGACGGGGCTGCATGGACTCGACGCTCCCGCCTACGGTAGGTTCACTCGCCGGGCCCGGTGAGCGACGCCGCATGTCGCTCGGATTCGGCCTCGAATTCAGGGACGGGGTCGCGCTGGTGACCCTGACAGACCGAAGGATCGGGGCGCTCCGCATCGATCGGCTCGAGCTCGAGGTCCCGGACGTCTCCTTTCCCTTCGATGTTACCGGCAGCGCCGAGCAGTTCCAGAACCGCCGCTGCCGGCTGCGCCTGTGCTCCTTGTCCATCGAGGAGCAGGACCTGGCCGGGGTGCTGTTCGAGGCGCTGGGCGAGCGGGGCGGGGTGGAAGATCTGCAAGTATTTCTTGTAGATGGCTGCGGGCTGCTGGCGGGGCGCTTCAAGATGGGGGGCAGCGGCGTCCCCTTCACCGCTCGCTTCGCCGCCGATCCGGAGCCGGATCTCTCGCTTCGCATCGGATTCTTCGATATCCGCTTCTTCGGCTGGATGCCGGTTCCTCCATGCGCCCTGGTCTCCCGCATGGCGCAGGGCTTGAGACCGGTCGTCACGGGCCAGCGAGGTGCTGCCTGGCTGGAGGTCCGACCGGTACGCGATCTGCTCTACTGGTTGCTGCCCATGCATGGCTGGAAGGTCCCGGACATCGAGGACGTCCACAGCTCTCCGGTCACCATCTCCAAGGGCCGGATGCACTGGACCGCTGGCCGTGTGCCGCGGGAGCTTGCGGCTCGCTCGCTGGAGCCCTCGGCCTTCGCGCCGGGTATCGGAGAGGCGGTCCAGCGCCGCTTCCTGCTCTTCAAGGAGGGGGCGGAGGCCTATCTCGAGGCCGAGCGGGCCCTGAGCGAGGGGCGTCTTGACGAGGCCAGCACGCTCTATCTGGGCAAGGGGGAGGTGGCGCCGGGCCATCCGCTGGCCTTGCAGCGGATGCTGGAGATCGGGCTCACCCGTCCCGACCACTATACCTCGGTCGAGGATCGAATCCGCGACGTGCTGGCCCGCGATCCGGACAACGAGGTCGCCCTGCTCGCGCGAGCGATACTCAGAGAGCATCGGGGCGATGCGGCCGCCGGGCAGAGCTACGAGCGCTTGGGGCGGCGCTGGGCAGAGCTCGGACAGGCTGTCGATTCCGTCATCGCGCACAAGCGGGCCGGCGGCTTGCTCGAAGACAGCGACCTCGAAGGCGCCATTCGCAATCTCGAACGCGTGGCCGTGCTCGATCCCGAAGACCTCGCTTCACAGCGCCGCCTGGCCGGTATGTATGAGAGGGCCCAGCGCTGGTATCCGGCGCTGCGGACCTGGCTGCGGCTCGCGCGCCGGCTGGAGCTGGCTGCGGAGGTGGCCAGCTGCCACGCCCGAATGGGGGCCATCTACCTGGAGCGCCTGGACGATCTCGAGCGAGCCAGGCAGCAGCTGGATGCCGCGCTCACCCACGATCCCGGCTGCCTGCAGGCCCTGCAGCTCCAGGCCACCGTCCAGCAGCGGCGGGCGCAGCCCATCCGTGCCGCGCAACTGCTGAGCCGGATTCTGGAGACGCTCGGAGCGCAAGACGGTCCGGAAGCCAAGCAGGCCGAGATCGAGACCCGGCTGAAGCTCGCGCGTCTGTGGGAGGAGGATCTCGGCGATCCCTCGATCGCCTTTCTTCACTACTCGCGGATCCTGGAGGACCGTCCCGATCATCTCTACGCCCTGAGCCGAATCGGTTACCTGGCTCTCGATCGGGACATGCCGGACAGGGCGGCCGAGGCGCTGAGCCGGTTGCTCGAGCTCGACCAGTCCGGGGAGGCGTTGCCGGACGACGTGCTTCGCTCCGCCAGTCTGAGCCTCGGCCGGCTCTACATGCAGCGCCGTGATGGCGATGCAGAAGCCAGGCGCTACCTGTCTCGCGCCGTCGAGCTGCAGCCGGAGTCCCTGGAAGCCTGGTCGCTGATCGAGGAAGTCGACAGGCGCCGCGGGGACTTCTCGAGCCTGGTGGACGTGCTGGAGCAGAAGTCGGCCCTGATCGAGACAGCGGAGGCGGCCTACGCATTGACAGAGGCCGCCCGGCTGTGCATGGACGAGCTGCAAGACAGCGGGCGGGCGGAGCGTCTGTTCCGGGCAACGCTCGATCTGCAGCCGGACTCGGAGGAAGCCATAGGCGGGCTGACCGAGATCCTGGCCAAGGGGGAGCGCTGGACAGAGCTGGAGAGCGTGCTGGTGCGCACCCTGCGCCAGGACACCGCCGTGGAGCAGGCGGCGAGCCGCTGGCTGCGGATCGGGCAGCTGCGCATCGAGCGGCTGAAGGACTCGGAAGGCGGCGTGCAGGCGATGGCGCTGGCCGACAAGCTGGATCCGGGCAACCGCGAGATCCAGACGCATCTGCTCGATCTCTACCGGGAGCAGCACCGGCGGACCGACTTCGTCGACCTCGTCCCACGGCTCGACCCGGCGAAATGGCCACCGGTCGAGCGCATCGATCTATGGCTGGAGAGAGCCGAGCTGCTGGCCGGCGATCTCGATCGCCCCCAGGAAGCCATCGAGAGCTATCGCAGGGCACTCGAGCTCGATCCCGATCTGCAGCAAGCGCACCGAGCGCTCTCGGACCTGTATTTCGAGGCCCGGCGATGGGAAGAGGCCCGGGCGTCCATCGCCAAGGTGCTCGAGCTGGCGGGCGAGGGCGGGCTTTCCGGTCCCGGGCGTGCCGATCTCCACCGCCGCTTGGCGAAGATCGAGCTGGCGCAGGGCAACCTCGAGCAGACCGAGGAGCAGCTCAAGACCGTGCTGCGGTTCGCGGACCGTGACGAGGATGCGGCGACAGAGCTGACCAAGCTCTACCGAGAGCTGGGCCGATGGGAGGAGCTGGCCGCGCTGTATGCCCGCAGGGCCGGCCAGGCGGAGGGAGAGGCGGCGGCTGCGCTGCACACCGCCGCTGCCGCCATCTGGTGGGAGAAGCTCAAGAAACCCGAACCGGCGGCCAGCCAGTACAGAGCCGCTATCGATGCAGCACCGGACAGCGATGGCGCTCCGGCACGCCTGGCCTCGCTCCAGCGCGTGTATGCCGGCCTGGGCAGATGGAGAGAGGTGCTGGAGGTGATCCGGCACCGGATCGAGCTCAGCGACGAGAAGCTCGTCCCCTCCATGTACATGGCCATGGGCTCGATCCTGAGCGCCCGCTTGCAAGAGCCCGAGTCTGCAGAGGCGTGTTGGGAGCGCGCGCTGGAGATCGATCCCGATCACATTCCGGCGCTGTTCTTGCTGGCTCGCAGGCGCTGCGAGCAGGAACGCGATGAGGAAGCGCTCGCCTTCGGCTTGCGGGCCCTCGAGCTCGACCGGGCGCATGCCGACCGCGCTGTCGAAGAGACCGAAGTCATCGAAGGTGTCGAGGGCGAAGAGGTCCGGGTGGGGCGCGGCGGCTTGCCGGTAGAAAGGCGAGCGGCCTTGGCCCTGGATGTGGCTCGAGCCGCCTGGAAGCTGGAACGGTTGGATGAGGCTGTCGAGCTCTACCAGGAGCACCTGGAAGCATTTGCCAATCGCGGATATGCGGGTGCATGCCCGGAGGCCGTCGAGCGGCTCGAGCTCCTGCTCCGGAAGCTGCAGCGCTACGAGGACCTGGCACTGCTCTACCAGCGCTGGCTCAAGTCCGGCCTTCTTCCCGAACGGCATCGCGGCTTGCGCCGCTCGCTTGCCCTGCTGCAGTTCGAGCACCTGGATCTGCCGGAGGAGGCCATCGAGGGGCTGAGTGAGCATGTGCGTCAGTTCCCGCAGGACCAGGCGGCGGTGCGCGATCTGCTGGACATGCTCGAGAAATCGGCTCGCTGGGAGCAGCTCGTGCGCTTGCTGGACGAGCAGTGGGAGCTGGCTCCCGACAGAAAGGAGCGGATCGAACGCCTGGAAGAGCTGGCGGAGGTCCTGCAGCTGCGTTTGCACGATCCGAGAGGTGCGATCGACAAGCTGACCAAGCTGCTCGAGCTCGGCCACGAACCGGCCATCGAGCGCCTGTCGGGCATCTATCGGCAGGAAGGGCTGTTCGCCGAGCTGACCACCTTGCTGCGCGAGAGAGCCGAGAGCGAGGACGATCCTGCCAGCGCGGCAGATCTGTGGTCCCGTCTCGGCGAGGTGGCCATGGATGAGCTGCACGACAGGCAGCTGGCCCTGGACGCATACCAGCAGGCCTACCTGTCGATCCCTTCTCCGGAGCGGCGAGATGCGCTCTTGGAGCTGCTTCGCGAGTACGGACCGCCCGAGCAAGTCGCAGCGTTCCTGGCCGAGGCCGCCGCCGAGGAAGAGGAGCCGGAGCAGCGGCGTGATCTGTTGCTGGAGCACGCCGATATTTGCCTGTCCAGGCTCGATCAGACGACCGACGGACTGGCCTCCATGCGCGAGGCCTTGCACATCCGCCCGGAAGAGAGCATCGCGCGCCGGGCCCAGTCGCTGTACGAGCGGGCGGAGGACTGGGAGGGCGTGGCCGACATGCAGGAGGTGCTGGTCGATCTGTCCGCAGACGACGGCACGGCCGCGCGGCGGATCCATCGTCTCGGGCGGATCTACGCAGAACACCTCGACGCGCCCGAGCGCGCGATCGCGGCTTTCAAGAGAGCGACAGACCTCGATCCCGGCTGGATGGAGGCGGCGAGAGACCTGGCAACGCTTCTGTCCGTCCATCAGCGGTGGGAGGATCAGGTCCAGATCCAGCTGCGGATCGCCCAGGCTTCCGAGTCGCGCCAAGAGAAGACGGAGGCGCTTCGGACGGCAGCCAGGATCTGCTTCGAGGAGATCGATGATGCGCAGCAAGGCTTGAGCCTCTTGAGACGGGCGGTCGAGGTGTCGGGCGAGCCGCTCGATCTCCTTCGAGAGCTCGCGGATAGGCTCGAGGAGGCAGATGAACTGGCCGAGGCGGCGGACACGCTGGAGCAGATAGCCCAGGGGGGTGCCGAGATGGCGAGCGGTGGATTGTCCACCGCGGCGCTGTACCGGCGCATCGCCGAGCTGCGGGAGCGCAGTGGCGAGGAGGCGGCCGCCATCGCCGCCTACGAGCGGACCTTGATGCAGGAGCCTTCGGACGAGGAGTCGGCTCGCAAGCTCGAAAGCCTCTACCGCGATCTCGGTCGATTCGAGGACCTGGCGCAGATGTTGAGCGGCTTGGCCCAGCGGAGCACGGGCAAGGCGGCAGCGGGCATCTGGCTGGCCGTGGCGCGCAGCTGGCTCGAGGTCGACGAACGAGAGGCCGCCGAGAGCGCGTTGCAGAACGCACTGACAGCGTCGCCCGGGCATGAGGAGGCCAGTGCCATGCTCGCCAGCATGGCCGGCGAGCGCGGTGACTGGGACCGTTTTCTGGTCGCGGTGGCCGGTTTGCCTGATGAGATGCTGGAACGCGAAGATCTGTCGAAGCAGGTGCTGGCCTGCTGGGAAGCGATCGCGGCAGAGCCGGACTCGCGGGAACAAGAGCTGGCGGCCTGCCGCTTGATGCTCAGGCTGGATCCGATCCACCTGGATGCGCTGCAGCGCGCGGCGCGCCTTCTGGACGCAGCTGGCCAGGCCGAGGAGGCGGAGAGCCATCTGCGACGACTGGACGAGCAGGCCGATCGCCTCACGCCCGACGAGCGCTACGACCTGGACCTCCGGCTGGCCAATCTGGATTTCGCGCGGGGCCGGACCGACGAGGTGGAGCAGAGACTCAAGCGATGTGTCGAGACGCGGCCGGACGATCCCGGGCCGCGGGCTTTCTTGCACAAGATCTACTCCGGCGGCCGCCGATTCGACGAGCGGGTCAAGCTCCTGCTCGACGAAGCCGAGATGGCCGAAAGTGGCCCCGAGAGATTCGAGAAGGTTCGAGCTGCAGCGCAGCTCATGGAGCTCGAGCTCGGCGATCCGGCGGGTGCGGCCGAGCTGTACGAAAGAGTGCTCAACGAGGACCCGGAGCGCCTGGAGGCATGGCGCAAGCTGGCCGAGCTGAGGCGGCTTTCCAATAACCCGGCCAAGCAGCGCGAGGCCTTGCTCTGGATCTTCGAGCTCGCTTCGGGCGAGGAGCGGAGCGGGGCGATCCGGAAGGCGGCCCGCCTTGCGGAGGATGCGCTGGGGGATTCCGTCGCGGCAAGACACGACTGGGAGGCCCTGGTCCAGATCGCGCCCGGCGACGCCGAGGCGCTCGAGCACCTGCTGCGGCTCGACCGCGATGGGCAGGACCACGCCCAGCTGGATCGGCACCTGGCAGAGCGCCTGGAGAGCTGTACGGATCCGAGCTCGCGCGCGGCCCTGCTTCGCGAGCGGGCCGGCCTGCTCGATGGAGAGCTCGAGCGAAGCGAGGAGGCCATCGGCCTGCTCGAGGAGCTTCGCGGTATCCTGCCGGCCGACCAGGACGCGCTCGAGAAGCTGTCCGAGCTCTACGCGCGATTCGATCGCTGGGAGAATGCAGCCGAGGTGCTGGTGCGGCGTGTCGACCTGGCGGGCACCGAGAAGGATCGGGTGCCGCTTCTCATGGAACTGGGCCGAGTTCGCCTGGACAAGCTCGGTGAGCAGGATGGCGCCGTGGACGCATTCCGGCAGGCGGCCCTGCTCGTTCCCGACGAGGTGGCCCCGTTGCTGCAGCTCCGAGAGCTGGCCGTGCAACGCGGGGACCGCGCGTTGCTGGTCGACACCCTCGATGCGCTCGCCGCTCGGAGCGGCTCGGAAGCCGAGGAGATCGAGCTGCGGCGGTCGGTCGGCTTGCTGCGATTCGCGAACGAGCAGAAGACGATGGCCGAGAAGGCCTTCTCGCGCGTTCTGGCCCTGGCTCCCGGTGACGCGGTCAGCCGGCGCTTCCTGGCCAGGATTCTCTTCGAGCGCAAGCCGCGGGAGGCCGCGCCTCATCTGCGCTGGCTGATCGAGAGGGAGGATCTCCTCTCGTCTTCCGACCGATTGCGGTGCCGCCGGCAGCTCGTGGAGGCGCTCACCGACGCCGAGCCGAACGAGCGCATCGAGGCGATAGAGAGCCTGCTCTCGGCGGAGCCGGACAACCTGAGCGCCACCCGGGCGCTGGCGGACCTCTACAGGGAAGTCGGTGACCGGCACGGCCTGGGTGTCCTATTGGAGCGGCTGGCCGAGCTGGAGGCAGGGCAGGACCCCGCCATCTGGATCGAGAGAGCGGAGATCCTTTCGCAGGAGGGTGACTTCGAGCGCGCCGTCGCCGCGTTGGAGCGGGCGTTGATGTTGGACGGAACACATCGTTTCGACGTGGCGGTGCGCCTGGCCAAGCTCCAGAGCGAGCAGCTCGGCGATCAGGCCGGAGCGGCGAAGAGTCTCGAGGTCGCACTCGGCGAGCAGCCGGACAACCCCGCGCTGCTCGAGCAGCTCTCCGATCTCTACGAGGGCCAGGGACGCTGGGAGGACGCCGCCAGGAGCGTCCGCAGGCAGATTGAACTGTGCGAGCAGGCGCAGCGCAGCGGCCTGCTCGTCAGGCTAGGAAGCCTGCAGCTCGCAGGCGATGCGCCAGCGCGAGCGAGAGATTCCTTCGAGGAGGCGATCGAGGCGGACCCGGCTTGTCGGAGCGCGTACGAGAAGCTGCACGCGATGGTCGAGGCAGCCGGCGAGGAGGGAGCCGGGCTGGATCTGGGCGCGTTCTACCGGCGATGGGCCGAGGGGCCTGCAGCCGGAGCCCGGCGAGCCGAGCTCTACGAGCTGGCGGCTTCGCATCTCGAAGCGGCGGGTGACGAGACGGGCGCCATCGAGTCATTGCAGGCCGCCGCCAAGATCGATCCGGGGCGGCTCGAGACCTGGCGGCGGCTGTTGCCACTGCTCCGTACGCTGGACCGGCCCGAGGAGCTGACGGCGGCCTGCGGGCAGCTCGTCGAGCGCAGTGACGACCCTGCGGAACGCGCCGAGCTCTTGTTCGAGATGGGGCGGATGGCCAGAGCGCACGCACATGACCTGGAACGGGCCACCGATCTCTTTCAAGACTGCCTGGAGCAAGAGCCGGAGCACCGGGCCTGCATGGAAGCGCTGGCCGATCTGCATTACGAACAGTCCCACTGGAAGGATGCCGAGAGCCTCTACGAGCGGCTGGCCGGCTTGCTGGGCGAGTCCGACCGCAACGGTCTGGCTTTTCGGCGAGGCCACATTGCCGAGGAGCTCGGAAAGCGGGAGCAGGCCCTGGCGGCTTTCCGGACGGCTGTCAAGACAGCGCCCGAGAAGCTGGAAGCGCACCTGGGTCTGATCCGGATGCTCGATCAGCTCGGCCAAGAAGATGAAGCCATCTCGGCGGTCGACTCGCTGGTCACCTGGGCGGGTGAGCAGAGCCCGACCTTGCTCGACGGCCTGCGGGAGGAGCTGGAGGGAAAGAACGTTCGCGCACATGTCCTGGCGAGCCTGGGCGAAGCGCAGGTGGAGCGAAAGGATCCCGGGATCTGGATCGAGCGGGCCGATCTGCTGCAGAAGGCTGGACGGATGGAGCAGGCGATCGAGTCGATGAGGAAGGCGTGCGAGATCGAGGGGCCCCACCGCTTCGACCTGCTGCTGAAGCTCGCCAGCAGCCTGGAGGATCAGGGCGAGGTGGCGGGGGCCATCGACGCGCTGGAACGCGCATTGAAGCATCGGCCGGACTCCATCCAGGTGCTCCAGCGGCTCTCGAGGCTGTACTGGGAGTGCGAGCGATTCGCCCAGGCGGGCCAGGTGACGGCCCGTCTGCTCGAGCAGACGCCGCTCGGCGAATCTCTCGAGCTGGTGCTTCGTCTGGGCGACATTCATCTGGCGCTCGATCAGCTGTCGGAAGCGCAGAAGGCCTTCGGGCGCGCAATCAAGTTGGATCCAGCCTGCCGACCGGCCTGGGAGCGTCTCGAGCAGCTGGTGGCGGGCAGTGAGAATCGGGGTGAAGTCGGGCGGTTCTACCTGGACTGGGCGAGGGGGCCCGCGGCGGGAGACAAGCAAGCCGCTCTCCTGCTCACGGCAGCCAGGCAGCTCGAGCGGGGAGGGGAGACCGCGCTCGCGGTGGAGGCCCTGCAGGAGGCTCTACGCATCCACCCGGACGACGTGTCGCTCCTCGAGGCGCTGGCGCCCCTGCTGGGCCAGGAGCAGCGCTGGGAAGATCTGCTCGATGTGCTGCAGAGAAGGATGGAGCAGGCGGGCGAATCGGAGAGAAAGGCGGCCCTCGCTTTCGAGATGGCGGAGGTCCACAAGGAGCATCTGAACGATATCGACAAGGCCGCCGGCTGCTTCTCCGCCTGTCTGGCCAAGCTGCCCGATCACGCCGGTGCCCTGGAGGAGCTGGCTGACATCCGGTACCGCCAGGAAGCCTTTGATGAGGTGGCGGAGCTATACCGACGTCTGGGGGACAGGGTCACCCCCAGCCGGAGGTTCTTGGTCCACTTCCGCCGAGGTGAGATCGCGGACTTGCGCAAGGATCTGGAGCAGGCCCTCGTATTCTATACCGAGTCCACGAACGCGAACCCCGCCTTCATCGATGCCCGCCAGAGCCGTATCCGGGTCCTGGCGGCGTTGAGGCGCTGGGACGAGATGATCGCGGCCATCCAGGCGCTGCTCGAGATCCTTCCCGAAGAGGGCTTCGCGGATATGGAGACCGAGCTCTACCGGCAGCTCGGCAGGACCCAGCGACGGATGCTGCGTTTCGATGACGCGGTCGAGAGCTACTCGCGCGTGCTCCAGGCGGCGCCAGACGATCTGGAGGCCGTGCGGGTGCTGAAGGCGATCCACAACAACCGGATGAACTGGGCCGAGGCGGCCCGGTTTGCCAGGCGGGAGCTGGCGCTGGCCAGGGACCTGCCCGCGGTGGCCGAGCGATGGGTGGAGCTTGGCGATCTGCTCCGCCTGCGACTGCAGGAGCCTGCCAAGGCGGAGGAGGCGTATCGCGAAGCCATCGGAGCGGATCCGACCTGCTTCGACGCAAAGTGGAAGCTCTGGCAGATCTTGCGCTCCAAGGGAGCTTGGGAAGAGCTGCGCCAGCTGGGCTCCGAGCTGCTCGAGGCGGGGATGGAGGATGAGCACAAGGCAGAGCTGCATCGGGTCATCGGTCGCGCCATCCTGATGGCTCGCGCCGATCCTTCCGAGGCCTTGGATCACTTCGAGCAGGCCATCGATCTGGCTGGGGCGGATCAGACGCTGCTCGATGAAGTCATCGAGCTCGCGCGCAAGACGGGCCGCTGGGATCGGTTCGCCTCCTGGGCCGGACAGCGGTTGGAGATCCAGATCGCAAGTGGGATCGATCCAGAAGGTGCCATGGAAGGCTACCTGAGGCTGTCGCGGGTCTATCAGGAGGCGCTGAAGGATGTCGGCAAGGCGGCGGCCTGTGTCCGCAGGGCGCTGGAGCTGCATCCGCGAGATCCCGAGCTGCTTCGCCGTCTGGGCATCCTCTACTCCAGCAACTTCGATACCTATCTGGAGGCGATAGAGGTTTTCCGCGAGATCCAGGGCATGGACCCGGCCGATCCGGATGTTTACCGCTACCTGGCCCGCCTCGAGGCCGCCCGTGGCGAGATGGATCGCGCGCTGTGCTATTACACGGGTCTGCGGTTTTTCTCGCCGGCCGATCCCGAGGCGCGCCGCTTGATCGATCACTTCGGCCCGGCGGCAGATCCCGGCCGGCCGCTCGAGCGAGCCGAGTGGGATCGGATCGTGCTCCACCCCGGCGCGGATTGTCTCCCGCAGCGGATCCTGGCGGCGCTGGCTCCTTTCATCGAGCAGCTCTTTCCGGCGAACCTGTCGCGCTTCAGAGCCCATCCTGGCGTACCGTCAGAGGTCTCCACTGCGGTGGAGGAAGCACAGCGCCTGGTTTCGGGTCGGCCGGTGTCCGTACTGATGGTCGAGGAGAACGTGTATCGGGCCTGGTTGGAGAGCGGTCCGAAGCCGATCATCGCCGTGTCCCGGGCGGTCGTCGAGCGGAGCAATCTCGCAGAGCTCAAGTTCTTCCTGGCCCGGGAGGTGGTGGCCGTGGCCATGGGGTGCGTGCTGCCGCTGAAGTTCACCCGCTCCGATCTGGAGCTGCTGCTGGCGATTCTGTCCAAGATGGCCAGGCCGGATTATCAGCCGCCCACGCCGCTGCCGCCGACGGCGCCGCAGTACGTCGACGCCATCCGGCGCGTGGTCCCGGCGGATGTCCTGGAGCTGGTCACGCCGCTCATCCGGCGCTACGCCCTCGAGCCCCGAGCCCATGACGTGGCGCACTGGCTGGAAGGCGTGCGGCGAACAGCCGATCGGACAGCTTTGCTCGCCTGCGGCAGCTTGAATGCGAGCCTGTCGGTCCTGACCCGCTTCAGCGAAGCTGCGGGCGGTCGCGATCTGGCGTTCATTCCGGACAGAGCCGGCCTGGTCGGCCGGGACGAGGACATGCTGGCCCTGCTGCGATTCGCGTTCTCGGAGCCGTACTTCCACCTCCGGCGCGAGCTGGGGCTCAGCGCCGCTCCATGATGATCATCTCCACCCGCCGGTTCATGGCCCGACCCGACTCCGTGGTGTTGGGCGCGATGGGGCGCTCCTCGCCATAGCCCTTGGCCTCGAGACGCTCGCGCTCGATCCCCTTGCCCGTCAGGTAGTTGACGACCGCTTGGGCCCGGCGCTGGGAGAGGCTCTGGTTGTACCGGCTGCCGCCGCGCGAGTCGGTGTGCCCCTGGACCTCGAGCTTGCGGATCTCCGGGTACTGCTTCAGCGTGGCCGCTACCTGGTCCAGGATCGGGTACGATTTCGGCTTGATGATCGCCCGGTTGGTCTCGAAGTGGATCTTCTCCCGAAGCTCGATGGCCTCTTTCTTGACGCGGATCTTGATGTCCGACTTCTTGGGGCAGCCGTCGTACTCCTTCTTGCCACGCTTGGTCGGACAGAGGTCGATCCGATCGGGCACGCCGTCCAGGTCGCTGTCCTCCTCGGGGCAGCCCTCGTTGGCGGGCAAGCCCGGCTCATCCGGGCAGCGATCGAGCTTGTCGGGCAAGCCGTCGCCATCCCGATCGATCTTGAGGGGACAGCCGTCGTTGCCTACCGGCCCCGGCTCGTCCGGGCAGCGATCCTGGCTGTCCGGTACGCCGTCGCCGTCTCGATCCGGCTCCGGGCAACCCAGCTGCGATTCCACGCCCGGCGTGTCCGGGCACTTGTCCTCCTTGTCCGGGACTCCGTCCGAGTCTCGATCCCGGATCGGCTCGATGACCTTCTCGCCACCGAACCCGAAGGTGTATCGCAGGACGGGGTAGACGGCGATGGCCACGTCGCCGCGAATGGGCAGGACCACCGCATTGACCTCCAGCCCCACGGAGATGTGCCGCAGCGTCGTGTAGTACTCCAGGCCGCCGCCGGCCAGGATGGCCAGGTCGTCGGCGCCGGCCACGTCCTGCTCGTCGATCTGCTTGGGCTGGGTGAAGAGATAGCCGAGGCCGGCCTGCACGTACATGTAGAATCGCTTCGTGGCCAGCAGCGAGAACGAGGCGCCTGCCCACAGGAGCCGCTCTTCGAAATCCATGGCCAGCGTCTGGTCCCGGGGGCTCGTCCGGCTGGCCGTGAAGATCATGTCGCTGAAGCCGCCCTTGACGCGCAGCAGCCAGTTGATGTCGTAGCCGACCTCCAGGCCGACGAGCAGCCCCGGTCCCGGCGACTCCACGGGGGCCCGGAAGTCGTAGCCCATGCCGATCTGACCGCCGACCTCGAGGCCCTTCTCGACCTCCTCGTAGACCTGGACCTTGGGCGAACCGGCGAGCGCGCGGGGACACCCGATGAGCACCAGCAGGGCCGCCCACAGGGGGAGGCGAATGAGTGGTTTTTTCCACACGGAGCGTAGACCCAGCCTCAATCTACCCCAGCGACGTTGCGCATGCAAAAAAAAGGCGCCTCTCGATTTCCCGTAATGTAGCGGGTTCGCGCTGATTGCCTCGTCTGGATGCGCCTGTCGAGGCACTCCGCGC
>JAFGRB010000387.1 GCA_016935365.1 Deltaproteobacteria bacterium
CCCCCTCCCTCGGCCTTCGGCCGGTCCCTCCCACCAGGGGAGGGACGTAACACTGCGTGCACTTTCAAAAAAACACCTCCCCCTCGAGAGACTGTCGAAAAACGAAGTTTTTCGACTTGCATGCCTCTGCGTTCCGCAGTGTTGCAGAGGTCTTCTTCGATAATCTGGCGATTATCGACAGTCTCTCGACGGGGGAGGTCGGGCGAAGCCCGGGTGGGGGTGAAAACGCTACAGCGCGGATGCCTCCGTTAGGGGCCTTCCTTGAGCATGTCGTAGAGGCCGCCGGGCGTGTAGAAGAGGAAGGAGCACGAGCCCAGGGTGAGCACGTCGCCCTCGCGCAGGCCCACCTTGCGCTCGGGCTCGATGCTGGTCCCGTTGAGCCGGGTCCCGTTGGTCGAGCCCCTGTCCTGGAGCGCGTAGCGGTTGCCGGCCACGTGGTGCACGCTGGCGTGGAAGCCGGAGACCGACTCGTGGTTGAGGACCAGGTCGTTCTCCTCCTTGCGTCCGATCAGGACCTCGTCCTTGTCCGGGAAGCTGGGCTTGAGCGTGATGACCGGCGCCAGGTCCGCGGGCCGGGGCACGTCGAGCTCCGCAGGGTCGATCGTGACCAGGGAGTTGGTCTTGGCCGTCTGGAAGGCCTCGCCCAGCTCGCTCAGATCGGCTGCAGTCGAGATCAGCACCGGTGCGTCGAAGCGCTCGCAGAAGGTGGCCCGGTTGAGCTGCTCGGCCGCGTTGATGTACTCGGACAGCGGTGGCTCGTGCTCGATCATGGACATGCTGCGGATACTAGCCACGTAAGCTCTGCCAGTCAAGGTCGACGTGGGTGGTTACACGGATTACCACCCCGGCCAGAGGCCTTGTTCTGTATCCAATTGTAATACAATCATAAAAACGTATAGCCTCTCTTGCGGCCACTTGACCGATGAGACATTCTGACGCATCGGCTTGGCTGAGCATCTTGTATATGCTTGAAAATAAGAGCATTTTTTTGCAAACCGCCCGTCTCGCTCGGATGGCACACGCCTTGCGATTTCTCGGCTCGACTCGAGAAAGGAGCATCCGAATGCGACGATCGCGATGGATGTGGTCCCTGCTTTGCCTTCCCGCCCTGATCTGGGCCGCCTGCGGGCCGGGGCAGATCGATGCCGAGCTCTACTTCCAGCAGCTGGCCGAGTCCAACAACCCCGTCCACGGGGTGGACATCTCCCACTGGACCCAGAACATCACCGACGAGCAGGTGGCCTGCTGGAGAGACCAGCACGCGGTCCGGCACGTGATCGCGGGCACCCAGGTCGCGGCCTACACGGTCCAGCAGCTCGACACCATCGTCCGCCAGGGCGGCATCAGCGTCGACGCCTACGTCTGGATCTACTGGCACCGCGACGTCACGGCCCAGGTCCAGAGCGCCCTGGCCATGGTGCAGGACTTCCCCATCGGCAGGATGTGGCTCGACGTGGAGGAGGATCCGGCCGGGCGCAGCATGCGGCAGCTCGAGGCCATGATCCAGGAAGGGCTCGACGCCTGCGGGGGCTTCCCTTGCGGCATCTACACGGGCAAGGGCTGGTGGGACAGCCACATGGACGGCTGCACCTCCTTCGGCGACGTGCCCCTGTGGTACTCCAACTACGACCACAACCCCAGCCTTTCCACCTGGAGCGACCAGCGCTTCGGCGCCTGGGAGGCGCCGACCGGCAAGCAGTACACCAACACCACCCGCCTGTGCGGGGCGACCATCTGCCACGATCACATCTACGCCACCTACACGCCCGGCGAGGCGGGCACGCCCGGGGCGCCCGAGGGGCTGAGCCCGGATCGCGGCCAGACCGTGACCGACGAGTTGGTGACGCTCGGCTGCGATCCGGTCGAGGACGCGGCCGGCTACGAGTTCGAGATCGGCTACCGCAACGGGCTCGTGTTCCAGCACTACGACAACCACGCCTCGGCGGCCCGGACCTACACCTTCACGCCCCGCTACGACCGCAGCACATACCGCTTCCGGGTGCGGGCCATGAACGAGAAGGGCTGGGGCCTGTGGTCGGCCTGGGCCGTCTTCGACGTCTACCGACTCGATCCCGGCGAGCAGGTCGAGGCGCCGACCGGGCTCGAGCCCGACGGCCAGCGCTTCGCCAACGGCCAGGGCGTGACGCTCCGCTGCATGCCGGTCGCCGGCGCGGGCAGCTACGAGTTCGAGGTCTTCCGCCGCAGCACCGGCCAGCACTACTACACCTTTTCGTCGGCCGTGGCCCAGAAGACCATCTACCCGGCCAACCACGACGAGGTCTACCAGTGGCGCGTGCGGGCCCTGAGCTCGGCCGGCTGGGGCATGTGGTCGATGTGGGCCGAGTTCGCCGTGGGCGACGCCTGGATGGAGGAGAACCCACCCGACGATCCGCCGCCCGACGATCCGCCGCCGGACGACCCGCCGCCGGACGACCCGCCGGCGGCGGCCGACGCGCCCGCAGGCCTCGGCGAGACCTGCAACGACAACGCCAGCGTGACGCTTCATTGCGATCCCGCATCCGGCGCGCTGCTCTACGAGTTCCACATCGAGTTCGACAACAACGGCCAGTACGCCCACTACTTCAGCTACGAGATCAGCTATCCGCAGCAGACCTTCTGGCCTATGTATGACGACCGGGGCTACCGCTGGCAGGCCCGGGTCAAGACGAGCGCCGGCTGGAGCGGCTACTCGGCCTGGGCCTACTTCGACTTCCCCTGCAGCTCCGACGATCCGCCGCCGGACGACCCGCCGCCGGACGACCCGCCGCCCGACGACCCACCGCCGGCTGGCGCGCCTGCGGGCCTCGGCCAGACCTGCCACGACGACGACAGCGTGAGCATGTACTGCGATCCGCTCAGCGGGGCCACGCGCTACGAGTTCAGCATCGAGTACCAGCCGGCTGGCCAGTACGTCTCCTACTGGACCTACACGGGCTCGGCTGCCGAGCGGACCTTCTGGCCCCAGAGCGAGACGCGCTACCGCTTCCGCGTCCGGGCCGAGACGGCCTCGGGCTGGAGCGGCTACTCGGCCTGGGCCTACTTCGACTTCCCCTGCACCCAGGACGATCCGCCGCCGGACGACCCGCCGCCCGACGATCCGCCGCCGGACGGCGATCTCCCGCCTGCGCCCAGCGGGCTGAGCCCGAACGGCGTGCCGCAGTCAGGCCCGGGTGTGACCCTGAGCTGCAACGCGATCGCCTCCGCATCCAGCTATGCCTTCGAGATCGAGATGCTCTCGGGCGGAAGCTACGGCGCGTACTACACCTACACCGCGGGCAGCGCCTCCAAGACCTTCTACCCGGCCGTCGACGGCACGACCTACCGCTTCCGCGTCCGGGCTTCGAACGCGGCCGGCTGGGGCGCCAACTCGGCCTGGGCCTACTTCGACTTCCGTTGACATCCTGAGTGTTTATCGCCCGCCGGGTCGAGGCCCGGCGTTGATCCGGCGGGCGATCTCGGCGATAATCGTCTTGATGGAGACAAGCGTCATGAGACCGATTGCGCTCATCGGGGGCCTGGCCGCACTTTTTTTCTTGTTCTGCGGCTGCTGGCCCGAAGACGGCAGCGCGGGCTCGAGCCTGTCCGCCTACGGGCAGATCGAGCAGGCCGAGCAGATCTGCGCGGACGGCAGCACGGTGCTGGGCATCGACGTCTCCCACCACCAGGGCACGATCGACTGGGACCGGGTGGCCGCGGATGGGGTGAAGTTCGCCTTCATCCGGGTGAGCGACAGCCTTGCGCGAGAGGACGAGCAGTTCGACCGCAACTGGCCCCAGGCGCGCAGCCACGGCATCATCCGCGGCGCCTACCAGTACTTCCGGCCGACCTACGACGCCCGGGACCAGGCCGATCTCCTGCTCGACAAGATGGGCAGCCTGCAGGACGGCGACCTGCCGCCGGTGATCGACGTGGAGGTGGGCGGCGACGGCCTGGTCTCGAAGGTCAGGACCTGGCTCGACCGCGTCGAGTCCGCCACCGGCGTCAAGCCGCTCATCTACACCGGCCCGGCCTTCTGGCGCGGCAACGGCAGCGCGAGCAGCGACTTCCGGGCCTACCCGCTGTGGATCGCGAACTGGGACACCAACTGCCCGGACGTGCCCGAGCCCTGGACCGGCTGGAGGTTCTGGCAGTACTCCTGCGAGGGCTCGCTCGGGGGGCTGTCGCCGCTCGACCTGGACCGGTACAACGGCAGCCTGAGTGCGCTGCAGGCCTTCGCCTACCACGCCGAGTGCGGCGACGGCGAGTGCAACGGCGGCGAGACCGCCGAGTCCTGCCCCCGGGACTGCCTGGACTGCGAGCCCATCCCGGAGACGGGCCGCGTGCTCGAGGAGAGCGACTCCTGCTTCGCCCGCAGCGGGCCGGAGGGCGACTGGCACGCGGAGACGAGCGGGCACGAGGGCGGCTGCCTGTGGACCGCGACCTCGAGCGGCAGCGCCGCGCAGTCCGCGACCTGGATCCTGGACTTCGAGCAGGCGGGCGCGTACGAGCTATCGGTCTACGTGCCGGCGGGATTCGGAAGCTCGCGCAGCGCCGTCTACCGCATCATGCACGCCGGCCAGGAGAGCCTCGTCACCCGCTCCCAGCGGAGCGTGGCGGAAAGCTGGCTGAGCCTGGGGCGCTTCAGCTTCGACCAGGGCGGCGGGCAGTGGGTCGAGCTTCGCGACGACACCGGAGAGGACGGCGAGCAGCTCGCCTTCGACGCCCTGCAGGTCGCGCCCGAGGACGGCTGCGAGTGCCAGAGCTCGGATCCGCCCGAGAGCCAGGGCTGCGGCTGGTGCGGCGTGCAGATCCGCACCTGCGACGGCTGCCACTGGAGCGCCTGGCATGCCTGCACCGGCGAGGGCGAGTGCGAGCCCGAGAGCTCGGACTGGCGCGCCTGCGACCAGGGCTACCAGCAGCGCGTCTGCTCGCAGGACTGCAGCTGGGGAGAGTGGGGCGAGTGCGCGCCGGACGCGCCGGACGGCGGGATCGACGGCGGTGACGGAGCGCTGGAGCCGGAGGCCGGCTGCAGCTGCGGTGTGGGCGGCGCGGGCTCGATCGAGGGCTTGCTGGCCCTCGGCCTGTGGCTCGCCTGGCGAAAGAGAGGTATGCGATGAGGCGTGCGTGTGTGTATACGGGCCTGGTGCTGGCGCTCGGGGCCCTGGTCTGCCTGGGCGCGCTCTACCCGGCCTGCTCGGACGGCGCGGGATGCAGGCTGGACTCGGACTGCCCGGAGGATCACTACTGCGATCAGGGGGACTGCGTGGCGCGCTGCCCGCAGCAGCCCTGCCCGGAGGGCGAGGTCTGCCACGAGGGTCGCTGCTATGCCGAGGACTGCCAGACCCGGACCTGCCCGGGCATCGGCGAGATCTGCGTCGAGGAGGCCTGCACCCAGACGAGCTGCCTGGACGTGATCTGCGGGCAGGGGGAGCGCTGCGCGAGCGGGCGCTGCTACCCCGAGGACTGCCCGACCAAGGACTGCCCGGGCTACGGCGAGGTCTGCGTGGACGACGAGTGCGTCACCGCGAGCTGCGTGGGCGTGGACTGCCCGGCCGGCGAGATCTGCGCCGGCGGGCGCTGCTACCCGGACGTCTGCGCCGAGATCGACTGCCCGCCGGGCCAGGTCTGCGCGGACGAGAGCTGCCAGGAGCCGGGCTGCGTGGGCGTGATCTGCCCGGACGGGCAGGCCTGCGCGGACGGCTTCTGCTGGGATCTGGACTGCCCGGGCCAGCCCTGCGAGGACGGCCAGGTCTGCGAGCAGGGCCAGTGCGTGCGGGCCGAGTGCGTCCACGAACGCTGCGACGTGCCCTGCGACACGGAGGCCGACTGCCGGGCGGGCCAGGTCTGCGCCGCGGGCTTCTGCTGCACCCCGCTCGGGGAGACGGAGCTCGACTGCGCCGACGGTCGGGACGGAGACTGCGACGGCCTGGTCGACTGCGCGGATGCGGCCGACTGCGAGGGCATGCCCTGCGACGACGGCGATCCGCTCAGCTCGGACGACGCGTGTGAGCAGGGCGCGTGCACGGGCGTGCCCTGCGAGGCGGACGAGCAGCCCGAGGCGAGCTGCGCCGACGGGCGGGACAACGACTGCGACGGCTTTGCGGACTGCGCCGATGCGGCCGACTGCGAGGACCAGCCCTGCGACGACGGCGATCCCCACAGCTCGGACGACCGCTGCTCGGGCGGCGTCTGCGTCGGGATCTGCGCCCCGGACGAGCAGCCCGAGGCGAGCTGCGCCGACGGGCGGGACAACGACTGCGACGGGCAGACCGACTGCGCGGATGCGGCCGACTGCGAGGGCCAGCCCTGCGACGACGGCAACGCCGGCACCTATGACGACAGCTGCGCGCAGGGACGCTGCAGCGGGCAGAGCGGCGACTGCCAGCCCGGCTCCCGGCGGGACTGCGGCCGCTGCGACTCGGGCACCCAGACCTGCCAGCCGGACGCCACCTGGGGCGCCTGCACCGGGGAGAGCGGCTGCGTGCCGGGCAGGACAAGGGACTGCACCAAGTGCGGCACCGAGACATGCAACGACAACTGCGAGTGGGGCGACTGCCGGGACCAGGGTGACTGCAATCCGGGCGAGGTCTGGGACTGCGGCGAGTGCGGCAGCATGACCTGCCTGGACAACTGCGGCTTCGGCGCCTGCAACTGCGGAAGCTCGCGATCCTGCGACGTGATCGAGGAGGGCTCCGGATCGACATGCCCCGGCGAGTGTGGCGGATCCTGCTTCAGGGCCTGCCAGGGCACGGAGACCTGCGAGCACCCCTCGGGCCAGCCCTGGCGCTGCGACTTCCTCAACTGCCACCGCACTGGCGGCTGCACGCCCTGGGACTGCTAGCCCGGAGGAGAAGATGAGAACGTCTGCGACACGCTTGGTCTCTTCCTGGCTTCTGGTCGGGCTCGCGTCTCTGCCGGGATGCAGCAGCGACGTGCCCGGCGCAGAGGGAGACGAGTGCGTGCGGGCTGCGGACTGCGAGGGGGCGCTGGTCTGCTTCCAGGGCACCTGCCGGCAGGCGGACTGCCCGGACCTGGACTGCCCCGACGGCTGGGCCTGCGTGGCAGGCCTGTGCTGCAACGGCGAGAAGTGCTGCGGCTTCGAGGGGCCGCCCGGCGATCCGAGCTGCGACAACGGCGCGGACGACGACTGCGACGGCTGGACCGACGGGGAGGACTCGGGCTGCTCCGGCATCTGCCAGCGGGACGGCGACTGCAACGATCGCGATCCCTGCACCGAGGACCGCTGCGTGCAGGGGCAGTGCGTCTTCGATCCGGTCGGCTGCTGCGAGAACGACGCCGACTGCGACGACGGCGATCCCTGCACCGCCGGGCGCTGCGTGCAGGGGCGCTGCGCCTTCGATCCGGTCGGCTGCTGCGAGGACGACGCCGACTGCGACGACGGCGACCCCTGCACCGACGACCTCTGCCAGCAGGGAAGCTGCAGCCAAGAGACCGTCTCGCCGTGCTGCACCGGCGACGGGAGCTTTGCCGGGCACGTCCCCTTTGGCGGCGTCGACGATCCGGCCTACGTACAGGGCTGCGACCTGGACGGCGACGGCGTGAGCGATCTGGTCATGGCCGTCGACAACACCGCAGAGATCGGCGCGATGCGCGGGCTGGGAGACGGCAGCTTCGATACCGTGGCCAGGTTCTCGACGGGCAGCGGGCCCATCTGCCCCTTCGCGGCCGACTTCAACGGTGACGGACGCCAGGACGTGGCCGTGGCCGTCACCGGCCCCGACGAGATCGACGTGCTGCTCAACACCGGCACCGGCCCGGGCCATCTCGCCTTCGCACCGCGGTCCGTCTACGGCCTGCCCGCAGCGCCCTACGGCTTGACCGGCGGGGACCTGGACGGAGACGGGGACGTGGACCTGGTGGCCGCCGACCCGGAGGAGCACCAGATCGCGGTCCTGCTGGGTGCCGGAGACGGCAGCTTCGGCCAGGCGGCCGGCTACGAGACCGGAGACGGGCCGAACTGGGTGGTGCTGGCCGACCTGGACGACGACGGCGTGCTGGACGCGGCCAGCGCCGACTCCAGCGCCAACACGGTCTCCGTCCTGATCGGCCAGGGCGACGGCAGCTTCGGCGCGCCGAGCCCCAATGCGGTCGACGCGGGGCCGTGGCACCTCGCGGTCGCGGACCTGGACCGCGACGGCGCGCCGGACCTGATCTCGGCCAACAAGGAGGCCGGCAACGCGAGCGTGCTCATGGGCCGCGGCGACGGGAGCTTCGAGGCGGCCCTGCACTACGGCACCGGCGCCGACAGCGAGCCGCGGGCGCTGGCCGTGGGCGACTTCACCGGCGACGGGATGCTGGACTTCGCCGTGGCCTGCTACGGCAGCGACAGCGTGAGCCTGTATACGGGCGTGGGAGACGGCTTCTTCACCCCGCACGATGGGCTCGCCTGCGCCGGCCGCCCCGACGGCATCGTCGCCGCGGACCTCAACGCCGATCGCATCCTGGACCTGGCGGTCTCCTGCTCGACCGGCGACGACGTCAAGGTCTTCCTTGGCCAGGGCGCCTGCGAGTGATCCGCGGGCCGCTCAGCGCTCAGTCCTGATTGTATTCCGAAGACTTGGGCTTGACGGCCGGGCCGATCCCTGCTCTACTCTCAGGCTCTTCGAGCCGAGGCGGGTGTGCATGCTCGAGTCCCGTTCCCAAGCCTCCATCGGCGCCTGGCTGCCGGGCACCGAGGAGCCGGCCTTCTCCTCCGAGGCGATCCTGTGCGCGCTCGAGCGCGTGCGCGAGCCGAGCTGGATCGTGCAGTGCCCGCGCAGCGGCCGGGTCGGGGTGGGTCTGGGCGGGGCAGGGGTGAGCGGCGGCGAGCCCGGGGCTTACCCGCTGCTCGGCTGCCTGCCGGGCCTCTACCCGGAGTGGCTCGGGGACCGCAGCTTCGGCGAGGCGCACGGCGTGCGCTTCGCTTACGCGGCCGGGGCCATGGCCAACGGCATCGCCTCGGTCCGCATGGTGATCGCGCTCGGCCGGGCGGGCTTCTTGGCCTTCTTCGGCGCGGCCGGGCTGGAGCCGGCCGAGATCGACTCGGCCATCGGCACCATCCGGGCCGAGCTCGGCCGGGCGAGCTTCGGATCGAACCTGATCCACTCGCCCGATCGGCCCGGGCTCGAGGACGCGGTGGTGGACATCTACCTGCGCCACGGCGTCTCCAAGGTCTCGGCCGCGGCCTTCATGGAGCTCACGCCGGCCGTGCTGCGTTACGCCTGCACGGGCCTGCGGCGCGAGACCGACGGACGGATCGCGAGGCCGCACGCGGTCTTCGCCAAGATCTCCAGGCCCGAGGTGGCCAGGCTCTTTTTGAGCCCGCCGCCGGGCGCGATGCTGGAAGGGCTGGTTCGCGCGGGCAAGCTGGGCGCGGAGGAGGCCCGGCTGGCGGCCCGCCTGCCGCTGGCCGAGGACGTGACCGTGGAGGCCGACTCGGCCGGACACACGGACCGCCAGGCCCTGCCGGCCTTGCTGCCGGTCATCGAGCGGCTGCGGGACGATCTCTGCACCCGGCACGCCTACGAGCGGCCGGTGCGCGTGGGCGCCGCGGGCGGCCTGGGCACGCCCAACAGCGTGGCCGCGGCCTTTGCCCTGGGCGCGGCCTACGTGCTGACCGGCAGCGTCAACCAGGCCTGCGCCGAGTCGGGCCTGCACGCGGACTGCCGGCGCCTGCTGGCTGACGTCGGGCTGGCCGACGTGATGACCGCCCCCTCGGCCGACATGTTCGAGCTGGGGGCCGAGGTCCAGGTGCTGAAAAGGGGCACCATGTTCGGGCTCAGGGCCCGCAAGCTCCAGGAGATCCACAGACGCTGCGCGTGCCCGGAGGAGCTCCCGGACGCCGATCGCAGCTGGCTGGAGCGGGAGATCCTGCGCTGCTCGATCGCCGAGGCCTGGGACGCCACGCGCCGCTACTGGCTGGAGCGCGATCCCGAGGAGGCCGAGCGGGCCGAGCGAGACGGGCGGCACAGGCTGGCGCTGCTCTTCCGCTCCTACCTGGGCCGGGCCAGCCGCTGGGCCATCGAAGCCGATCCGGATCGCAAGCTCGATTACCAGATCTGGTGCGGCCCGGCCATGGGGGCCTTCAACGCCTGGACCCGGGGGAGCTTTTTGGAGGATCCCGCGCAGCGCAGCGCGGTCCAGGTGGCCCGCAACTTGATGGAGGGTGCGGCCGTGGTCAGCCGCGCCCAGCAGTGGCGGAGCTGCGGTGTGCCGGTGCCGCCCGCGGCATTCGACTATCGGCCCCGGCCGCTGGGATGACGAGGACAGAGTGATGACCGAACGAGACAAGCTGCTGCCGTCCGAGCGCTCGCCCATCGCCGTGGTGGGCGTCAGCGCGCTCTTTCCGGGCTCTGTGGACGCGACCGGCTTCTGGCGCGACATCCTGGCGGGCACCGACCTGCTCACGGACGTGCCGGAGAGCCACTGGCTGGCCGAGGACTACTACGATCCGGATCCGGCCGCGCCGGACAAGAGCCTCTCCCGCCGGGGCGCCTTCCTGCCCCCGGTGGGCTTCGACTGCATGGAGTGGGGCGTGCCCCCGAGCAACGTGCCGGCCACGGACACTTCCCAGCTGCTGGCGCTGATCGTGGCCCGCAAGGTGCTCGAGGACGCCACCGGAGGCGACTTCGCTTCGGTGGATCGATCCCGGGTCTCGGTCATCCTCGGGGTGACCACGGCCCAGGAGCTGCTGGGCTCCATGGTCAGCCGGCTCCAGCGCCCGGTCTGGGTCAAGGCGCTGCGCGAGTCGGGCATCGGCGAGGACGAGGTGGAGGCGATCTGCGATCGCATCGCCGCCCACTACCCGCAGTGGCAGGAGAGCACCTTCCCCGGCGCGCTGGGCAACGTGGTCGCCGGCCGGATCGCCAACCGCCTCGACCTGGGCGGGACCAACTGCGTGACCGACGCGGCCTGCGCCTCGTCCTTCTCTGCGCTGGAAATGGCGCTCCAGGAGCTCGAGCTGGGCGACTCGGACATGGTGATCACCGGCGGCGTGGACACCATGAACGACATCATCATGTACATGTGCTTCTCCAAGACCCACGCCATGTCGCCCAGCGACGACTGCCGGCCGTTCTCGGACAAGGCCGACGGCACGATCCTGGGCGAGGGGCTGGGCATGCTGGCCCTGATGCGCCTGGCCGACGCCGAGCGCCAAAAGAGGCGCGTCTACGCCGTGATCAAGGGCCTGGGGGCCTCGTCCGACGGGCGGGCCACGAGCGTCTATGCCCCGGTGCCCGAGGGCCAGGCGCGGGCCCTGCGCAGGGCTTACGCCAACGCCGGCTTCGGGCCCGAGCATATCGAGCTGGTCGAGGCGCACGGCACCGGCACCCGGGCCGGCGATCAGGCCGAGTTCAAGGGGCTGCGCCAAGTCTACGACGGGGCCGACAGGCCGGACCGCCCCTGGTGCGCGCTCGGCTCGGTCAAGTCCCAGATCGGCCACACCAAGGCCGCGGCCGGCGCGGCCGGCCTGTTCAAGGCGGTCATGGCCCTGCACCACAAGGTCCTGCCGCCGACCATCAAGATCGAACGGCCGGATCCGGGCCTGGCGCTCGAGGGCTCGCCTTTCTACTTCAACACCCGCGCGCGCCCCTGGGTGCACGATCGCGCGCAGCCCCGCCGGGCTGCGGTCTCCTCCTTCGGCTTCGGGGGCTCGAACTTCCACGTGGCCGTCGAGGAGTACCGAGGACAGGAGCGCGCCCCGCGCCTGCGAAGCCAGAGGAGCGAGCTGGTGGTGCTCGGCGCGGACGACAGCGCCTCGCTGGCGCGGCGCTGCCGTGAGGTGGCGGACGGGCTGCTGGCAGGCGATCTCGCCTTCCTGGCCTGGAGCGCGGCCCGGGAGGGCGAGGTGGGGAGAAGGCACCGCCTGTGCCTGCGGGCCTCGAGCGAGCAGGACCTCGGCTCGGCCCTGCGGCTCGCCGCCGAGCGACTGGAGGCCGAGCCGGACCGCGCCTTCGACCTGCCCGGCGGCATCCACTACGGCTGCGGCTCTTCAGACGGCGAGCTGGCCCTGCTCTTCCCGGGCCAGGGCAGCCAGTACCTGGACATGGGCGCCGAGCTGGCCATGCACTTCGACGCGGCCCGCGAGGTCTGGGACGGCTTCGCGGGCTCGATGCTCGACGGCAGCAGCCCGATCCACCGGCTGGTCTTTCCGCAGCCGGTCTTCGAGGAGGCCGAGCGCCAGGCGCAGCAGGACCGGCTGCGGGCGACCGAGTGGGCCCAGCCGGCCATCTGCTGCGCGAGCCTGGCGACCCTGGCGCTGCTCGAGCAGCTGGGCCTGAATCCGAGCTGCGCGGCCGGGCACAGCCTGGGCGAGCTCTGCGCGCTGCATGCCGCCTCGGCCATGCAGGCCGAGGACCTGCTGCGCGTCGCCCGCCGGCGCGGCGAGCTCATGGCTCAGGCCGCGCTGCAGGCCCGCGAGCCGGGCGGGATGACCGCGGTGGCCGGATCGGCCGAGCGGGTCCGCGAGCTGCTCGCGCGCCGCGGCGGCCGGCTCGTCCTGGCCAACCACAACAGCCCGCGCCAGGTGGTCGTCAGCGGTCCGCTGGCCGAGCTCGAAGAGCTCGAGGCGGCGCTCGGGGCCGAGGGTCTGGTCTGCAAGCGGCTGGACGTGGCCTGCGCTTTCCACTCCCCGCTGGTCAGCGAGGCGGCCGAGCCCTTCGGGCGCTTCCTCTCCGGGATCGACTTCGGCGCCTGCCGGATGCCGGTCTACGCCAACAGCACGGCCGAGCCGTATCCGGACGACGCCCGGGGGATGCGCGAGCTGCTGGCCATGCAGGTGGCGAGGCCGGTGCGCTTCGTCGAGATGATCCGCGCCATGCACGCGCGCGGGGTCAGGACCTTCGTCGAGCTCGGTCCCGGCCAGGTGCTGACCCGGCTCGTCCAGCGGATCCTGGCGGGCGAGCCGCATCGCGCGGTCAGCCTGGACCGCAAGGACGGCGGGCTGGACGCCTTCCTGGACGGGATCGGGCAGCTCGCGGCCGCCGGCTGCGAGCTGGATCTCCGGGCCCTGTGGCGGGGCTACCGCGCTCCTCTGGATCCGCGCCAGCGGAGCGAGGCCAGGCTGGCGGTCGAGATCTGCGGGTCGAACCGCGGCAAGCTCTACCCGCCGCCCGAGGGCCGCGCGGGCATCCCGCCGCCCAACCCGCCGCGCGAGCGGCGGCCGGCGGAGAAGCCCCCGCGCGAGGCAGCCCCGCTCGAGGCGCCGCCGGCTGTGGCGGGCTTCGATCCGGACTGGCTGCAGGCCTTCCAGGACGCCCAGCGGCAGACGGCCGAGGCGCACGTGGCCTACCAGCGAGCCATGGCCCAGGCGCACTCGGCCTACCTGCAGTCGGTGGCCCTCACCCCCCGGCCCCCTCTCCCGGAGACTGTCGATAATCGCCAGATTATCGAAAAAGACCTCTGCAACACTGCGGAACGCAGAGGCATGCAAGTCGAAAAACTTCGTTTTTCGACAGTCTCTGAGGGAGAGGGGGGGTATCTCGCGGCTGGAGTGACGGGCCTGGCGCAGGATGCCTTCGCGGCGGGGATGTCGAAAGGGGCTGCAGCGGCCATGGGGCCGGGCTCGGCGTCGCTGCCTTCGGCGGCGGTCGTTGCGGAAGGGCTTCCGTCGGCGGCCGGGGGGCAGGATCTGATGCGGGTGATGCTCGAGGTGGTGGCGGACAAGACGGGCTACCCGGTCGAGATGATCGAGCTGGGCATGGACCTGGAGGGCGACCTGGGCATCGACTCGATCAAGCGGGTCGAGATCCTGAGCGAGGTCCGCGAGCGCGCCCCCGGG
>JAFGRB010000388.1 GCA_016935365.1 Deltaproteobacteria bacterium
ATCTTTTCCGTCGCAGGGTTTACCGCTGCGAAGCAGCGGGGGGATAAAGCCTGGGGCTTCAGCCCCAGGTATAAGAAGGTGAGATTGATCATGCGCCCTGAAGGGGCGCGGCCATCTCTGCGTCTCGGACAGGGCTCGAGATTGCCGCGCCCTTTCAGGGCGCATGATTAGGTTCTCTCCGCTTCCCTGGGGCTGAAGCCCCAGGCTATATCCCATCGCTGCTTCGCAGCGAAAACCCCTGATCTCGGAGCTTGCCCTGGGTTTGGGTGAGCAGGACCCGATCGAAGCCCTGGAAGGGCGCAATACACTATCGACCCGCAGATCGAATTCGCCCCGTCGGGGCTCGGAGCGAGCGTCCGGTCTACGAGTCGGGCGGCTCGGTCGGGCGCAGCTCGACGGTGAAGGTGGCCTTGATCTGCGAGCCGTCGTGGGTGCCGAAGTAAGAGAAGGTGATGTTGCCGTCGATGATCTCGGCGATGGCCTGCTCGGAGATGATCCTGCCCGCGGAGTTGATCTCGACCAGCTCGAGCTCAGCCGAGACCTGGGCACCGGGACCGAAGTCCATCTCCTCGTCCACCTGGCTCTCGGCGGGCACCTGGAAGATCAAGAAGTGGTACAGCTCATTGGTGACGATGCCGTACATGACGATCTGGACCACGTCGCCGCCGTTGTACTCGGCCCAGCCGTTCTCCATGTACATGTACTTCCCATCGAGCTTGCCGGTCACCTCCCCCTCGCCGGGGTCGTTCTCATCGTTGAGCAGCAGTTCGAAGCGGCCGTTGAGGCGGTTGATGTCCGGCTTGGGGCCCGGCACGTAGCGGCAGTACCCGTCGTCCTGGCAGGTCTCGGGCGACTGGCAGTCCTCGTCGTCCACGCAGGGCGTCGGGCCCGTGCCGGAGTCGTGGCCGGCGTCGGAGCCGTTGTTCGAGCCGGCGCAGGCCAGGATGAAGAGAAGGCCCAGGAGCCAGCAGCGCCGGAGCCGGCATCCGGGGCGCGTGTGGGTGTCGCTTTCCATGATCACCTCGCGATGCGCACGCATCGATCAAGACTACGGTCGAGTGCGATGGGCTGTCAACTTCCATTTGGATTCGGGTGCCTGCGGCTCAGAAGCGCAGCGTCAGCTCGGTGCGCACGCCCGCGAAGGCGGGCAGGTTCTTGCAGACGCCGTCGACGCAGGTCAGGCCGCCGCGTACCTGGCCCGCCAGCACGCGAAGGAGGTACTTGCTGAAGAGGTTCACGGACACGCTCCCGGCCAGGAAGAGCTGCCGGCGAGGCGGCTGGACCTCGGTGTAGAAAGGGCTGAGCTCGGTGCAGCCGGACGGGCTGGTGTCGAAGCCGAAGATCAGGCTGGCCGCCAGGTAGGGGGAGTAGGCGTAGCCCAGCGTCCACTCGCCCTTGAGGAAGTCGCTGTCCGGCATGCGCTCGCGCACGACCCAACTCGTGCCGTGCAGGTCCAGGCTGTGGCGGGCGGCGAGGGGGAGCTTGAGCTCGGCCTCGGTGTAGTAGAGCCGGGTCGAGGTGCCGTCGTAGTCCGGGCTCTCCTCTCGCCAGCCCAGCGCGAGGCGGGCCCTGCCGGTCGAGAGGAAGCGCTGCTCGACGCCCAGGCTCAGGTTCGAGATCCAGCTGTGGCCGGCCTGGTCCTCGGCCAGAAAGCCGGCTCCGCTCGCGAACAGGAGCGTCCCGGCCGCGCCCGGACGCCAGTCCGCCTGGAGTCGGGCCCCGTGGACGCTGTGGTTGTTCTTGACCTCCATGGACTCCAGCTCGAGCGTGGGCGGGCGGACGTAGTCGATGCGCTGGACGCTGTGCTGCCCGTCGTCGCTCGAGGTGAAAGTGGCGGCGTAGAAATCGCGGCTGCTCTTGATCTCGGCCGTCAGCGTCCAGTCGGCCAGCGTCAGATCGGCCGACGCATAGGCAGCCCAGCCCTGGTCGAAGTCCCCCTGTGTCTGGCCCACGAAGGCCTGCCTGCGCCTGCCGAGCCAGTCGACCTCGGCGTAGAGCCCGAGCGCGTCGCCGGGAAGCTCGAAGGCGGCGCCGGCGATGGAGATGTGCTCGTCGAGCAGGTAGGCCTGATCGTTTCGATCCAGCGGATCGAAGTAGAACAGGCTGCCGTGAACGGAGATCGCAGCCCGCTCGAACGGCCGCCAGGCCAGCCGGACGGCGGAGACGAGGTCGTAGGGATCCGCCAGGGTCTTCTCGTAGAGGTCGGTGTTGCTGGGGTTGCTGAGCCCGGTGAGCACTTGGGCCTCCCACGGGCCGCAGCGGAAACCGAGCCTGGCGCCCAGCAAGGTCGTGTCCTCTCCGAGCTGATCGGTCTTGCGGATCCGCAAGGCCAGGCCGCGTCCCAGCGAGGCGTAGTAGTCGCCCAGGTCGACCTTCCAGTGCCGGTCGGACCAGCTCCCGTGCACCTTCTCGGGGGCGTAGCGATCCAGGTAGGGCGCGTTGCCCTGCTCCGGCGACGGCTCCGAGAAGAACGTGGCGCTGTCGAGCCGGACCGCCAGGGCGAAGCGCATCACGGCCAGCTCGAGGTTGAGGCGGTTGCGCAGGTCGTAGTACTCGTCGTTGTCGGTCGAGCCGTCGAAGTTCCGATCGTGGTAGTCGAAGACCGACGTCGCGGAGATGGAGAAGGAGGCCGGCTCGTCGAGCCAGGGGAAAGTGAAGTCGAATGCCGAGCCGATCTGCGGCCAGGCTACCAGGCAGCAGACCAGCCAGACCGGGACAGCGCGCGCGCGTCGCTGCATCTTCCCCCGCCTCAGCGGCCGAGCAGCCGCAGGATCTCTTCTTCCACGATCTTCTCGTCACCCGGCTTGAATCCCTGGTGGCGGGCGGCGATGGCGCCCCGCCTGTCGAGGAGCACGCTGTAGGGCAGATCCATCGTGGGGTTGAAGCGGTTGGCCACCTCGGTCTCCTGGTCCAGCAGGACCGGGAACTCGTAGCCATAGCGCCGCGCCATTCTCCGCACCTCGCTCTCGGTGTCGGCCGGATCGATGGCGATCGTCAGCAGCTCGAAGCCGCGTTCTCGCAGGCGCTTCCAGATGGTCTGGAGCTGGGAGAGCTCGGTCTGGCACGGGCCGCACCAGGTGGCCCAGAAGGACAGCAGCACGACCTTTCCTGCGTGATCCGACAGGCGCACCGTCTGGCCGCGCAGGTCTCTCAGGGCGAAGTCCCGCACCCCGGTGCGATGCGGGCTGTGATCGCGCCCCGCCTTGCCCGTCGCGCTCGCGCAGCCCAGCGACGCGAGCAGTAGCCCGACGAGCAGCAGGCGCGCCTCACTCACCGAGCAGCCCCTCGATGTTGCCCTCGATGATGTGGGAGTCGGGGATCAGCCCCTCGACCTTGTAACGGATGACCATCTCGTCGTCCAGCAGCATGTTCAGCGGTGTGCCCGCCTCGTCGGGGCGGAAGAACTGGCCCGTGGCCGCGGCCCCCGGATCGATGACCACGTCGAATGCCATGTGGTAGTGGTCCTTGTAGTAGCAGCAGTAGTCGAGCAGGAGATCCCGGTCCTCGCGCCGTCGATCGTCCTGGAAGAGCACCAGCATGATCTCGAGCCCCCGGTCGTGGTAGGGCTCGTAGAGATCGTGCTGCATGCTGGCCGACTGCTGCTTGCAGTAGGTGCACCAGCCCGCGTGGACCGTGATGAGCACCGCCTTGGCGCCCAGGTAATCGGCCAGCTCGAGCGCCTCTCCGCCCTGCGGCTCGTCCCCGTCGCAGATGCAGCGCTCGACCTGGATGTTCTCGGCCGTCTCCCCGTAAGCCGTCCCGTAGGGTGGGGGCGGGTAGACGAGCTGCACGTCTCCCCCGGCGTCGGTCTGCTGCGCGTCAGGCTCACCCGCGTCGCCCGTGGACCCGCCCGATTCCCAGGCGCAGCCGGTGAGCAAGAGCAGGGCGGCGAGCAGGCTTGTCGTCTTGTTCATGCGGCCTCCTCGATCGCCATTCTGTTTGTAAAAGCTCCGCCCGTCAAGCTCTGCGAGCAGGCCGAAAGAGCAAAAGTTCCGGTTCCTTGAGAGATTTTTTCCAGCCTGGCTAGAATGTTCGAATAATGTTGACAGGCGTACGCTGGGCGGATACACATAGCCTGGCTCCTTCGGGAGCCGTAGACCCGGGTCGCTCGTTCCCCCCCCGCGGCGGTCCGGGTCTTTTTCTGGGCTCCATCGCTCGGGAGCTGTTGACATGAGGCCCTTGATCTGCTTGGATGGGCCTTCGTCAACATACCGTATTTCGGTGAGAATCACGACATGAATCGATTTCTGCGCTCCCTGCTCGCCAGGCGCGAACTCGCAGCCTGGCTCTTGCTCTCCGCGTTCGTCTGCGCCATCTACCTGCCGAGACTGGGCAGCTACGCCTTCTGGGATCCCTGGGAGCCCCACTACGCCCAGGTCGCCAAGGAGATGGCCGATCACGGCAGCTGGATGGACACGTGGTACCGCGGGCAAAATCGCTGGTGGTCCAAGCCCATCCTGCCGCTCTGGCTCCTCAGGCTCTCCTTTTCCTGCTTCGGGGTGGACACGCCGGACCATCCATGGCTTCACTTCGCGGGGCGCCTGCCCATCTTCCTGCTTGCCCTGATCGGCGTCCTGCTCACCTACCGATGGGTGGCGAGGCTCTACGATCGGCGGGCGGGCGTCTACTCGTCACTCGTGCTGGCCACCTCGCCCATGTACGCCCTGCTGGCCCACCAGATCATGTTCGACATGCTCTTCGTCGCCTTCTGCGCTGCGGCCGTGGGCCATTACTTCCTGGCCCGTTCCGACAAGGGCAGGCCGATCGATCTGATCCTCTTCTTCGTCCTGACCGCGCTCGCCTTCCTGTCCAAGTGGCTGCTCGCCCTCTTCATCCCGGCCGGCATCTTCATCATCTACATCGCGCTGCGCTGGGACCTGCCCCTCTTTCGCAGGGTGGGCGGGTGGTACTGGCTCGGAGGAGGACTGGTCCTCTCGGCCTGCACGGGCTGGTTCTTCCTGTCCCAGTCCGACCTGGCCTTTGCCGGTATGCTCTCGGTCTGCGTGCTGGCGCTGCTGCTGATCTTCTGGATGGGCCGGGACGCGGCCGTGACGGCCTGCTTCAAGCCCCGGGTGCTGTGGATCGGCCTCGGGCTACTGCTCCTGCTCATCCTGCCGTGGCACATCTACATGATGGTCAAGCACGGATGGGCCTTCGTGCGCGAGGCGGTCATCTACCACCACTTCGATCGGGCCGCGGGCACGATCGGCAAGCCCGAGGGGACCTTCGACGTCTACATCAAGCAGCTCGCCTTTGCCTCCTTTCCCTGGATCGCGCTCTTGCCTGCGGCCTTCGTGAAGTGGCTGCGCTGGGGCCGTGAGGACCTGGAGGGCAGGGGACAGCGCGACCTGTGGGTCCTTCTGAGCGCGCTGGTGCCCTTCTCGGCCTTCAGCCTCTTCCAGACCAAGTTCCACCACTACATCTTCCCGGTGCTGCCCTTCGTCGCGGTCATGCTGGGCGTGTTCCTGGCCCGGATGCACGCGGCGTCCGAGCGCGCCTGGATGCGGCTGTGCGTCATGCTGGCCCTGCCCATCTCGGCCGTGCTGCTGGCCGACATCCTTCACGACTACAAGTGGTTCATCCACCTCTTCGACTACTACTACGGCTGGCCGCTTCCGGCCAGCCTCGACCCCTACCCGGCCTTCGCGGTCCTGGGCGGTCTCTGGGGCCTCGTCCTGGCGTTGCTCTTCTTCCGGCGGCGCATCGGCACCTGGATCTTCGCGACCATGACCGCCCTGGCGGCTTCGGTCTGCTTGCTGCTGACCGCCTACATCCTCCCGGCCGTCACGCCCACCTTCACCCAGGAGCCGATCTACCGGGCCTACGTCGAGGCGAGCGGAGGTGAGGCCCCCGTGGCCCAGTACAACGGATGGTTGAGCCGGAGCGTATCGTTCTACTTCGACAACCGGGCCGAGGACCTGTCCAAGTCCGATCAGCCCAACGCCGAGAAGGCGATCCAGTTCCTGCGCCGGCCCCAGCGAAGCTTCCTCATCCTGGGCGCGGGCTTCGGCCGGGACGGCAAGGCGCTGCTGGCCGAGCTGCGCCCCAAGGTGCGGCGCGAGCTGGGCAAGTCGCTGTATGCGATCTACGATCAGCACCCTTTCAGCATGCTCGTGTCCACCGAGCGCGATCCCCGAGGAGCGCAGAAGCTCAAGGAGATGATCCTCGAGAGTCTGCCGGAAGGCGCGGACATCCGGCGCATGAGCGTCGACTTCAAGGGCCGGATCGAGCTCGTGGGCTACCGGACGAGCCCGCCGGCCGTCCGGCCCGGCGATGCGTTCACGGTCTCGTACTACTTCAAGTGCACGGCGCCCGTGGGCGAGGACTGGCTCGTCTTCATCCACGGCGACGGCCCCCAGGGCGGGGCCCATCGGGTCTTCGGCGACCACGCGCCGGTCGGCGGGCTCTACCCGACCAGCGAGTGGCAGCCGGGCCAGATCATCCAGGACGACTACCGAATGGAGGTGCCCTCGAACTACCCGTACAAGGGCTTCACGCTCTGGATGGGATTCTGGAAGGGGGAGCGCAGGCTCGAGGTGGCGAAGCGGCACCAGCACGACGGGAACAACCGCGTGCGGACGGCCTACATCAAGGTCGAGTAGACTTCTCGCCTGAAGCCCCGAAGGCTGATCCTCATACACATCTCAGAGCGAACATGATTCACTGACATTTCATGGCATCACCTTGTAGGGGAGGGCTTTATGCCCTCCCGCACACGCAACATGGCGTGATCGACGTGACGACTGCAAAGAACGGGCGGGCATGAAGCCCGCCCCTGATATGGAGGGGGCGCCGCGCGCCCCCCTCGCCGCCCGGCACAGGTCCGGGCGGCTGTACCCCCCGCGGATGGATGGCTTGCGCCCTCCATCTGA
>JAFGRB010000389.1 GCA_016935365.1 Deltaproteobacteria bacterium
GCTCGGGCTATGAACCGCCCTCCGCGCGATCGGGGGGCCCCCCCTCGGCTGCGCGCCACGCTCTCGGCGCCGGGCGTCCGCGTGGCTAGCACGTCTCGCCGGGCTCGGGCTCCTCGATGAAAACGCGGTGGAGCGCTCGCAGGGCGTCCTCGAGCTGCTCTGCGGGCAGGAGCGCCGTGATGCGGAAGGACGACGTGTGCAGGGCCTCGACGCGGATGCGCTGCTCGTCGAGCACCTGCAAGGCCCGCCGGATGTTGGCGAAGGACTGGTTGATGCCCGCGCCGATCAGGCTGACGGCCCCCAGCTCGTCGTCCAGGCGCACCGCCTCGCCGAAGCGCGCTGCGAGCCGCTGCCGGCACGGCTCCGCCGAGGGCAGGTGCTCGCGGGAGACCACCACGGCCGTGCCGTACGACGCCCCGAAACGGTGCAGGCTGAGCTGCTTGCCCGGGATGGCCTGCTCGTCGAGCAGCGCCAGCAGTCCGAAGCGGGCCTCGGGGCTGGCCGCCGTGATCAGGTGCACGGATGCCTCGTGGGCGATGCCCACCACCCGGCCGGGGCCCAGGGGCGGGTGCTGGCGCACGAGGGTCTGACCGCCATGGCCGTCGGCCCGGCGCACGAACAGGCCGATCCCGCGCTCCTTGGCGAACTCGACCGCGGTGGCGTTCAGCACCCGGGCACCGCTCTCGGCGAGCTCCTGCATCTCCGGGTAGTCCAGGCTGTCGATGCGCTGCGCCTCCGGCACGGCGCGCGGATCGGCGGTGTAGACGCCGTCCACGTCCCCGTATATCTCGCACGACTCGGCGTTCAGCGCCGCGGCCAGGGCCACGGCCGTCGTGTCCGAGCCGCCCCGGCCCAGGGTCGTGATCTCGCGCTTGTAGGACATGCCCTGGTAGCCGGCCACGATGACGATCCGGCCCCGGCAGAGCTCATCCTGGATCCGGAAGGGCCGCACCTCGATGATCCGGGCATCCGAGTGGCGGTCGTTGGTGATGATGCCCGACTGGCTGCCGGTGAATGAGATGGCGTCGAAGCCGCGCTGCTGGATGGCCATGCTCAGCAGGGCCATCGAGATGCGCTCGCCGACCGACAGCAGCATGTCGAGCTCGCGGCGCGGAGGCTCCGGGTGGACGCGGTGGGCGAGCTCGATCAGCTCGTCGGTCGTCTCGCCCATGGCCGAGACCACGACCACCATGTCGTAGCCCTGCTGCCGCGCGGCCACCACCCGCTCGGCCACGGCGGAGATCTTGTCCGCATCAGACACCGAGCTGCCGCCGAATTTCTGGACCAGGATCGGCATGCCTAGGACTCGTTGAATGCCCGGGCCTCGATGCGGTACTTCTTCATCAGCTGCCAGAAGTTCTTGCGATCCATGCCCGCCGCCTTGGCGGCCCGGCTGATGTTGCCCCGGTGGAACGAGAGCATCTTGGAGACGTAGTTCTGCTCGAACTCGCCGACCACCTTGCGCTTCTCGGCCTTGAAGGTGCGGCTCTCGCCCGGCACGTCGATCTCCTCGGGCCGGATCACGTCGCCGGTGGTCACGACCAGGGTCTGCTGGATCTTGTTCTCGAGCTCCCGGATGTTGCCGGGCCAGTCGTAGCCCACGAGCTTCTGCAGCGCCAGGGGCGAGAGCTCGACGTCCTCCCGCTTGTAGTCCCGGGCGAACTTGCGCAGGAAGTGGTTGGCGAGCAGCGGGATGTCCTCCTTGCGCTCCCGCAGCGGCGGGATCAGGATCGGCACGATGTTGAGCCGGTAGTAGAGGTCGTCGCGGAACTCGCCTTTCTCGATGGCCGCCTTGAGGTCCTTGTTGGTGGCCGAGATGATCCGCACGTCGGCCCGCAGGATCTTGGTCGATCCCAGGGGCTTGATCTCCTTCTCCTGCAGGAAGCGCAGCAGCTTGACCTGGACCCGCGGGCTCACCTCGCCCACCTCGTCCAGGAAGAGGGTGCCCGTGTTGGCCTCCTCGACCAGCCCCGGCGTGTCCGCGTGCGCGTCGGTGAAGGCGCCCCGCTTGTAGCCGAACAGCTCGCTCTCGAGCAGGTTCTCGGGCAGCGCGCCGCAGTTGACCGGCACGAACGGCTTGTTGGCGCGCTTGGAGAAGTAGTGGATCGTGCGGGCGACGAGCTCCTTGCCGGTGCCGCTCTCGCCGTAGATGACCACCGAGGCGTCGGTCTGGGCGATCGACGGCAGCTTCTCGATCACGCTGCGCATGGCGCGCGAGTTGCCCACCACGTGCTCCCGGTCGGTGTAGATCTTGAGCGAGGCGTGCAGGCGCGAGATCTGGCGGCTCATGTGGAGCTTCTCGAGGGCCCGCTGGACGCGGTGGCAGAAGACCTCCTTGGTGAGCGGCTTGGTGATGTAGTCATGGGCGCCGGACTGCAGGAAGTGGACCGCGTCCTCGATGCTGCCGTAGGAGGTCATGATGATCACCGGGATCTCCGGGTTGATCCGGCGCACCGCGTCCAGCACGCCCTGGCCGTCCACCTCGGGCATGCGAATGTCGGTGATCACCACGTTCACCCCGCCCAGCTCGACGAGATCGATGGCCTCCTTGCCGCCGGGGGCGATCAGCAGCTCGTAGTCCTCGCCGCGGCAGAAGGTCTCGATCAAGTAGCGAGTATTGGGATCATCGTCGACGATCAGGACCTTCAAGCGAGCCTCCCTCTGGCAGTCAGTGTGGCAACAGTACCGCACCCGAGGGGGGGCGTGCAAGGGATTGCAGACAGGCTTCAGGGAGCGCGCTGCCAGGGCGTGCCGGGGCTGCAGTCGCAGCGCGTGTGCTGGCCGAAGGGCAGCACCCAGCCATCGCTGGACCGGGACGTCTTGCTCGGGCCGATGGCGAAGACCAGGGCCATGCTCAGCACGATGGCCAGGGCGAGAATGGACAGCGCGTGCAGCGCCCCGCGGCGGCTCGCGGGCTGGCTTGCCTTGATTGAAGTGATCATCACGCCTCCTCGATCCACTGCTTTTTGGATACGGATCAAAAGACAGCAAGATCCAGACCAGCTGCGTTTTTTGACAGAGGTGTTGTAAAATCAATCGCTTGGGTGGAGCTTGGGCCGCCATGTGGTCTGCTTGACACCCGCTGTGTGGGCAGATGGATTCGCAGCGTTGACCTCGATCGGGAGCTCTGCGAATCGGGGGCGTGAGGAGAAGACGGATGGCACTCTATCGATTCGAGGATCGCACACCGACCATCGGCCAGGGGGCCTGGATCAGCGACTCGGCCCGGGTGATCGGGGATGTGGAGATCGGCTCGGACTGCTACATCGGCCACGGGGCGGTGCTGCGGGGAGACTACGGCAGCATACGCATCGGCCCTGGCACCGCCGTGGAGGAGAACGCCGTCATACACATCCGGCCAGACGGATTGAGCGTCCTGGGCGAGAGGGTCACGGTCGGGCACGGGGCGATCTTGCACTGCAATCGGATCGAGGACTTTGCCGTGGTGGGCATGGGGGCCGTGCTGAGCTTCGACGTGGAGGTGGGCAGCTGGGCGATCGTGGCCGAGGGGTGCTCGGTGCCCAAGGGGATGAAAATCCCGGCGGGCAAGATCGCCACCGGCGTGCCGGCCCGTGTAGCCGGAGACGTCCAGGAGCGCCACAAGGAGTTCTGGAAGTACGGCAAGCAGCTCTACGTCGACCTGGCCCACCAATACCCGAGCGCGTTCGAGCGGATCGACTAGCCCTGAAACAAGCGCGTTGCGCTTGCTTCAGGCCTGATACCATCTCAGGGGGCTTTCGCAAAGCCCCCTCGCTGCTGGAAGTCAATTCCAGCAGCTTCACCCAGAAACGACCGCCCTTCTGGCGGCCAGCCCTGAAAACAAACGCGGTTTGGAAACCGCGCTTGTTTTGGGACTAGCCGGGATTAGAAAAGGCCGTCCATCAGGGCGCAGATCTCGCGGACCTGCTCCGACTCGCTGTCGGGCTCGGGCCGCTCCGCCGGCGTGTCCCAGAGCGCGAGCCAGCCCGCCAGATCGCCGCTCTCGAGCATGCCGTCCAGGCTGTAGACGAAGACCCGATCGTTGCCCCCGGCGCGCACCGCGGCGATGTCGGCCCGCAGCCCGGCCGGCTCGGTGTAGCCGGCGTCCGAGAGCATGCCCGCCGTGCCCACGGTGCCCAGGGCGAGGCAGCCCGCCGGGCCGAAGGCCTGCTCGGCGTCCCGGGCATAGCCGTGGACGAGCCAGGGGCCGGGCTGCATGCCCGTGAAGCGCTCGAAGCTCGTGCGGTAGACCATGAAGTAGATCTCGTCGAAGGGCACGCCCTGGACGGGCGTGTTCCAGGCGTCCTGGATCTGGCTGTCGCCGTCGGCTGCATCGTCGATGACGAAGGGATAGGCGGCGGCCGTGACCCGGTAGCCGCGCTGCTGGACCTGGCCGACCAGTTCGGCGTATGCGGCTCGGGAGGCGGCGAAGGCCTCGGGGTCGACGTTGGCCTGCAGCTGCGGGATCACCTCGGTCAGCAGATCGCCGCCCTCGATCTGCCGCACCTGCTCGAGGTGCAGCTCCATGTCGAAGAGCAGCCACTCGAGCGGCAGATCCTCGCTCTCCACCCAGCCCAGGAATTCCTCGACGAGCGCGCGGGCGGCGGGCAGGTTCTCCTCGTTGAACCAGTAGCCGTCCTGCTCGGCGAGCAGCAGCCAGGCCATGAAGGGGACGCGCTCGGCGGCGGCCGCGCGAACCAGGGAGGCCAGGCCGGGGTCGCCCACCTGGGAGGCGCGCACGGCCGCGCACAGGGCGCAGGCCGGGCAGCGCGCGAGCTCGCCCAGGCGGGACTCGAGCTCGGCGTAGGCGTCGAACTCGTCGGCCGCGATGAAGCGCACGTCGTCCATGGGCGCGGGGCCGGGCTGCGAGCCGCAGCCGAGCGCGCCCAAGCAGAGCAGCAGGGCCGCAGACTGAATGACGCGCGCGCTCACGGGCTCGCTCCTTTACCGTCGGTGACCGCCGTGCAGCGCATCTCCTCGCAGCGCGGCCTCGGCCGGGGGCAGTCGCCGTCCCGGCAGCACTCCTGGCACAGCCCGTCGCAGCAGCGCAGGCGCAGGACGTTGCCCGGCACGTCCCGGCAGTCGAGATCGCTCTCGCAGCGCGGGAAGTCACCCCGGCAGCGGATGCAGCAGCCGGCGGCGAGCAACGCGGCCCAGAGGCAGAGCAGGCAGGCGGCCCCCGCTGCGCACCGGCTCATCTTGCGCTCACGGGCTCCCATCGGGAGATTCCTCGTCGGCCCAGTAGCGAGCTCGCTCCGGGATGACCCAGCGCACCCCGCCGCGCGGGTCGGGCACGTCGCCCTCCCGGCGGGGGATGAGGTGGACGTGGGCGTGCATGATGGTCTGGCCGGCGGCCTGACCGTCGTTGATGCCGAGGTTGAAGCCGTCGATGGGGTACTTGTCGTCGAGCCGGCGTCGCGCCTCGACCACCAGGGCCCACAGGTCGGCGCGCTCGGCGTCGTCCAGATCGAAGACGCTGGCCGCGTGCCGGCGCGGCACCACCAGCACGTGCCCATACGCGCAGGGGTACTTGTCCCAGATCGCCAGGGCGCGCTCGTTTTCGAGCCAGACCCGGCCGGGCTCGATCTCGCAGAAAGGGCAGTCGCTCGGCATGTCCCAGCCGATCCTAGCCCGTCCGGGCCGCACATGCCACCCTGCCGTCGAAAAACGCTGGCCTTCGGGCTCGAAGCGGTGTAGAAGGTGGCCAAAAAAGCGAGGGTCTGACCATGAAGAACGTCGAGATGCAGCTCCAGGGCAACAAGCTCGTCATCACCGTGGACCTGACCAAGGAGTACGGCCCCTCGTCCTCGGGCAAGAGCATCATCATCGCCTCGAGCGAGGGCAACCAGAGCGTGCCGGGCCGCGAGGAGGACGGGATCAAGGTGGGGCTCAACGTCTACAAGAAGAAGTGAGCCCGAGGATCGCCTAGCGGGTCGTCCATTCCGCGATCGTCTCGCGGCTGATCTCGGCGAGCTCCGCGTCCAGCTTCACGACCTCGCCGTTCGCGCCGGAGAAGTCGGGCGCGATCACCAGCACCGCGTGCACGTCGCCGGCGGGGGGATCGAGCAGCAGCAGGTACTTGTCGAACCAGTTGTGATGCGAGCCGTTGTAGACCAGCCGGAATCGGTCCTCGACGCTGGCCTGGTAAGCCCCGAGCTCCAGCTCGGCCCGGACCAGGAAGTAGCAGGCGGTCTCGCCGGCCACCAGGCAGGTGTCGTACCAGGGGCCCTGGCGGATCTCCAGCTCGATGCGATCGCCGCTCGCTGTTTGGGCCTGCATGATCTTGCGGCCGTCCTCGGGCAGCGCACACAGGCCGAAGGCCTGGACCTCGGTCAGGGTGTCCTGGCCCGGGCCGATGGTCAGCCGGCCGGAGATCGCGATCTCCCAGGGCGGATCGTCGATCAGGATCTCTTCCGGCCAGGCGCCGTCGATCCGCCGGACGAAGATCCGGACCTCGACCGCATGAGGCGTGCCGTCGAGCTCGTAGGCCCGCTGGAAGCGGTAGAGCCAGCGCGAGTGATCGTCCGGCTGGACAGCCTCGTACTCGGCCTCGAACTGCCCGGGGCCCTGGGGGATGAGCTCGCGTCTGTCCGGGCCGAAGAGCACCCGCGCCACCCAGTCGCCCGGGTGGCCGCCTTCCCGGCGGGGTAGCACGAGCGAGCCCGCTGCGAGCTCGATCTGGCCGACCAGGGCGAGCTCCTGCTCCCAGGTCCGGCCCTGGTGAAAGCCGTGGCACAGCGCGGTGCCCTCCGGCGTCGTGACCAGGAAGGCCTCGGCCGGGTCGTAGTCGGGCCGCGCACCGGTGTCGCCGCCGCCGTCTTGGGCGGCGTCCTGACCGGCGTCGGAGCTGCTGCTGCTGCCCGCGCAGGCGCAGAGCAGGCAGCCGAGCAACAGCGACCAGAGGCGGGATGGAAGGGCGGGGCACATGAGAAAATGATACGGTCTTCGCTGGAACGATGGCAAGTCAGAAGCCAGCCCGCCTGTCCACCACCTAGAAGTCGCTTGTATCGGATCGGACGGATGTGTACGATAGGGAAGGCCTCGAGCGCTGGCATGAATGGACGTGCGTTCGTCATCTACGAGGAGAGGGAGTGAAAGCGCGGGAAGACAGCTTCAATCCCAAGAGAAGGATACTACCAATCGAGGATTGGAGCCCTGAAAGGGGCGAGAGGTACATCACCGAGGCGAGATACGGAGGCAACCCAGAGCACAAGACTCGTCCTGGTGACTACGGCTTGACCCCGCCGTGCAACCCACGACCTGGAAAGACGCTGTGCGACGAGGACCGTGATTTCCTCAAGAGCGAGGCCATTGCCTTGCTGAAGCGAGGCTTCAGGCGCGGCATGGTCAGTGTGCAAGAACGAAATGGTTGGCCCCAGAACGTCTGGGCCCTGTCCGATGAAGGCGAGGCTTTCGAAGCACAGTTGGAGAACCAGATGACGGGAACCTACCACGGTTACCCGATGCCGGAAGAGGATGATTTCCGTTCGGCGGTCATCGAGGAGTGGAGACGTCGTGAGCCTTAGGTTCGTCATCGAGATCGATTGGGAGCGACTCGATAGCGGCCCCCCGGAGGAGCGCGCGACGTTCGGGGCGATAGGCCTGCGGGCTGGCGATGTGTGGTTATCGGAGGCCCACGACAGGTTCGTCAATAGCGTCAGGCAGAAGGTCCACCTCTCCGGCTACCTGCTCGCCCATTGGCTCGCCTGGAACTGGTGGCGTCTACGCTGGGAGCCCAGGCGTCGATCGCTTGCCTGGAAGATGGCGCACAGGCTGCCCACCATAGGCGGCGGCTATGTCTGGCCCAACGTGGATTTTGACGGTGATGGGGAGCGAGTACTGTTGAAGGCAACACCAACCCGGGCATGTGCTTCGGAGCCGCTGCGGTACGTGACCGAGGCTGGTGTCGTGGTCTCGGCACCGGAGTCTGAGTACGGCATCGAGCAGTTCATCGATTGTATTCTGGGCAAGCTCCGGTCCGAGGATGTCAGGCAGACCCACCTGGAGAGTACCTGGGCTCACGTCGTAAATGAGCGCAAAGACGCCGAGTTTGCCCGTTACCGCAGGATCGAGGCAGCAATGGGCTACGATCCCGGTGAGGCTGCCGAAAGTGCTGTCCAGTCGCTCGTCTCCGAGACCAAGGTGCTTGGGGAAGATGGCGTTGCCGAGTTGGCTGCCGGATCGGTGACGGGTGTTCCGGCGCCAGGTTCGAAGGAGCTCAGAGAGATCGCGGATCGATCTGGATATGATGTGGACCTTGGCAGCATCCCCAGGGAGCCGATCGGAAACCAGGCAGGTCAAGATGTCGGAAAGCCATCATGGCTCGGCGCACATCATGCTGCCCGAGATTTCAGAAATAGATGCGGGCTGGGTGGGGGGGTATTGACCAATCAACGACTGGCCGAGCTCGCAGGCGTATCGTCTGCAGTGTTGCCCGGTGATGCGACGTCCGCACCTTTCTCTTTCGCGCTCGATGGCGGCAGCGAGACTGCCAGGCTCGTATTGCAATCGCCGATTGTCACGAGCCGACGCTTTGCCCTGGCAAGGTTGATCGGCGACCGGATCCTCGCGAAGGTCCAGGAGCCACTGGTTCCCATCATGCGCTCGTATACGTACCGGCAGAAGCGTCAGCGCGCATTCGCCGCCGAGCTGCTCTGCCCGTTCGAGCACGCGAGTCAGCTGTTCGATTCGGATTTCAGCGTCGATAGCCAGGAACAAGTCGCTGCAGAGTACCAGGTCTCCCCCATGCTGGTTCGAACACAGCTCGTCAACAACGGCTTCCTGCCCCGAGAGACCCTCGACGACTTCTAGACCGTTGTACGCGCGCATGCGAGGTGGAGGGCGCACTGAGGGCCGTCTGCCGCTGCCGACAAGACCAGGAGATCCTCGTCGGAAGCGCAGACGCAGCGGACCTCCTGGTCGGGAAGGCGACCCCGGAACTCGACCCGCCGGGGCGGCTGCGGGACGCCGGCGATCCAGGCGAAGCAATAGAGCGCTTTGCCGCGCTGCGACAGGGCGTAGAAGCGATCCGCGTGCGCATCGACCCACAGCGAGCCTGCCATGAGCTCGGTCTGGAAGTCGGGCGCCGGCAGGGCGGTGGAGATCCTGCCCTCGTCTTCGATCCGAAATGCCTCGAGCCCGCACGGCTCGTCGATCGAGGCGATGGCCGCGTAGCACCCCACCGGCTCGGAAGAGGCTACCGCGCCGAGCGCGCCCCGGAGGCGCCGCTGCCTGCACAGCACCCGGGTCTCGACCGCCCTGTCGCGGGCCGAGCAGCGGGCCAGGTACACGTTGAAGCCGTCCCGGCCCTTGAGCGACCAGAGCACGACCGCCGCACGGCCGCAGGCGCAGGAGCGGTGCGGCACCCGGAAGGCCCAGTCCGAGTTGTCGTGGGCGAGCTCGACTACCTTGCCGAAGGCCCGGCCGTCTTTCGACAGGCTCACGCAGAGGTCGGCCGAGTCGCGGTCGCCGCGGCCGAGCACCGCGGTCAGGGCGTCGCCGTCCGCGTGCAGACCGCTCATATGGTCGGCGGGTACGGTAGTCCTGCACGCGATCGTCTCGAAGTCGACCCCGTCCATGGGCGCCCGGGCCAGGCTGAGCCGCCTGCCGTACTCCCAGGCCACGGACAGCCGGCCGCGGTCCAGGGCCGCGACCGGCCCGTTCGCATAGCGGTAGAAGCGCCCGACCGTGACCGCCTCGCCGAGGGCCTGGCCGTCTTCACGCACCAGCAGTCTCTGCAGGCTGACCATCTCGATCTCGCCGCCGTCGTGGTGCGGCTGCAGGTAGAGCAGGGCCAGGGTTTTTCCGTCCGAGCGCACGAGCGCGCGCTCCGTGTCCACGACCCCGGCGGCGAGCGTCCTCGCCCCGCTCCAGCTCCGCCCCCCGTCGGCAGATACGCAGCATGCGATCTCGCTTCGATCCTCGGGCAGCGTGCAATCGCGCTCGCCCGCGCGCCAGGCCGAGAACAGGACCAGGCGCGCGGGGCCCAGGCGGCACAGCTGCGCCCAGTCGCACCGGCCGTCTCTGCGCAGGATCTCCGCGTGCATCGTGAAGCGCCCGTTACGGGCAAACGCGCCTGGCAGGACTCGAACCTGCGGCCCGCGGCTTAGAAGGCCGCTGCTCTATCCACCTGAGCTACAGGCGCCCATTTCCCGCGGATCGATAGCGGTCGCGCGCGGAAAAGTCAATCGGACAACTGGACTCGGGGATCTCAGTCCTTCTCGAACTCGGCGCAGGCCGCGGCGCAGCGCTCGATGGCCTCGGGCAGCGACTCCTCGATGCCGCGGCGCTTCTCCGAGCCGGTCGGGCAGGTCACGTCGAAGTTCCAGACCCAGTCGTCGGGCGGGAAGGTGGACCTGCGGATGAAGCCCAGCGCCCGGCGGCTCTCGAACTCGATAGGCAGCCTCGCGGTCGGCACCTCGCCCGAGAGATCGAGCCGGCGGACCACGGTCTGGCCGAGCTGGGCCGCGGAGACCTCCTCCGCACCCGGCCCGGAGTCGGCGGTGATCGACCAGCGGTCAAGCTCGATCGGCTCGGCGCGCACCTCGCGACCGGCGCTTCGAAAGCGCAAGGCGTTCTTCGGCTTCTTCGCCATGGTCCGTCCCCCCTGGAGCACCGACTCCAGTAGAGCAAAATAACAAACTATACCACGATCCAATTCCGGCCAAGCGAAAGCCGCAGGGATAGTTCAATTGTACAGCTGATATGTAATCACGAAGCCGGCTGCGGACAGCACGACGCAGGCGGCTGCGAGCCGCCTCCGTCCCTGGCCCAGCGCCCAGGCCGTGGGCCACAAAGCGCCGAGGCTCAGGAGCTCCAGGCCCACGCCTGCCCAGGTCCTGCCGCTCAAGGCCACCCCGAGCAGGCCCGAGAGCGAGCGCGCGTAGTAGGCCGTGGGCACGAGCTGGACCGGGCTCAGCAGGCCGAGATCGGAAAACGGCCACAGGAGCGGCACGCCCGGCCCGCGCGCCATGAGGATGTCGAGCAGCGGGTGCAGGCAGCAGCAGGCGCTCAGCACGGCCAGCAGCCGGAGCGGCTCGATCTTCTTTTCGCGGCCGCGCTGCAGCACGGCCAGCGCCAGCGCTGAAAGCCCGGCCATGCCCAGGGCGAAGACCAGCGAGTGGCTCGGTCCCCGGTGGGCCACCTGGCCCGAGATGATGCCGGCCAGCACGTCCAGGTCCGGCGCTGCGGCCAGGGCGGCCGGCAGGAGGTAGAGGGCCCGGCCGCGCGGCGCCCAGCCGGCCTGGCGCCCGGCCTCCCAGGCTGCCAGGGCGGCCAGCTCGTGCCCGACCAGGCTGGCCATCACAGAGAGTCCGGCGGGCGGATCTCGAGCACGAAGACCCTGCCCACCCGGTGGAGCGGCAGCAGCTGGACCCGATCGCAGCGCGGCCGCGGCCCCAGCGCGGCCTCGCGCGGGCCCCAGAAGAGGTAGCGGGCGCCGAGCGCGATCATCAGCCGGTCCCGCTCGGCCGGGGAAGTGTCCGGGTGGAGCAGGCGTGCGAAGGCGGCCTTCTTGACCGCGCCGCGCAGGGTCATGAACCAGTGCCCCATGACGGCTCGCTTGCCGCTCAGGTGCGGCAGCCAGGAGCCGGTCTCCCAGGTGCACAGCACGCCACCTTCGGGCAGATCGCGCAGGTGGCGAGCCGCGTGGAGCTCGGCCGGCGTGATGTACATGCGCCCGTCCCGCTGGACGTGGGCAAAGGCCCGATGCGTGGTGCGCACGAAGGAGGAGCCGAAGACCAGCGCCCCGGCCGCGGCAATCCACAGCAGGCGCCGCCGCGAGAAGGGGCCCAGCCGCTCGCGCAGCCACAGCAGGCCGTCTACGGCCACGACGCCCAGGGGCAGGGAGACGAAGTAGAGGAAGTGGCGCCCCTCGAAGATCGGCGAGAAGGAGAGCAGCGCGCTGGCCGCGAGCCAGCCGAAGAGCAGCCGGGCGCGTGCGTTCGGCTCGCCGAGGCGGCGCACGCCGTAGGCGGCCGCGAGCGCGATGCCGCCGAAGCCGAGCAGCCACATGACCGGCGAGACGAAGCGTCCGGAGTGGCTGGCGGCCGCCGCCCTGGACAGGACCGGGTCCTGGGCGCTCCACAGCGCGAGCACGACCACGGCCGGCAGGCCCCAAAAGGCCCAGGCTGCGGACCTGCACACGCGTCCGAGCTCGCGGCCCGACAGGCCCACCAGCAGCGGGTGCAGGCAGGCTGCGAGCGCGGTCGCGGTGAGCACCACGGCGTCGTAGGCGTGGACCAGGTAGACGAGCGGCAGCCCGAGGGCGAGCAACAGGCCCGCGCTCCGGCGTCCGTCGAGCGCGGCCAGTAGCAACCGCAGCGCGGGCAGGCTGCAGATCCAGCCGGCCAGGTAGAGCGGGTTGTACATCGTCATGTAGGGCGTCCAGCCGAGCACGGTCCACAGATCCCGCTTGAGCACCGCGGCCCAGGACTCGGGCCACGCATCTCCGGCCAGCACGACCCAGCCGTCCAGCCCGCCGGCGAGCAGGGTGAAGAAGAAGGCGAAGAGCCTCTGGCCGGGCCGCGCAAAGAGCGCGCCCAGGAACCAGTACCACAGGAGCACGAAGGCTAGCACGCAGACGGCCTGCAGGCCGGCCCAGGCGCTGGCCACCCGCAGGCCCAGGTAGTCGGCCACCCGCCCGCAGGCGTAGAGCGGCAGGATCACCAGGTGCGGCTCCTCGGCCTCCAGGGTGAAGCGGTTCGAGAGCAGCAGCCGCCCGTCGCGGGCCTGGGCGACGAAGTCCGCGTACTGCAGGCTGTCCTCGATCGAGTAGGCAAAGCCGAGAAAGACCCGCTCCGTTCCCTCGTCCGGGGTGAAGGCCGGGCCGATGCGCAGTGCGCAGAGCACGAGCGCCGTGCAGGCCGCAGCCGTCCAGTGCCAGCGCGCAGCGCGAGACCGCTCGGCGGATGCGGTCTTTTGGGCGCTGGTCTCGGACACCTTCGGACCTCGGGGCTGCGGCTCCGGGACGGCTCAGGAGCGAAAAAAGGCTATCGGGGCGGGCGGATTTGAACCGCCGACTTCCTGCTCCCAAGGCAGGCGCGCTAACCAGGCTGCGCTACGCCCCGGCACGGGGGCAAAGATAGACCTGGATGTCGCGAAAAGCAACACCGGGGCAGACGCCCAGACTCCCGGGCCCTGCTGGCGGGGCGCGCGACGGGGCTTGTCTGCCCCCGAGCAATCCGCGTTGTTCGCAAGTGCGCTTGCAGTGCGGGTTTGCGCAAGTCACGAAAAGAGAATACCCCATGATTTGGCCGGGAAATGGCGCGCAGTCACGATGATTGACCGAGCTACTCGCCCCCCTCCCTCGGCCTTCGGCCGGTCCCTCCCGCCAGGGGAGGGACGTAACACTTTGTACGCTTTCGAAAAAACACC
>JAFGRB010000390.1 GCA_016935365.1 Deltaproteobacteria bacterium
ATTTACGGCCAAATCATGGGGTATTTTCTTTTCCTGACTTGCGCAAACCCGTACAGCAAGCGCATTTGCGAACAACGCGGATTGCTCGGTCTGGGAGAGCTGGAGGCTGACGGAAGGCTGGGGTATCATCGCCGGGCCACGATCCGCTCAGGAGGAGCGCATGCCACGCGCCGCGATCGCAACTCTCGTGATGGCCGTCTGCCTGCCCGGCTGCGTCCACACCCAGAAGCCGGTCCGCTTCGACGGCCCGGCGGCCCTGGCCCTGGAGGTCCTGGCCCGCGAGCTCGAGGCGCTGGGCGTCGAGACGGCGGACATGGACGAGCCGGCCGGCGTGCTCGAGACCCGCTGGCAGGACACGGGCTTTCTCTACGGCTTCGTCGGCGAGCAGGAGGCGACCCTGTTCCGGCGCTACGTGGTGGTGCTGCAGCGCCGGCCGGCCGACACCGGCCTGACCTTGCGGGCCGACGTGCGCGCCTGCCCCCGCAGCGCAGGCCATACGACCGGCCGCCTGCCGGCCGCCTGCAAGCCGGTCGACGGGCTGGTCGACAGCCACCAGCAGGAGCTCAAGCGGCTGGGGGCCGAGCTGCAGAGGGCCCTGGCCCGCCTGCGGCCCAGCCCCGAGGCGAGCGCCGGGATCCAGCTGGCCGTGGCCGTGCCGGACCTGCGCGCGCCTCCGGATCTGCTGGGCCCGGCGGAGAAGGTGCAGCTCAGCGGCTACCTGGCATCCAGGCTCACCGAGACCGGGCGCTTTCGCGTGGTGCCCCGGGCCGAGCTCGAGGCGGCCATCGCCAGGACGCAGCGCGACAGCTACAGCCAGTCGCACTCGGCCGAGTCCCAGATCGAGCTGGGCCGGGCCGTGGCCGCCCGGAAGCTGCTCAGCGTCCAGCTCCTGCGGGCGGGCGGCGCCTGCAAGCTCTCCGGTACGATCTTCGACCTGACCGAGGCCGCGGCCGAGGCCGCCGCCTCGGTCGACACCGGCTGCGGTCCGGACGCCCTGCCCGCCGGGATCGACGCGCTCGTCCGGGCGCTGGTGGACAGGCTGCCCAACAGATGAGCTTCTTCGAGGAGGGATAGCCAGGATGCCGAGAACCCTGTCTCTGTGGACCTCGCTGGTGACGCTGGCGCTCGCCTGGGGGCCAGCGGGCTGTCAGGCCACCCGGGCCCAGGCGAGGCTCGAGGCCGATCTGGCCGCGGCGCAGAAGGAGGTGGAGCGGCTCGGCAAGGAGCGCGAGCAGGCCCGCTCCGATGCGAGCCAGGCGCGCTTTCGCATGCAGGCCGCCGAGAAGGAGGTCCAGCGCGCCAGGGAGGGCTGGACGCTGGTGCCGGTCGTGGTGGCCGAGCGGGACCTCGACGAGGGCACGGTCCTGGACTACGACATGGTGGCCAAGATGAGCATGCCCGAGCAGTTCGTCACCCCCAGCGCGGTCAAGCCGAGCCAGTTCGAGAAGGTCGTCGGCCAGAAGACCGCGGTGCCCTTGCAGCGCGGTGATCTGATCCTCTGGAGCGCCTTCCGCTCCGAGGGCGCGTTCGAGAGGCTCAGCCATGTCGTGCGCAAGCACGGGCGGGCGGTGAGCATCCAGGTCGACGGCGCCGCCGGGGTGGCGGGCTGGATCCGGCCTGATGATCACGTGGACGTGCTGCACACCGGCGCCGATCCGCGCACGAAGCAGCTTGCCACCGGTACCCTGCTCGAGGACGTGATCGTCCTGGCGACGGGCCGCATCTCCGGGGCCACCAACCCGAGCCAGCTCGAGAAGAACGAGCGCGAGTACGCGACCGTCACCCTGCTCGTGCTGCCCGAGGAGGCCGAGATCCTCGCCCTGGCCTCCCGCAGCGGCACGCTCTCGCTGGCGCTACGCAACCCGGAAGACGCTAGCAAGCGTGAGAAGCGCTCTCGGGCCACGCTTCAGGACCTGAGTAGCGACGAGAAGAGAAAGCAGCGTCTCCTCGAGAGGCGCAAGCTTCTTCAGCTCATCCGCCCTGCCGGGCGGTGACGCATCCGGGTAGCTGTCAGTCGCGTTTCTCCCACAGTATATCTGTTTTTCCTTCGAAGCGGTGCCCCCGGATGGTAATGACGTGCTTCCACAGGGCGTGATAGCCGCGAACGAATTTATTTTGGGTCTCATTCGAGACATGGGAGAAGACGGTCACGCGATAGCCTCGGTCCTCTCTCTCGACTCGAGGTGCGATATCGGTCTTTGCGAGAGTATCTTCAGGCAGGCCTTCGACCTTCTCGCCGCGGCTCGTGATCACCTTGCCCATGTGATGCGCGCTTTCTTTGGCGATCAGGATTGCGGCCTTCAGGGCCTCCTCGTCGTCTTTGGGTGAATGGCGCATGGATGTGAGCGCTTCTGCGACGCTGCGGAACACCTCGTTTGCGCGGGTGACATAGAAGGTGCACGGCGGCCCTGGCGGGTCGCGGGTGATCCAGTCTCGATCCATGGCTCGATATCGACGAAGTCCCTCGATCCACTGCGGGCTGTCCGGAGAGGGCGTCGTGTTGCAAAACGTGGTCCTGTCGATGGGGTGCTTCTTGTGGATCGAGTTCATCACACGCTTGTCCGCTTTCGTGAGCTTGCAGCCGGGCGGCCGCCTGAGCTGTGCCATGCTTGTCGCTCCGTTCGAGCATGTGAGCAGGACCAAGATCGCTGCGGTGGGGAGATGATGAGATCGGGGATTCATCGCCGGGTTCTCCTTCGCGGACTGCCGCGCTATCGTCCAGAACACGGGATCCGCCGGGTGAGATGATATCCATTCAAGGAGTGCTTTTCCACTCTCGAACATCATCACATCATCACGCGCGCGATCGAGCGTTCCGCGCTGTAGAGGTTTTTAGGTAGAAATCGAGTGGGCCGCAGCAACACCTCCCCACTTGGAGACTGTCGATAATCGCAAGAATATCGAAAAAGACCTCTGCAACTCCGCGGAACGCAGAGGTATGCAAGTCGAAGAACTCAGTTTTTCGACAGTCTCCTTGCGGGGGAGGTCGACCCGCCGAAGGTGGGGCGGGGTGAAAACGCTACAGCGCGGATGCCTCCGATCGATGCATGCTGGAACGAGACCTCCGTCTGCGGTAGCCTGAGGAGCCATGAAACAACACCTGCTCCTCTTCGTCCTCTGCCCCCTCTTGCTCGCGGGAAGCGATGCCATGAACGACGGCCCTGCGCTCGAGTTCGAAAACCCGGCCCACAGGGCCTTCTTCACCCGCGCCAAGGGCTGCATCGACGCCCTGCACGCCGACTGGCGCCGCCATCCCTTCGAGACGCTCGGCAACTTCTACCAGGCAAAGTGGTGCCGGGGAAAGGGCGCCCGGAGCGACTGCCAGATCGCCTCCGGCACGGCCGACAGGCGGGACCAGCTGGCCGTGCGGCTCTTCACGTTGTTTTACGGCAAGCGCTTCCCCCAGGTCTTCGGCTACGGCCTGCAGTTTCTGAAGACGCCCGAGTCCGTGGGCTGGGGGGTGAACTTCTCGTTCCACATCGGCGGAAAGACCGTCGTGGGCGAGAGCTTCAACCTGCAGTTCCGCCGCTATCCTCGGGCCGAGGGCGATCACGACCTCCTGCTCTACGTGGGCTCCGGCGCCGAGTACGAGGTCGGCCGCAGCCCGATCCGCCTCTTCGCCTCGCCGGACGAGCTCCGGGCCAGCCTGCTCCGAGACGCCGCCTCCCTGCAGGCCGGGGCCCTGGCCCAGCTGGCGGCGCTGGAGGCGCGGGTGCTCTCCGCCCTTGAAGGCGATGAGGTGGAGACCTGCGACTGGGGGAAGTACGAAGGCGATGGCATCCCGCCACCCTGCCATCCCCGCAAGCTCAGCGCGCAGGAGAGGGCCGCGGAGCTCGCGAAGGCCCGGGCGTATTTCAGCGCCCGGAAGCGAGCCTGGAAGACGGAAGGGCCGCGGCTGTGGAAGCTGTTGAGCGAGACCGCGCCGCTCACATGCCTCTGGCCGGCTCCCTGACCGCCCCGCAGCGCTGAAATGTCGTGCGCATGGCCGGGGTGCCGCTGTAGCCGGAGTAGTCGTCCTTGGTGAGGATCTGGCCGTTCTCGTCGTAGGTGTACGAGAAGGCCACCCAGCCGTCGATCATCCCGTTGGCGTCTGCATCGTAGCGGATCATCACGACGTTCCCATGCGCGTCGTAGGCATAGAAGGTCCGCTCGTCCACGATGCCGTCGGCTCCGCGATCGAAGTCCTCCGTGATCGGGTTCCCGTCCTCGTCGTAGGCGTAGGATCTCCGCCAGCTCGCCGTCTCGGCATCGCCCAGATAGACCTCCTTGGCGATCAGCATTCCGTCCGCGTCGTAGGTGTAAGTGTATCGCGCATCCGGCCTGCCGTCTGCGGCCTGATCGACCGTCTCCCCGATCCGCCTGCCGCTCGCGTCGTAGGTGTAGGTGTCGCGTCTGTCCACCGAGCCGTCGGCGTTTTGGTCCACTTCCCTGGTGATGACGTTTCCGCTCGAGTCGTACTCGTAGGCCAGGGTGATGCGGAGATCGATCGTGCCGTCGGCGTCTCGGTCGTACTCCTCGCCCAGCACGTTCCCGTGATCGTCGTATGTATAGGTATGCCGATGTTCCAGCGCCCCGTCCGCCTGGTGGTCGATCTCCAGGACGAGGGTGTGGCCGTCCTCGTCGAGGGTGTAGATGTCTCTGCGTTCCACGCTCCCGTCGGCGTCGCCGTCCAGCTCGGCGATCTCCCAGTTCCCGACGCACGCGCACACGGCCTCGCCCGAAGCGTCGATCGCGCAGCCCGCGCGCAGGTCGGGGCAGTCCTCGACAATCGCCTCCGGCTGACCGCAGGAGTCGAAGGACCAGATGTCGGCGCCCTCGCCCGGCTCGGGCCAGCAGCCGATGAACGAATGGGCGAGGCACTCGCTTCCCGCATCGGGCTCGCCGCGGGCTGGAAGCGCGTCGTTCCCGCAGGCGGACAGGAAGAGGATCGAGGCTGCGGCGATCGACAGTGGCTTCATGCGAGCCTCCCGTACGTGGAGGCAGTATTTCAGGCAACATCCATGCCAGGCGGCTCTTGGATCATTGCATAGCGATTGCTGGCCCTTGGCGGATGGACCGCCGGGGCTCGCGTCAGAAATCCGTCTGCCGGGATCTGAATTCCGATAGGCAAGCCCGTCAGTGCCAGGTCAGGGAGGCCGCGAAGCCAGGGGCGAAGGTCAGGTAGGTGACACCGCTGAGCTCGATGGGTGCGATGACCAGACGGGCCAGGCCGCCCACGCTCCACTCATCGGCGAAGAACCACTCGTAACCGGCGCCGAAGTACATCACGAATCCGGTCGGATCGCTCCCCCCCGCACTCCCGTTGCTTATGGTTTCCAGACCTCCCCAGCCCAGAAAGACCGGGAAGTGCAGCCCGCCGTCCGGATTCAGGTAGAAGTCCACGTACGCGCCCAGTCCCAGGATGAGCTGGGTGAAGTCTGCCTGGGTCTTGGTCCCGTTGATCTCTTCTTTGGGCGCCGGCGCCGAGTCGAAAAAGACCCCCCCGCCGAGGACCAGATGGTCGAAGAGGGTGCCGCCCATCATCAAGGATGTGGGGATGGAGAGGCCCGAGTACGTGTACTCGGCCCCTCCCGCCTCTGCCGACGAGTGATAGTAGCCCAGACCCAGGTTGATCGACAGGTAGAAGCCGTCGTGGGTCCTTGGCTTGGCCTGGGCTTGCTGATAGGCGGGGAGCAAGATGAGCACAGCCGCCACGGTCAGTGTTGGAATGATTCGATTTGGCATTGGATTTTTCTCCTGGCCCCCTTGATAGGGCCTCTGCGTTTGGACGTACTTCGACGGAGAGCACAAGGTCAAGATTCATCCGCTGGCGCAGATCAAGCTGGAAGTCGAGATCTCTGCCTGGGCGACAGAAGCCCGCAGGCAATGAGGAGCACGAGCCCCACCGCACCGCCCCGGGAGCCCGGGCCGCAGCCGCAGCCCCCGGCGACGGGCCCGGACGAGGCGTCGGACGGAGCGTCTGGCGTACCTCCGTCCCCGTCGTCCGGCGCGCCGCTGTCCGTGAGGTCGGCTCCCCCGTCTCCGGGCTCACCGTCCGGCCCGGCGTCTATCCCGGCGTCGAGCCCGCCGTCCTGCCCGGCATCGTTCCCGGCGTCCGGGAGCTCGCCGTCCGGGAGCTCGAAGGCGCCCAGGTCGGGCGCGTCGCCGTGGTAGTCCAGGGCGATGCCCTGCCCGGTCTCGAAGGCCAGGCTCCGGTCGAGGGTCAGGGTCCTGGCCTGGTAGTCGACGGCCGTGATCCGGGCGGTCTGGCTCGAGCCGGCGAGCCGGACGAGGTCGCCCTCGACGACGCCCCAGCCGTCCGTGAAGTAGTCGGCGTCGGCCACGGCGAAGGTGGTCCCGGAGCCGCTCGGGCTGGTGACGGTGGTCAGCCAGGTCCCCATGTCCCTGGCCGGGCTGTCCGGCTGGAGGTGCAGATCCGGCCGCGAGGCATCCTCGGGATCGTCGCCCGACAGGTCGGCGAAGCCCGGGTCGACGTCGTTCTGGTCCCAGTTGTTGGCGATCTCCTGGGGATCGACGGCCCCATCGTAGGTGACCGAGCCGTTGCGGTTGGCGTAGAAGATGTTGTTCTTGACCACGTTGCCCACCGGGCTCACCCCGCTCCAGCTCGAGAAGTACATCCCGCCCTGGAAGCCCGAGTAGTCGGCCTCGTGGCCGTTGTGGAAGAAGGCGTTGTGGTAGATGTGGTTGTCGTCGGCAGCGTCCGAGCCCACCGCATTGGTGACGACCTGGATGCCGCCTGAGCCGTTTTCGAAGAACGAGTTGAAGCGGAAGATGTTGTGGGCCGATCGCAGGGCGATCCCCGAGCCCAGGGAGAAGCCGAAGCGGTTGCCGGTATACAGGCAGCGGCCGGCCGAGGGGCCCTCGGTAATGGCGCCGCGGTAGCCCTCGTAGTCCCAGCCTTCCGGGTTGGTCTCGTTGTGGATGATGTTGTTGCGGATCACGTTGAAGCGGCTGTAGACCCCCAGGGTGTGATGGCCGCCGTAGGCGAAGACGTTGTCCTCGACTAGATTGTAGGAGCTGTCGTCGCCCGCGCTCTGGTCGTTGCCGATGTTGAGCAGCGCCCCGCGGTGCTCGTCCCAGGCGCCGTAGACCCAGCGGTAGAAGCGGCAGTGGTGCACCCGGTTGTGGGTCGAGTCCTCGCTGGCGCTGCTGTCGTCGGCGAAGTCATCGGCGATGATCGCGCCGGCCCAGTCGCCCGAGTCCGGGCTGCGCTGGTCGAAGGTGCAGTGGCTGATCGTGTTGAAGTGGCCGGCGTAGATGCGCATGAAGCGCCGCGGGGAGCGGAACTCGATGCCGTCCACGGAGATGTAGGACTTCTTGTAGATGTAGATCCCGTAGGCCGAGTCGCGTATCACGACGTCCTCGCCGTCGCGGGCGGCGAAGACGATGCGCATGTCGTCGGAGCTGCCGGACTGATCGGGCTCGATCGTCTGTCCGGCGTACGTCCCGCCTCGGAGGTAGACCGTGTCGCCCGCCGCGGCGCGGGCGTTGGCCGTCTCCAGGGCGCAGGCGCCGGCGCCGTCCAGGGGCGCGGGCCCCGCGCAGCTCTCCCAGGACGCCGCGCCGTCGGGGCTGACCCAGTAGGTCTCGGCCGGGGCGGCGGCCGCAAAGCAGAGGCAGGCGATGATCAGCGCAGCGGATGCAGATGGGCTCGGGCTCGGATCCGTCATGGGGGCTTCCTCGCATCGGCGATCATGGACGAGCGCGGCTGCGAAGTCTACTTTCTCGGAGCGCGGCTTGACCCGCGGGCGCGCACCTGGGTAGGATGCCGGATCGGAAGCGGCGAGACCGAAGGGGTCAGCATGGCGAAGCAGGGCGGACGGCCGACATCCGGGATCAAGTGCACGTGCTGCGGCAAGGAAGCGACGTCCGGCATGGTGTTCCTGTGCGGCTCCCGGTCCTGGATCCCCTTCTGCAACACGTGCATGCAGCAGAGCAACCGCATGGCGCTGGCCATCGCCGCCACCGGGATGAGCGAGGAGGCCCTGGCCGAGGCCATGGACGTCTCCCGCTCCACCATCCGCGCCTGGCGTGCCGGCAAGGTGAAGCAACCCAAGCCGGAGAACTTCGAGCGCCTGGCCGCCCTGGCCGGCGTCTCCGAGGACTGGCTGGCGGGGAGAGAAGACAAGCCCTGATTCCCGCCAGCACTCGTGGTGCGTGAGGTTCACATGGGAAGGCGGGTGTGTCTAGTCGCCGGGATGCAGTAGCACAGATCCGAGATCTCGGCCGGGTAGAAGCCCGCCTCGCACTGGTCGTTCTCGTCGCAGGGCGGCGAGCAGAAGCTCGCCCCGCACAGACTGTCCTGCTCGGAGCAGTCCGGATTCTCGGCCGGCGGCAGGACGTCCATACAGTCCTCGTCGGTCTCGCAGGGCTCGTTGATCGCCCCGCGGTCGTAGCCCAGGCAGGTCAGGCCGCTCTCGCAGTATGGGGCGTCCATGTGGGTGCCCTGGAAGGGGCACGGGTCCCCGGCGCCCGACGTGCCGTTTGTCTCCGGGATGCAGTAGCACTGGTCTCCCGCCATCGAGGGGTAGAAGCCCGTCTGGCACTGGTCGTTCGCGTCGCAGGGCGGCGAGCAGAAGCTCGCCCCGCACAGGCCGTCCTGCTCTGCGCACTCCGGGTTCTGGGCCGGCGGCAAGGCGCCCGTGCAGTCCTCGTCGGTCTCGCAGGGGGCGTTCAATGCCTCGCGGTCGTAGCCCAGGCAGGTCAGGCCGCTCTCGCAGTAGGCGGCGTCCACGTGGGTGCCCTGGAAGGGGCACGGGTCCCCGGCGCCCGAGGAGCCGGTCTCCTGCGGGATGCAGTAGCACTGGTCTCCCGCCATCGAGGGGTAGAAGCCCGCCTGGCACTCGTCGTTCGCGTCGCAGGGCGGCGAGCAGAAGCTCGCCCCGCACAGGTCGTCCTGCGCGGAGCACTCCGGGTTCTGTGCCGGCGGCAGGACGTCCATGCAGTCCTCGTCGGCCTCGCAGGGGGCGTTCACGGCCTCGCGGTCGTAGCCCAGGCAGGCCAGGCCGCTCTCGCAGTAAGGGGCGTCCATGTGGACGCCCATGAAGGGGCACGGATCGCCGGGGCCCGAGGAGCCGGTCTCCTGCGGGATGCAGTAGCACTGGCCTTCCACCAAGGCCGGGTAGAAGCCGGACTGGCACTCGTTGCCCACGTCGCAGGGCGGCGAGCAGAAGCTCGCCCCGCACAGGCCCTGGGCGGTGCAGTCCGGGTTCTCCACCGGGCTGATGATGGACTCGCAGTCCACGTCGCTGTCGCAGGACACGCCGAGCTGCGCCGGGTCGTAGCCCAGGCAGGCGAGCCCGCTCTGGCAGTGGCCGGTGTCCGCGTTGACGCTGCCGTAGATGCAGGGATCGCCCGGACCCTGGGGCCCCTGCGGGGGCGGGCCCATGCACATGTCGATGGTCTGGTCCGGCATGTCGATGAAGCCGACCGTCTCGCAGGTCATGTCCTGTGGACAGTCGCTGTCGAGCGTGCAGACCGAGGAGCACATGCCGTTGAAGCAGAACACGGCCGCGCATCGCTCGTCGTAGGGCAGGCTGTCGGGGTCGTCCTCGTCGTTGCACGCCGCGCCAGGATCCAGCGCGCCCATACGGCCGCAGGTGCCGCGCAGCATGTCGTCGATCACGTCCACCAGGCAGACCTCGCCCGACGGGCAGTCGAGGTTGCGATCGCACCCGCGGCCGTCGATCAAGAGGCAGTACTTGTCTCCGCCGGAGATGGGGACGCACTCGAACTCGTCCGCAGGATCGCTCCCCACGCAGTCGTCGCAGTCTCGGTCGACCATGCACAGCTTGGAGCAGATCGCGTCCGGGTCCATGATCGAGGTGGCCAGGCAGGGAAAGCCCGGCTGGCAGGCCGAGTCGGAGGTGCAGGTGCACGAGCTGCCGCAGGCCCCGGACCCGTCGCCGCACTGGCAGCCGGGGCCGATCTTCAGGCAGAAGAAGAAGGCGACGTCTATCTCCACGCAGCACATCTCCACGCCGTCGTCCGAGTGGTTGACACACTCGGCGTCGCTGCCGCAGTCGGTCTCGGTGCAGTAGCCCTCCGCCTGGCCGGTGTACCTCAGGCAGAGCCCGCTCGCGCACTGGTCGTGATCGGTGCAGGGCAAGCCGGTCTCCCGGGCGACGGGCTCGCACTCGCAGGTCGTGGCATTGCATGCCGTGCCCGTCGGGCAGCTGTGCTGGCACTGGCCGCCGCAGCCGTCGTCCCCGCAGCACCTGCCGGCGCAATCGGGCGTGCAGCAGGCACCCCGGTAGCAGCGCTGGCCGTCTGCACAGCAGGCGCCTTCGCACTCCTCGAAGGCGCACTCGCACCGGCCGTCGCTGCACACCTCGCCGGCTCCGCACGAGCCGCAGGAGCCCGAGCAGCCGTCGTCGCCGCAGTCCTTGCCCGTACAGTCCGGGACGCAGGCGCAGTCGCACTCGCCCCAGCCGCTGCCGTCCGCGAGGCAGATCTGCACTCCCTGGCCGCCGCCCTGGCAGGCGCAGGCGGCCTGCTCGCCGGGCTCGCATACGTTGTAGACGCTGCAGGCATAGACCGGCAGCAGGGCACCGATCAGCAGTATCCAGCGCATCTCTTCTCCTTCTGACATCGGTGGCGGATCGAATCGATATGTATCAGCCCTGGCGGAGAAGTGCAATCATGGAGTTCCCTGGTAAAATACAATCCGAAGGGCTCGCATCGAAAGTGGCGCCACCCGAGCGGGATCGTGCTGATCCTCTCGGGGAAGGGAGGCGATGATGCCAGGCCGTACCAGGAAAAGATCGTCTCGGAGGCCATCGAGAGAGCGGGATAGCTTCGAGGGCTACCAGATCGTCGTCAAGTGGTCGGAGGAGGACGAGTGCTACCTCGCTCACGCCCCGGCTCTGCAGGGCTGCATCACCCATGGCTCGACGCCCGAGGAGGCGATCGCGAATGGGCGAGAGGCGGTGGCGCTCTGGTTGAAGGAGGCCAGGGACAGGGGCGAGCCCATCCCGAAGCCCATCTGCTCTTACTCCGGGCGGATGACCTTGTGAATGCCCGCTTCCCTGCACCGGAAGATCGCAGAGGAGGCGGATCGGGAGGGCGTCAGCATCAACCAGTGTGGATCGCGGGTTTGGATGTCATCCTTCACTTCGACGGAGCGAGCTGGATCCGGGAGGACCCTGGTTTCGGGAGCTGGCAGATGGGCGTCTGGGGATTCGGTCTGCATGACGTCTGGGCGGTTGGATGGGGAGGGACCATCGTTCGCCGGAGTCGCTAGGCTGCCCGCTGTCCTCTCGAGGCATGGGAGCGGCTGACCGTTTCGGTGGATGCTGCTGGCATCCTGGCGCCTTGACGAGCGGCATGTACAATTGTACAATTATCTTGATGCTGCTGGTGGTCGACACCTCTGCCCTGGTTGCAGTGCTCGTCAGCGAGCCGCAGCGCAGTGCCTTGGTTCATGCAACCCGGGGTGCAGAGCTCGTGGCACCGGCTTCGGTGCACTGGGAGGTTGGCAACGCGATGACCGCCCTCATGAAGCGCAGGCGCATCAATCTGTCGCGAGCGAGGAAGGCGCTCACCGCGTATGCGGCCATTCCGATCCGCCAAGTCGACGTGGACCTCGTCATGTCTATCGAGCTCGCCGCCAAGCACGATCTGTACGCCTATGATGCATATCTCATTTCATGCGCGCTCACGATGGGAGCGCCGCTCCTCACATTGGATCGTGGCCTCGAGCGCGCGGCAGCAGAAGCCGGCGCCCAGATCTTCGAGGTGCCAGCATGAAGGAATTCACTTACTCGGAGGCCAGGCAGCAGCTGGCAGCGCTCCTGGATCGGGCGAGAAGAGACGGAGCCGTGCGCATTCGTCGCCGAGATGGCCAGGTCTTCGTCCTGCGTCCGGAGGAGAGCGCGCGCTCTCCGCTCGACGTCGAGGGCATCGATCTCGACATTCAGGCGGACGAGATAGTGGCCGCGGTCCATGAGGGGCGCAGGAAGACGGGGCAGTAGGAGGCTCCGAGCCCTTGCTCTCTCTCTCCGCGGCGACGGCCGCGGGCACGGCCACCTCGTGATACAGACGGGGAAGCAGATCGAGGAGGTCTGCCTGGTACAGGTACTGCAGCGGTGACGGGTTGGAGATGACCTCAGGCATTCTCGAGATCCGCGCGCAGCTCCTCCTCGGAGAGAGAGAAGGTGTCGACTCCGTAGTCGGCGAGCCTGGTGAGGAACACGGTCTTGGGCACGCCGGCGAGCGCGGCCGCCGCGCCGGACGACAGCCGCCAGAGCTCGAACAGCTTGACCGCCGCGGAGAGCCGGAGCTCGGCCGCCATCGAGGACGGATCGAGCTTGAGCGCGAGGAGCGTCTCCTCGGGAATGTCGATTTCGACTTGGCCCATGAAGAACCTCCTGGGCAGGGCCGGTCGTTTACTTGCTTACGTGTAGCTGACCGCCACATCGATCCGAAAAACACCCCCTAAACAAGTCACACTCCAAGCAGCCTGGCCGGCGTCCCCAAGAGCCCCCC
>JAFGRB010000391.1 GCA_016935365.1 Deltaproteobacteria bacterium
AATCGAGAGGCGCCTACTTTTTTGCCACGGATCGGTCGAACCTCTTTGGGTCACACGGCCAAAGGCCGTGGTATTCGCTCGCAATAACCGCGCGATCATTTCTCCACAGATTCCTCGAAGGACTCGGCGGCCGCCTCGGCCGCATCCTCGTCCATCCTCTCCACTTCGACCAACTCACCCCGACAACTCAGCATGCCGTATTGATCTCTGAGATCGCCTTTCTCTGGACGCAGCTCGATCACCCCGTCGTCTCGCACCAGAAACGACAGCCTGTCGCCCGTATCAAGGCGCAGCGCGTCGCGAACCTGTTTGGGAATCGTGATCTGCCCCTTGGAGCTCAGCTTGACAACCGGCATCCATGCCTCCTTGCCAATTCCTTCGTTCATGACAGAGAAATGGGCATTGCTTGTCAAGCTAGAACTGGCTCAGCGATCCCTCTCGACGGACCCGCCGCAGCGCGGCCCAGAAGACGAGCAGGCTGACCGGGCCGGCCGCGGCCGAGAAGATGATCAGGCCGAGCAGCGAGCCGCTCACCTCCGCCAGGCTGGCGCCGGTGAGCAGCAGCCTGCGCATCGCCTCCAGTGCGTGGGTGATCGGCAGGATTTGGGCCAGGGTCTGGCCCCAGCCGGGCAGCACGCTGACCGGGTAGTAGACCCCGCCCAGCAGGTAGCTCAGGCCCTGGACCAGCCAGCTCGACGGATCGGCGCGCTTGAAGGCCAGCACGACGCCAGCCGACAGCACGCCCAGGAAGGAGAAGCTGACGATGGTCAGCAGCAGCACCAGCAGGGCGCCTGTCCAGTTGGCGTCCGGGAAGCGCACGCCGAAGATGAACACGCCGAAGGCCAGCGTGACGACCACCCGCAGCGAGGTGGCCAGGAAGTCGTAGACCGAGCTGAGCACGATCACCTGGCCGACCGGCGTGGGGGTGACCAGCAGCGCCTCCAGGGTGCCCAGCACCTGGGCGTTGCGGATGGTGTCCGCAAAGGAGCGGATGGCGACCCCCAGGTAGGACGAGAACGCGACCCCCACCAGCACGAAGGGGAAGTAGGCGCCCCCGTAAGGGGCCAGGGAGGCGATCTCGTGGCCCTCGAACATCCGGGCGAAGAAGTAGAAGGCCGCCACCATGAAGAAGGTGAAGACGAGCTGGCCCGCGAAGGCCAGCCGGTACGAGACGTCCGTCAGGAAGTCCTTGCGCACGAAGGCCCAGCACTTGCGGAGCAGGCTCATGCCGGCTCCTCGGCCCGGTCCGCGTACAGCTCGGACGTGCGCGCCAGCGCCTCGGACGCGCTGCCCTGGTAGAGGATGTGCCCGCGCGCGAGCAGGGCCAGCCGGTCGCAGATCTGCCGGGCCTCGTCGAGCTTGTGGGTCGCGAGCAGGACCGTCTTTCCCATCTTCGCCACCAGCTGCTCGGCGATGAAGCCGCAGGCCCGCTCGGCCGCGCCCGGATCCAGCCCCGAGGTGGGCTCGTCCATCAGCAGCACCTCCGGGTCGTGCAGCAGGGCCCGGGCCAGGGCCAGCCGGTGCCGCCAGCCGGTCGACAGGTTGCGAAAGGCCTTGCCGAGCTCGCCCTCGAGACCGAAGCGCTGGGCCAGCTCGCGGATGCGCTGCTTCGCGGCCTTGCCGTGCAGGTCGTGCAGGGCCGCGAAGAACTGCAGGTTCTGCTCGGCGGTCAGCCGCCAGAAGAACGAGCGCTCGTCGCCGAGCACCACGCCCAGCTTGCCGAGCGCGCGCCGCGGGTGGCGCAGCGCATCGATGCCCAGCAGGCTCAGCTCGCCCGCGTCCGGCGAGATGCTGCCCGCCAGGATGCGCAGCAGGGTGGTCTTGCCGGCTCCGTTCGGGCCGAGCAAGCCGGTCAGGCTGCCGCGCGGCACGCTCAGGTCGACCCCGTCGAGCACCTGGATGCGCTCGAAGCGCAGCGGGTGGCGCAGGATGGCGGACAGCGGGCGCGGCTGCGTGAAGCGCTTGCGGACCGCCCGGAGCTCGATGGCCGGCATATCGATGGCAGGCCCCCTTCAGCGCTGGTACTTCTGGACCGCCCGGTTATGGCAGGCGAGCGTGGGGCAGAACTCGTGGGTGCCGTCGTTGCGCGAGACGAAGAACATGTTGTCGGTCTTTTGGGGGTAGAGCGCTGCCTCGATCGCGGCCGCGCCGGGGTTGCAGATCGGGCCCGGCGGCAGGCCTGCGTGGCGGTAGGTGTTGTAGGGATGGTCGCGCTCCAGGTCGGACTTGTGGATCGTGCCGTCGAAGCGGCCCTGGGTGAGGATCTCGGCGTAGATCACGGTCGGATCGGTCTGCAGCTTCCAGCCCTTTTTGAGCCGGTTGTGGAAGACCCCGGCGATCAGCGACCTCTCCTTCGCCACCCCGGTCTCCTTCTCCACGATCGAGGCCAGGGTGACCACCTCGAGCTCGCTCATCTGCAACCTGGCGGCCTGGCGCCGCCAGGCGTCGGTGAAGACCGCCTTGTAGCCGGCCACCATGGCCCGGAGGATCTCCTCGACGGGCGTGTGCTTGCGAAAGGAGTAGGTCTCCGGGTGCAGAAAGCCCTCCAGGCTGTCGTGGGGGACGCCCAGCCTGCGGGCCAGGGCCGGATCGCGAGCCCGTCTCTCGAGCTCGGCCGCGTCGGCCAGGCCGGCCTGCTCGAACAGCGCGGCCACCTCGTCGATACGCATGCCCTCCGGCACGGTGATCTTGTGGGTCACCGGCGTGCCGTCCAGCAGGACCGCCAGCACCTCTCGCGGCGACATGTCGTCGCGGAAGGCGAGCTCGCCCGCCTTGAGCTTGCCGGCCGCCCGCTCGACATAGCGCAGCCAGCGGTAGAAGGCCTGGGGATCGTCGAGCACGCCGCGGTCTGCGAGCAGCTGGGCGGTGGCCAAGGGACCGCTGCCCCGGGGGATGTCCACCGCGACAGGCTCGCCCGAGCCCGCTTTCGGGCTCGAGGCCCAGGAGGAGACGAGCAGCCAGCCGATGCCGGCCCCCAGAAGCAAAAGCGCTGCGAGCGAGACCAAAACGATGAGGCCGGTCTTCCTCACGCGCCCTCCTCCTCCCGCGCAGCCAAGAAGCTCCGCAGGATGAGCACCGCGGCGAGCTTGTCCACCTCGCCCGGGTCTCGCCGTCGCTTGCGGTCTGCGACCTGCTTCAGAATGCCCTCGGCCTCCCAGCTGGTCAAGCGTTCGTCGTGCAGCTCCACGGGCAGGCCGGTGCGCTCGGCGAGCGCGGCCGCAAAGCCGCTCGCCAGCTCTGCCATCCGCCCCTGGCTGCCGTCCATGGAAAGCGGCAGGCCCACGACGAGGCCCCGGGCCTGCTGCTCGGCGGCCAGCTCGGCTATCCGCTCCACGTCGCGCGCCACGCTCCGGCGGCGCACGACGGTCACGCCGCGGGCTGTCACGCCCAGCTCGTCAGAGACCGCCACACCGATGCGCTTGGTGCCGATGTCGAGGCCGAGCCAGCGCATGGAAGTGGAATACCACAAGTCGGCTCCGCAAGCACGGTTGCCCGGAATGCTGGCTGTCCGCGAGCGGTTCTGACTGCGGATCGGGCTCGGATTTTCGAGCTGCTGTGACATCAGGGCCACGCATACCGTGCCCAGGTGGCACCCCGGCTTCGCGCATGGCGCTTCTTTCCGAGCAGGCCGCCCGTGTCGGACCGGGCACCTAGGATGGGACCGGACGCCTGGCATGATGTTTGTAATGCAGGCCTGCAAGAGCGGAGGAAAGCGATGAACGTCCACATCGAATGTATTCCTTGCTGTGACAGCGATCACGGAGACGATCTCGAGCGGCTCCTCTGCGAGCGCGAGCTGCTCGGAGAGATCACCTTGCGGCTCGAGCGCGCCCTGATCTACTCCTCGGCGCGCAGGGCGGACGACTGGGTCTACGTTCCGGGCGGGCTGGAAGCGCCCGGAGAGCCGACCTGGACGAGCATGGAGGAGGTCGAGGCGCTGCACGCCCGCGAGCGGGCCGTGCGGCAGGCCGTGGCCAAGGCCGCGGAGGTCTCGGACGCGGCGGCCGAGGAGGTCGGGCGCCACAAGCGCGCCGAGGGCTTCTTCCGGCTCTCCGAGGTCCGCGCGGCCATCGCGCGCTGGGCGCACGAGATCGACTCGATCGATCGCGCGCTCGCGCAGCTCGCGGGCCACGGGATCGAGAACGCGGCCTGACCGCGACACGCACGCCCTGATCGGGCCTGGCGGAGCGCGCTCGATACCGGGCCGTCCTGCCGCAGGATCGATATCTTGTCCGCTCACAGCCCGGCTGGCACGTCACTTGTAGAGCCCAGTCAGCACGGAGGCAGCCATGACCGAAGCCGGCCGATTCCGCGTTCTCATGCAGCTCGAGCAGCAGATGACCCAGGGCCGCGAGCGGATCGAGGCCCGCCTGGCGCGCAGCCTGGCCCGCGAGCCGGACGACCTGGTCTCGGTGCGCTTCGAGGCCTCGCCCCGCAGCCGGCGGGTGCGCATCTGGCAGCGCGTCTGGGCCATGGCCGGGGCGCTGCCCGAGGCCGCCCGCCTGGCCGTGCTGGAGCGGATCCACGCGGAGGGCCTGGTGCGCCGCGCCGATCTCGAGTCCCACCTGGCCGGCCTGGCCCAGCAGCTCCGCGCCGTGAGACTGGCCCGCAGCCGGGTGGCCTGACCGAATCGCGGACGCCGCGAGACCGGATCCCGGACACTCCCCCTGGCCTTCCCTGGCCGCCGATCCCCGCAGCCAACTGACTTATAAGCGCTTTCTTGTCGAGCCTCCCGGCTGGCACGCCGCGTGTATCGCAGCCCCGGCGAGTCGGATCACCGCGCACAAAAGGAGGTGTGTGAATGAAGCTTCCGATCGCCCTGCAGACAGCCCTGGAGCGCTCCGAGCGGGCCATGGACGAGGTCCTGGCCGGGCTCGGCCTGGACCGGGGCGGGCTCGCCCGCGCAGCCGAGCATATCCGGGCCCGCCAGGGAGCCGCGCTCCGCAAACCCGTCACCGCGGCCGCGAGCCGCCCGGCAAGGAGGGGATACCATGTATGACTCGTTGAGCTGCGCCTCGCTGGACGCCTGTGGGCTGTTCGACATGCCCATGGACTTCGACGACATCGCCTTCATGCAACTGATCATGAACCTGAACGACTCGGACCAGGCCCTGGCGGCCAAGATGCGCTCCATGCGCGAGCTGCAGAAGGAGAAGAAGGCCCTGACCGACGAGCTGGCCGAGCTGAACGACTGCATGCGGGAGTCCGAGGAGAACGACGATTTGCTCGAAGACTGGGTCATTGTTCCCAGTGACGATGACCGGAATGAAGGAGACGTTCATATCGACAAAATGGGCCGATTAATGTGCAAGGAGGAAGAGATAGTCTCTAGTCATGCATCTGAGCTGGACAGCGATACCCTCCTAGGTCTTGCCAAAATTGGGGCTGCGTGGGCCGAGGAGGAGCTGAACGCCAGGGGCATATACAGGAAGTCCGACATCGAGGCCCGGGTCGAGGACCTGCAGCGCGAGATCGAGGACCTCAACAACGCCTCCGACCTGATGGTCATGGACCTCAACCGCCTGCTCAACAAGCGCAACGAGGCGGTCCAGCTGGTGAGCAACATCATGTACAAGAGCCACCAGACGGCCCAGGCGCTGATCGCGAACTTCAAGTGAGCGAGGAGGACGAGATGAGCCACACACAGGCGAACGAGCTTGTCGCCATGCTCCAGCGCGGCGAGATCACGCTGCGCGAGCTCAAGGGCATCACGGAAGAGGAGATGGCCGCCGGCGTGGCCGCGGGCCGCGAGATCATGGCCCGCGGGGCCCACCAGGCCGCGGCCGAGGTGCTCTCCTGCCTGGCGCTCTACGACCCCTACCGCCCCGACGTCTGGCAGGCGCTGGCCGAGCTCATGCAGCGCGAGCGCAGCCCGGACCAGGCCCGGCTCTTCGCGGGCCTGGCGCGGGCCATGGCCTGAGGAGGTGAGCCCATGCAAGTCCAGCAAGCCACCCAGGCCCCGCCCGCGGCGGCAGCGCCGTCGAGCGACGCCCACCTGGACTCCCTGACCGCCAAGCTCTGCGCGGCCGACTGGAGCCTGCAGTGCCAGCAGCTCATGAGCGCGACCCGCCAGGGCGAGTACCGCGTGCAGCGCCAGGCCATCCAGTCCAAGCACGAGGCCATGCAGCGCTACATCGAGGAGCAGATCCGCCTGCGCAAGGAGGCCGAGGCGGCCGCCAGGCGCTCCGGGATCTGCAAGCTCTTCGGCAAGGTGCTTGGCTACGTGGCCGCGGCCGTGTGCGCGGTCGCCTCGGTCTACTGCCCGGCCATGCTGGCCGTGGCCGTGGTCTGCGTCACCGCGGCCTCGGCGGGCTCGGCCGCGGCCGGCACCTACTACGACGGGGTCGAGGCCCGCAAGCAGGCGGACGCGGTCCGCGCGAACGGCAAGCAGGTCGACGCCTCGGCCGACCGCCAGCAGACCCTGGACCTGATGGAGCAGACGGTGCAGATGGAGGATCGCATGCGGCAGCGCCTCGACGAGTACCAGCAGACGCGCCACGAGACCTCCATGCTGTGCGGCGATCCGAGCCGCGGGAGGCGGTCATGAGCGCGATCGGTCCGGTGACCTGCACGGGCGAGAGCGCGGCGCAGCCGCATCCCGATCCGAGCCCGGTGGACGCGCTGCTGGTCGCGAGCGGCGACCCGGCCCACGACCTGGAGATCCTGCTCGAGCGGGGCTACGCCCGCCAGCGCCGGGCCGCCGTGCAGCGCCGGCAGCTCCAGCGGCGCCTGCGCTGGAAGAAGATCGAGCAGGCCATACGCAAGATGAAGTCGGCCACCTGGCTGCGCTTCGGCTCGTCGGTGCTGAGCGGCGTGCTCCAGGTCGCCGCCTCGGCCTGCGGCGCGGCCGGATCCACGGGCGGCCAGGCGGGCTGCCAGGCCCTCGGGCAGCTGCGGCCGCTCGACATGCTGGCCGACAGCCGCGACCGCCAGGCCCAGCGCCTGCAGCTCGAGGGCCAGATGGCGGGCGAGCGGGCCGGAGACGCGGCCGAGCTGCTCTCGGCCGTGCGCCAGAGCGAGTCCCGCATGCACCAGCAGCTCGAGGCCTTCCAGCGCAGCCAGCACGAGAGCCGCGCTCGGATGGCGGCGATCTAGCCAAGCCGATTCTCAAACCCTGCAAGGGCGTCATATCGGTTCGGCCAGCAGCTCTATTGCGCCGGGCCGAGTCATGCTGCCCTGCGGATCCTATAGCGATCTATAGCGATCTAGCCCTAAAACAAGCGCGGTTTCCAAACCGCGTTTGTTTTCAGGGCTGGCCGCCCGAAGGGCGGTCGTTTTGGGGTGAAGGAGCAATCCGCGTTGTTCGCAAATGCGCTTGCTGTACGGGTTTGCGCAAGTCAGGAAAAGAAAATACCCCATGATTTGGCCGTAAAT
>JAFGRB010000392.1 GCA_016935365.1 Deltaproteobacteria bacterium
CAGAAGGAGCAGCGCGGAGGCCGGTGCACCGCTGCCCTGGCCGCAGCCGCAGCCACCGCCCGAGACCTCGGTGCACACGCCGTCCTGGCATTCGCCGCCCTCGCAGGGCGTGCCGTCCGGGGCCTCGGGGTTCGCACACTCTCCGGTTTCCGGATTGCAGCTCCCGGCCAGGTGGCAGTCGTCGAGCGGCTCGCAGCTGAGCGGCTCGCCGGGCGTGCACACCCCGGCCCGACAGGCGTCTTCCAGGGTGCAGGCATCGCCGTCGTCGCAGGCCGTGCCGTCCGGAGCGGCAGGGTTCGTGCACGCACCGCTGGCCGGGTCGCAGGTCCCGGCCGAGTGGCAGCCATCGAGCGGCTCGCAGATCACCGCCTCGCCCGCGCAGCTCCCGGCCAGGCAGGCGTCGTCCCGGGTGCAGGCATCGCCGTCGTCGCAGGCCGTTCCGTCGGGAAGCGTGCTCGAGACGCACTCGCCCGAGGCCGGGTTGCACTCGGACGCGTGGCAGTCGTCCGCGCTCTGGCAGATTACCGGGTCGGCGCCGGTGCACACGCCGGCCTGACAGGCGTCGCTGCGCGTGCAGGCATCGCCGTCGTCGCAGACCGTGCCGTCGGGGGCCGCGGGATCCGAGCACTCGCCGCTGGCCGGATCGCAGACCCCGGCCAAGTGGCAGCCGTCGAGCGGACGGCAGCTGACCGGATCGGCACCGATGCACATCCCCGCCTGGCAGTAGTCTGCGCGCGTACAGGCGTCGCCGTCGTCGCAGGCCGTTCCGCCCGGTGCCAGCGGATTCGAGCACTCGCCGGTGGCCGGATCGCAGGTCCCGGCCAGGTGGCAAGCGTCCAGGGGCTGGCAGACCACCGGCTCGCCTCCCGTACAAAGCCCGGCCTGGCAGGTGTCGGTCTGCGTGCAGGCGTCGCCGTCGTCGCAAGCGAGCCCCTGCCCCTGGGCGCCGGCCCGGCAGACCGCGCCCATGCACACGCCATCCGTCCCGCACAGGCTGCAATCGGCCAGCGGCGTGTGGCTGCAGCCGTCGCCGGTGAAGACGTCCTGGGTGCAGTCCTCGTCGTCATCGCAGCCCCAGACGGTCACGGTGACGCTGTCGGTGTCGGTGAACTCCCCGTCGAAGGCGCTCAGCTCGAAGACCAGCAGCAACTCTCCCCGGACGTCGGGGGCGGTGAAGGTCGGCTGCCCGGCATGCACGTCGGAGAGCGTCACGGCCGGGCCCTCGGTCTGGGACCAGGTCAGGTCGAGCTCGTCTCCGTTCGGATCCCGGCTGGCCCTGCCGTCGAGCTGCACGCTGTCGCCGGCAGCCACGGTCTGGTCGGGCCCGGCGTCGGCCTGCGGAGGCCGGTTGCCGGTCAGGCAGGTCTGCTGCTGGCAGATGAGCGTCTCCGCGTCCAGCGAGAAATCGTCGATCCACCATCCCCCGCCGCCCTCGCTGCTGTCCGAGGCGAAGTGGAACTGCAGCCGCACCGCTGCCGGACCGAAGGCGGACAGGTCGGCCGTCACCTGGTGCCAGCTCGCGACACCGGACCAGGCGGCCTGTCCAGCGAACGGGCTATCTGCCCAGTCGCTGATCACATCGTTGTAGCCGCCCTGGGAGATCGCAGCGGCTAGATTGGTCCACGCGCCGCCGTCGACCGAGATCTCGAGCTGCCCGCCGTCCCAGCCCTCCTCGAAGTCGAAGCGCTGCCAGAAGCTGAGCTGGGCCGTGTCGCCGATGTCGATCGACGGCGTGCGCAGGTACTTGTTCGAGGTGCTCGACGGATCGGAGGCCCACCAGGCGTGGCTGGGCGAGTGGGACGAGCTGGTCACGTAGCGCCAGTCGTCGTTGCCGCTGCTCGCGCCGTGGGTCCAGCCGTTGGGCGCGGTGCCCTCCATGTCGTCCTCGAAGATGAGCAGGACCAGATCGGCGTTGAGCAGCTGTTCGAATCCCGATCGATCCGCATCCGGCAGCTCGGCCGCGGACACATCCACGGTGAAGGGGACGGACAGGGCCGGGCAGCCGACCCCGTCCCGCGGGGTGACGACGAAGATCGCCTCGCCCTGCTGGCCCGCCGGCAGATCGCCCAGCATGGCAGGGCCGGACAGATCGCAGCCGTTCGCATACAGCGAGACGCTCACCGAGCTGGCGTCGCCGCTGCCGCGGTTCTCGATCGCCACCCGGAAGGCGGTGTCCTCGTCGACGTCGGGGATGCCGTCGCGATCGCAGTCCGCCAACGAATCGTCGACCGTGTGGCCGGCGTAGACCAGCAGCGGTCGGGCCACGGCGATCGAGAAGCGGGTCGAGCCGGCGTAGCCGCCGTCGGTCGTCCATTCGACGAGGAAGTCGAGCATCGCACCGTCGGGCGCGCTCGAAGCGATGTCCAGCTCGGCGTGCACGCTGGAGCGCCCCACGGCGTCGATGGCGATCTCGGGGAACACGGGCTGCGCCTGGGTGAAGCTCACCAGCGGGCTGCCGCTGCTCAGGCTCGCCTGGATGTTCGCGGCCGTCTGGTTGCCGATGTTTCGGAGCTCGATCGGCAGCACCACGTGGCGGCCCGGGTTGGGGGCGACCGGCGCAGTGCCGTCGGAGGTGAGCTCGTGGCCGGCGTGGACCAGGTAGGGCCCGTCGGCGGGCACCACTTGGACGGCCCCGCGGTAGCGGCGCATGTTGTGCGCGGTCACGGTCAGCTGCAGGCTGCCCACGTCCGCCGGGGCGGGGTTCATCAGCAGCTGCACGTGCCCGGCCGCGTCGGTGTAGCCCACCTGCTGGACGCCATCGCCTCGCACGCAGGCCAGGGCGCCCTCCAGCGCCGTGCCGTCCCGGGTGACCACCACGTCGAGCGCATCGACGCCGACCGGGATCTCGGTCGCGTGGTCGACGTAGGCATCGAACGGAGTATCCGTGTAGAGGTCCAGGGTGCCGTCGCCCAGCATGTTGTAGATCTCGAAGTAGTAGCGCATGTTGTCGGTGGCCCCGTAGTGGTCCAGGGTCTGCATCTTGGCGTTCTGCGTGCCGTCGGCCAGCCGGGTCAGGCCGTCTTCGAACACGCCGTCCCACAGGCGCCTCTCGAGGATGTCGTCCTCGGGCCAGTAAGTGTAGCTCGACCCGCCCCAGAACAGGATCGCCCCGCCCTCCTCTTTGGCCAGCCACATCTCGCCCCAGCAATCTCCGCCCGAGCGGCCGAAGGTGCCGGTCAGGCAGGCGTTGCTGATGACGTAGGGCGACGCGTCGGGCGGGGTCACGCCGGCCAGGTAGCTCGAGGTGAAAGCCGGGTCGCCCCACTCGGTCTCGTCGCCGTGGCCGGAGAAGTTGATCACCAGGCGCCCGTCGCCCAGGTGGGTGCGGATGTTGGACTCGCTCGTGTTGCCCGAGGCGCAGTAGAGCTGATCGCCGCCGAGCTGGGGATTCGATGGATAGGTGCCGGTGAAGCCCAGCGGGGCCGTGAACTTGTCGATCACGTAGTCGTGGGTGCCCTCGCTGATCTCCGAGTTGTCGCAGGAGGCGAGGAAGGAGAACTTGCGCAACCAGTCCGTGTCCGTCGCCCAGTCGGCCCACAGGTAGTGCTCGGCCCGCGTCAAGTAGGTGGCGAGCTCGGCCAGGTTGTTGACGCTGATGCGCGAGACCATCAGGTCGGGCGCGAGCAGATCGCTGTCGTAGTTGTTCGGAGAAATGGAAGCGTAGTAGAGGTCGGTGACATGGTCGTCCCAGCCGGAGCCCGCGTCGCCGGTGTAGACCGGGACGTTGGCCGTGTCGCCGACGATCAGCACGTAGCTCAGCGATGGCTCGGACCAGGTCGCGTACTCGCCCTGGATATAGGAGCGGACCTGGGACGTGCTGGTGCCGATGTCCGCTATGGCCACCAGCTCGACGCGGTGTCCCTCGGCCCGGCGATCCTCCAGGTAGGAAAGCAGCTGGGCGTCGTCGGCGTATGCATTGCCCGCGATCGCCAGGATGCCCTCGGCGTACTTGGCGGTCGACACGCCGCGGGTCTTGGGCGGGGTCTGGTAGTTGAGCACCCGGTCTCGCAGCCAGCGGTCGAAAGCCGGTGAGGGCCGCACGGCGAGCGCCGGGCCCGCAGCCTTGGGCGCGGCAAAGACGACCCGCAACCTGGCGGACTCGAGCAGCTCGAGCTCGCCCCGGACCGGGTTGTAGCGAATCGGGTGGAGCTCGAGCTGCCTCAGATCGTGGCCGCGCACGACCAGCGGCGCCGACAGCGACAGCTCGGTGTCCGGGTAGAACGCGTCCTCGGCGTAGACCGCCTCGTCGATGTCGAATGGGGCTCGCTCCCGGGCGCCGGGCAGCTTGGGGATCGGCCTCTGGACCGGCAGCAGCCGGTGGCGGGCGCCGAGCTCGGCCAGGCTCAGCCGCCGCCGGGTGGCGTCCTCGATCTCGACCGCCAGCTCGGCACCGGCCGGCACCTCGAGAAACCTCCGGATCACCGGCAGGCGCGGCTTGCCGAGCTCTCCGCTCACCCCGCAGCCGGGGCAGCCCAGGCTGTTCCACAGCTCGCCCGCCCGGCGCTCCGCCCCCAGCTCGAAGCGCCCGGCCTCGAAGTCCAGCGCGATCGAGTCGGGACCCGCATCGAGCATCTCGAGGCGCGGAGCGGCCTTCTCGATCAGGCCCGTAGCCTGCAGGGCGTCCAGGCGACGCGCGGGCCGATCGTCATCGCCCCCGGGGGCTTGACAGGCGGTCACCGCGAGTCCGACCGCCAGGACCAGGATGGGGATCCCGGATTCGAGAGTCCTGTGCTTTTGCATACTCGACCTTCCTCTCGGCAGCTTGCCAGCTTGTGCGGGCGGCCCGGCCCCCGCCGGGCTGCACCGACTGAACCTAGCACAGATCGCCCGAGATGCACATCCCCGCGTGCAAGCTGACACGCCAGGAGCGCTTCCCGCTTGCTGCTTTCCATCCAAGGCACTAGGATTCCGACTGTTATCGAGGCGAGACGGAATGGCACGCGAAGTGCACCAAGCTGGCAGCGCAATGCGAACCCACGCAATCACATCGGTGCTGCTCTGCTTCACGGCGGGGCTGGCCGGAGCGCAGAGCCCATCGATGGAGGAGGAGGCCCAGCGCTTCGCGTCTCGCCACCAGAACGTGCGCCCGGCCGCCTGCGCCCGGACCTGGCGCCTTCCCTTCGCGACCCGCGATCGGCAGAAGCTCGGCACGCTGCGCATGGTGAGCCGCTTCGGCGCCAAGCGCACGAGCTACGTCAAGGGCCACCTGCACACCGGCGCCGATCTCGTGCCGCGCGGGCGGCTCGCCGCGAAGGTGATGGTCTACCCGCTCGCGGCCGGCGCGGTCTGCTCGATCCATCTCGCCCCTCCCCACACGACCGTGGTGATCGCCCATCGCCTGCCGAGCGGCGATGCGCTCTACAGCTCGTACAAGCACCTGACCGAGGTCTCGGTCGAGACGGGCCAGCAGGTCGACCACCAGACCGCGCTGGGCCGCCTGTTCACCCGCCGGGAGGCGCGCGAGCACGGAGGCCCGTATGCGCACCTCCACCTCGAGCTGCGCAAGCGCTTCGACGACTGGGGGGCGGCCTCCTGGACCACCATGAGCCGCGACGAGCTGGAGAAGCGCTTCATCGATCCGTATGCCTTTCTCGAGCGCCGGCTGCGCGTCCAGGCCCTGGCCGCCCGGGGGCTCTCGAATGCCACGGCGGCCCGGATGGTGGCCGCGGCGCGCGAGCTTCTGGGCATCGAGTACGAGCTGGGCGGGCGGCTCCGCGGCTCCGTCAAGGGCATCGACTGCCAGGGGGTGATCTTCTACGCCCTCGAGCGCGTGAGCCGCTGCGGTTGGCGATCCTACTCGACCATGCCCACCGTCTCGGTGCCGTCCGAGGAGCTGGGCGTACCGGTGCCCGGGCTCGACCCGGCGAGCGTCGCGAACCTGGACGTGGATCTGCTGCGGCCCGGAGACGTCATCCACCTGCTGGCCTCGATGGAGAACCCGGCCGAGCCCGCCATCGGTACTTTGGGAGAGAAGCCGGTCTGGGTGTGGCACGTCGGCCTGTACGCGGGCGGGGGCGACTGGATCCACGCGGACTTCGTCACCGGCCAGGTGCGGGAGGAGAGCCTGACGGGCTTCATCGCCGCGCAGGGATTCGAGGGCATCCTGGCCACCCGCATGGCCGGCGGCCCCAAGCCGAGGCGCTGCAAGCGCCACACCCCCATGAGGCTGCCCGCCAGACCAGAGCCGGACGGCGGCTGAGCTTCGGCCGCCAGTCTGCGCCCCTTCAGGGCGCATGACGGACTGTCACGCTGGAGACCTGGGTCTGAAGACCCAGGCTATATCCCCCCGCTGCTTCGCAGCGGACTGCTGCACAATGCACCGCATCGCACCATCGAGCCGCCAGCAGCAACGCACCGCCCCGCATCGCGGATCGGCCCTTCTGGCTAGGAAGCGACGAGGGCCGACGCTCAAGCGACCTCACGGTCGTGAGCATCGGCCCGAGGAAGCCGACGCCGTCCAGAAGGGCCGAGGCGCGATGCCCCCTAGACTCCGAGCTCACTCGCACCAGTCGCGCCAGGTGGCCACCCGGTCATAGCGCACCGGATGCGCAGCGCCGAAGCCGTAGCGGTCGGTGGCCTCGAGGCAGCCTTCCCACTTCTCGACCGTCTCCCAGGACCCGCGGGTGTACTTGTAGAAGAACCACTCGCCCCGGGGCACCTCGATGCTGCCCGAGGCCATGTCCGCGCCCGGACCCCACTCGAGCGGCACGTGCTGCCAGCCGGTGGCCGAGGAGGCGATGTGGATCGGGCTGTCGGTCGGCGTGCCCGGCGGCAGCCCGATCTCGAAGCGCACCCGGACGGGCGGCCGGGGATCGCTCACGGCCGGATCGTAGCGCAGCTCGAGCTCGAATCCGTCCCGCTCGGCGAAGGCGGCGGCCAGCGAGAGGTCGAACGGATCGACAGCGTAGCCCGAGCCCGTCTCCACGAGCTCGTCGAGCGAGGCGCGTACCGGCAGCTCGACGCCGTCCAGCCGGGCGCCCGATACCTCGCCGTCCGCGCGGTGGGCGACCACCAGGATCGTCCGTCCGGACAGCGCGCGTCCGCCTTCCTGGGGCGCGGCCGCGAGCAGTGCGCCGCCGGGTACGCGCTGCAGCGTGTAGACGACCCGCCGGAAGTCCCCCTGGAGATGGGCATCCCCGTCGCCGGCGTCCTCGTAGAAGGCGAAGCGCGTCTCGCCATCCGCCGGGTAGACGTCGATCCGCAGCGGGTCCGCGCTGCAGCTTCCGGTCGAGTCGGCGGCCTGGCCCCGGATCACGATCCCGCCCTCGCGCACGAAGACCGGCAGCGCGGCCAGGGTCACGCCGAGATCGAAGCTGGCCGGCCCCTCGTAGATCGCGCCCGAGGCGAGCTCGAACCATCGCCCGGCGGGCAGGTAGACCGTGCGGGTGGAGACGCCCGGCTCCAGCACGGGCGCGAAGAGCAGGAAGGGCCCCAGCATGGCCTGGTCGTCCAGGTGCCGGACGGCCGGATCCTGCTGGAACTCGTAGACCAGCGGCCTGAGGATCGGCGCGCCGCTCGCGGCCGCCTCGTCCGCCAGGCTGTACAGGGTCGGCAGCAGGCGGTAGCGCTCGCGGATCAGCTGCCGGGAGATGTCCTCCACCTCGGGGCCGAAAGCCCAGGGCTCCTGGCCGGGCACGCCGCTGGTCACGTGGGCCCGGAAGAAAGGCGAGATGGAGCCTAGCGCCATCCAGCGCGCGTAGAGCTCGGCGCTGGCGTGGCCCGAGTAGCCGCCCGTGTCGCTGCCGCAGAAGGCCACCCCGCTCAGCCCCATGCCGAGCAGCATCGGCAGGGTCTGGCGCAGGCTCTCGAAGCTGCTCGGGGCGTCGCCCGTCCAGACGGCCGCCCAGCGCTGGATGCCGGCATAGCCGGCCCGGCTGAGCACGAAGGGCCGCCGGTCCGGCCGCTGCTGCCTCAGGCCCTCGACCGTGGCCTGCGCCTCGAGCAGGGCATAGACGTTGTGCAGCTCGGCCATGTCGGTCGGCTGGCCGTCGCCCGCGACCGCGACCTCGTCCGGTATCGTCGATCCGCCGCCGCTCTCCGGGAAGGTGGTCGGCTCGTTGACGTCCAGCCAGATCCCGTCCACCCCGAGCTCGGCGAGCTCGGCCACCCTCGCCGCCCAGAAGCCCCTGGCCGCCGGGGAGCTGAAGTCCAGGAAGGCCGCCTCGCCGGGCCAGACCACGCCCGTATACAGGCTGCCGTCGGGCCAGCGCAGGAAGAGATCGTCGGCCAGGGCCCGGGTGTAGACATCCCAGCCGGGATCGACCTTGATGCCCGGATCGGCGATGGCCACCAGCCTCAGGCCCCGGGCCTCGAGCGAGCCCGCCAGGCCGGCCGGGTCCGGGAAGGCGAGCGGATCCCAGGTGAAGGTCCGAAAGCCGTCCATGTGCTGGATGTCCAGCCACAGGCAGTCGACCGGGATGCCGCGCGCGCGGAAGGTGTCGGCCAGCTCGAGAAGCTGCGCGTCCGGCGAGTAGCCCCAGCGGCTCTGGTGGAAACCGAGGGCCCAGAGCGGCGGCAGCGGCGCGCGCCCGCACAGCCGGGCGTAGCGCTCGAGCACCTCGGCCAGGCTCGGTCCGGCCAGCAGGGTCTGCTCCATCCGCCCGCCGAAGCCGCGCAGCGCGACCCGGTCGGATCGCTCCGCGGCCATGTCGGCGATGAGCCGGTGGCTGTGATCCGTCAGGATCCCATAGGCCAACTCGTCGCGCAGGCCCAGGTAGAAAGGCACGGACAGGTAGAGCGGGTCGGCCCCGGGCGGGTAGCCGCCGTACGCGGCGTCGTAGGCGTCGGTGTTGAAGAAGGAAAACCTCAGCCCGCGCTTGGAAAGCGGTCCGGTCTTCTCGCCGAGGCCGTAGAAGTCCTCGCCGGGAGGCGCGAGACGCGCGAGCGCCACGAAGGGCCGCTGCTGCCCTCCGATCTCCTGGCTGCCGCGCGACCAGGCCCCGCCTGGCGGATCCTCGAGCATCAGGGCTCCGTCCGCGGCCCGGACCGCGAGCCGGCAGTCGCCGGGCTCGATCCTGGCAAGGAGCATCGGTGTGCACATCTCCACCGCGCCGTCGTACTGGCCGCAGAAGACGCGGCAGTCTTCCTCCTCGGCCCCGACGGCCCACGACGGCCGCCAGGGCCCCGAGGCGTCCGCGGGCAGGTAGCGCATCCGGATCGCGCCCGGGCCCAGGGCCCTCAAGGCCAGGCGCAGCTCCGGCTCGGCCCCGTCGCAGTCGAGCTCCAGCTGCCTGCCGTCCGGGGAGAGGCGGGCCCAGGCCGGAAGCTCGCTCACCGGCGAGCAGTGCGCGTACGCCTCGCCTCCGTCCCCGCCGTCCGCACCTCCGTCCCCATCTGCACCGTCCAGACCTCCGTCCCCGTCGATCAGAGCTCCGTCCCCGTCCGCACCGTCCAGACCTCCGTCCCCGTCGATCAGATGTCCGTCCCCGTCTGCACCGTCCAGACCTCCGTCCCCGTCGATCAGACCGTCCCCGTCGATCAGACCTCCGTCCCCGTCGATCAGACCAGCGTCGAGGGTCTCGGCGGGCGGGTGGCTGCAGCCGGCCAGGCAGCTCAGGGCCAGACAGCCCAGGAGGACAGCGTACAGAGAAGGGGCAGGAGCATCGGGGTGCAGGCGCTTCACGGTAGCTCCATGATCGGCCCCAGGGCGGTGAAATGCAAGCACAGCAAGCCAATTTTCCTTTGACAGCCCTCCGCTTGGCTGCTATGGTCCAGCCGATCTCGAGCAGTAGAAAGCGCTGCCCACGCTGAACCTGGAGACGCCATGACCAAGCTTCCGAGCCTCGCAATCGCCCTGTTCGTGCTGCTGGCCGCGAGCGCGGCCCTGGCCGCAGGCCCCCTGGACGACCTGAGCTTCGACGACCTGCAGCTCGCCCTGCGGACGGGCGACGCCGGCGGGTCCTCGGGCGGCTCCCAGCTCAGCAACCCCATGCCCTACGACAAGAAGAACCCCGTCCTGGCGGGCGCCTTCTCCCTGTGGCCGGGTGGCGGGCAGCTCTACAACGGGGAGTACTTCGTGGGCAGTCTCTGGATGGCGGCCGACCTGGCTCTCTACCTGGGCGCCTTCGCCTACGCGGGCGCGTTCACGTCCGGTGAGAATTACGAGTTCAAGATGCGGCCCGAGGCCATCGCCCTGCTGAGCGTGGCCGTGGGTCTGCACATGTTCTCCATCTACGACGCGATCACCGAGGCCCAACGGCAGAACGAGGACGTCGACAAGTGGAGCGTGGCCTACGATCCGGTCCACGAGGGATTCAGCGTCGCCTACCAGGCGCGCTGGTAGCTCAACGCCCCAGCACACCCCGCCGCAAGCGGATGGCCCCTTCGGGGCATATCTCCTGACAGCAGTAGCAGCGCACGCACAGACGATCGGCCAGCCGCACTCTGCGTCCGTCCAGCGACAGCGCGCCTGCGGGGCAGATGGCGATGCACTGGCCGCAGCGCGTGCAATCGCGATGCACGAAGCGGGGCGCCGGCGCCACGCTGCGCCTGAGAAGCCGGCCGGACAGCCCTGACAGCGCCCGGCTGATGCGGGTTCGATCCGCGCGCGGCATCTGCCAGTCGCCCAGGGCGAAGCGACCGGGCGCGTCGCCCACGAGCTCCGCGCGGCCGGGATCCGGCAGACCGTCCGCAGCGAAGGTCAGGACCTGGGGGCAGTCGGCACCGATCCCGCACACGCAGGCCAGCACCCTGTCCAGGGCGAAGGGGTTCGTGCTCGCGGCCAGCAGCCCGAGCGCCCGGGGCCTGCCCGAGCCCGGGCCATTGCCGTCCATGGCCACGACGGCGTCCACGACCGAGAGCGCCGGCGAGACCGCCCGGCAGACCTCGACGATCAGCTCGCCGAAAGCGCGCGGATCGTGGCCGCAGCGCATGTGCCAGCGGGCCTTGCCCAGACCGACCACGGCGCCGAAGCAGTTCTTGACCGCCGCCGTGAGCCCGCACAGCCCGTGCGTCTTGAGCTTGGCCAGGTTGATGACGAGCTCGGCCTCGACGATGCGTCTGGCCAGGCGCAGCCTGGGAAAGCGCGCACCCGGCAGCTCGACCTCGACCTCCTCGTCCAGCTCGACCACCTCCACCCCCAGCGGCGCGAGCAGCTCGATCAAGCCGAGCCGTCTCGCCACCCGTCTCGCGCTCCCCACGGCCGGGGAGTCCGCGACCAGCACCTGTCTCGCTCCGGCCTCCAGGACATGAGCGGCCATCGCCCGGATGAGCTGGGGATGGGTGTTGACCGCCCGCTCGGGTTTCCGGGCCACGAGGAAGTTGGGCTTGAGCAGCACTCGCCTGCCGCGGACCCGATCCGCGATCCAGCCCAGATCGCCGAGCAAGGCCTCCAGGCAGCCCGCCAGACGCTGCGGCTCATAGTCCGCGCATGCGCGCAGCGCGATCCGAGGTGTTTTTTTGTTCTGGTCTTCGCTCACCCCGACTTCTATAATCCAACCCGTGTCGGGTGCGCAATCCAGGCCTTTCTTCAGCCGCTTCTGGCTTCCCAGCCTGCTCTCTCTGCTCGTGGCGGCAGCGCTCGCGACGATCGCCGTCTTCGACGTGCTGGTCTATCCCCTGGCGAGCTGGCGCGCGGGCGATCCGGCCCCGATCAGCCAGCGCCACCCGACGATGCACCAGACGGCCGAGCAGAAGCTGCTGACCATCCTCGACGCGGACACGAAGACCGAGTCGCGCTTCATCGTCCGCCGCGGCGAGATCGTCCAGCCCGGCCAGCTCAAGCTGCTGCGCCGCCTGCAGCCCGAGCGGCTGGTGCTGGATCCGGTGCGCGCGACCGGCCTGTGGGCCTTTTTCTTCCTGGCCTTGAGCTTCTTCATCGCCGTGCTGCGTCGCTCGGGCCAGCAGCTGCAGCTTCGCTTCCGGGCCGCGGGCTCGGTGCTGCTGGTGCTGGTGCTCAGCGTGGCGGCCACGCGGGCGCTGCTCGACTACAGCAACCTTAGCCTTTTCGCGGCGCCCATTTCCCTGGCGGTCCTGGCCTTCGCCCCCCTGCTGGGCCCGACGCTGGCCTTCGCCCTGCACCTGCTCGCCGTGGCCCTGGTCCTCCCCCTGCTCGGCACCAGCCCCGGCACGATCCTCGTGCCGCTGGCGGCCGGCTGGACCTCCGTGCTGCTGCTGAAGTCCGGCAGCGGAGCGGTTCGCAAGTTGCTGGCCGCCCTGGCCGGGGCCGTGGGCGGTCTCGTCTGCATGGCCATGCTGGGCCTCTTCAGCCCGGATCGATTCGACTACGGGCTGCACCTGGAGAGCGACGGGATCGGGCTGCTGGGCGCCAGCGTCGCGTCCGGGCTGCTGGCTGCGCTGCTGCACTACCCGCTGACGCTCATGTTCGGCTGCGTGCCGCGCTCCAAGCTCTCCGCGCTGGCCGATCTGGAGCACCCCCTGCTCAAGGACCTGTCCGAGAAGGCGCCCGGCACCTTCCAGCACACGCTGGCGGTGGCCAACATGTCCGAGAAGGTGGCCCAGGACATCGGCGCCGATGCGCATCTGGCCCGGGTGGGCGCGTACTACCACGACATCGGCAAGATGCACGGCCCCGAGTTCTTCGTGGAGAACCAGCAAGGCGACAATCCCCACGACAAGCTCGAGCCCGGCGCCAGCGTGGAGAAGCTACGCGGACACGTCGAGCACGGGGTGACCATCGCGCGCGGGGCTGATCTGCCCGAGCGGATCATCGACTTCATCATCGAGCATCACGGCAGCTCGAGCATCGAGTTCTTCCTGCACAAGGCTCGCCAGCTCACGGGCCAGGAGCCCGACCCCAGGCAGTATCAGTACCGCGGCCGCAACCCCACCAGCCGGGAGACGGCCGTGCTGATGATCGCCGATTCGGTCGAGGCCGCCTCGCGCACCCTGAAGAGTCCGGACCACGAGCAGGTGGAGCACCTCGTGCGCACGATCATGTTCGGCAAGCTGCTCAAGGGCTACCTGGACGAATCCGGCCTGAGCTCCCGCGATCTGAAGCAGATGGGCCAGAGCTTGGTCCGCTATCTCGAAGCCCAGCTCCACGTCCGGATCGAGTATCCCTGGCAGCGCCAGGCGGCGGGGGAGCCCCCGCCGCAAGAGCGCCCGTCCGGCTTGATCCGTCCGGGCCGCATCGTGCAGGCGATCGATTCGATCCCCCCGATGCAACCCGAAGAGCCCCCTGCGGAAAGGAATGCCGACGGCCATGGCCAAGAAGAAGGATGAGGACGAGCTCAAGGGCTACAAGGGGGCGGGTCGCAAGAAGCTCGCCGAGCTCGGTCTGAAGGTCTGGGACGACATCGTCCTGGAGACCTCCCGCGGGAGCTTCGCGGGCATCATCTTGCCCCGGTCCGAAAACGCAGACGATCTCCACCTGGTGCTCAAACTGCACAACGGATACAACGTGGGTGTCCGGGTGGACGCCATCGACAGGGCACAGGTGCAGGCGCACAAGCGAGCCGACTACCACATCCCCGAGGGCACCTTTCCGGTCGACCCGGCCAAGCCCGACGTGGTGCTGCTGGGCACCGGCGGTACGATCGCCTCGCGGCTGGACTACCGGACCGGGGCCGTCATCCCGGCCTTCTCCCCGGGCGAGCTCTACGGTGCAGTGCCCGACCTGGCGGACGTCTGCAACCTCGAGACGAAGAAGCTCTTCGGCATCTTCTCGGAGAACATGGGTCGCGAGCAGTGGCTCAGCCTGGCACGGGAGACCGCCAGGGCCATCGAGGCCGGAGCCGACGGCGTGGTCATCGGCCACGGGACCGACACGATGCACCACACCGCCGCCGTCATGACCTTCATGCTCCAGAACCTGCCCGTGCCGGTGGTGCTGGTGGGCTCACAGCGATCGAGCGATCGACCTTCCTCGGACGCAGCGCGGAACCTCATCCACGCCTGCTGGACCGCGGGCCATGGGCCCATCGCCGAGGTGATGGTCTGCATGTTCGGTCCGACATCGGACTCGTACGGCCTTCTGCACCGGGGGACCCGCGTGCGCAAGATGCACTCCTCGTACCGCTCCACGTTCCGCACGCTGGGGGACACCCCGCTGGCCATGGTCGACTCGGAGGGCATCCAGCTCATCCGGCAGGATGTCCGCAGGCGGGATCCCGGGCGCAAGCTCGAGCTCCACGACGCCTTCGACGACCGCGTGTCGATCGTCTACTACTACCCGAACATGCGCGGCGACATCATCGACTCTCTCGTGGAGCACGGCTACCGGGGTATCGTGATCGCCGGCACGGGTCTGGGACATGTCAACCAGCCCCTCTATGATCCGCTTCGCCGGGCCGTCGCGGCCGGTCTGGCCGTCTACATGACAGTCCAGACCCTGTGGGGCTTCGTCCAGATGTTCGTCTACGACACCGGCCGGGATCTGCTCGACATCGGCGTCATTCCGCTGGGCAACATGCTGCCGGAGGTCGCCTACATGAAGCTCGGCTGGGCGCTCGGCCGCAGCCAGGATCTGGAAGAGGTCCGGCGGATCATGCTCACGCCGGTCTCCGACGAGACGACCGAGCGAGAGCCCCCCAACGGTTACATCGTCCTGCAGGGGGGAATCCCCGAGGTGGACGAGTTCATGGGCCGTCACTACAAGTGACGGGCTCGACTCACTGGCCCTCGATCTCGTATGTCCGAGTAGCGCGCCGAAGACTATCGAAGCCGAAGATGCTCGACACGAGGTGGCGCACAGCGTCGGTGTCCGTGGCGTGTATGGCGGTGAAATGCACGCCCATGCCGTTCTTGCGCGGGTCCGATCCGCTGACCACGCGCACGACCCGGCCCTCGAGATCCACGCGGAATCCGCCCAGCTCCTCGGGCAGCCGGACGGTCAGATCCAGCCGGGTGCCCACCTCGGGCGGCATGAACGTGCGGATGAAGATCCCGTCCGGCGATACGTCCGCGGCCAGGTTGCCATACTCCTGCCCATCCAGGCGATAGGTCACCATGGCCTGCAGGGGCATTCGTTCACTCGCCCGCGCCTCGATCTGATCTTCCTCTCCCATGAAGGGAATGCTACTCCTGTCACCGGGCGCGATCAAGGGCAACAAGGCTTTGATCGCGATGCGTGCTCGTGGCAGACTCAGAGCCCGGATCGAAAAAGCACACGTCCCGGGAGGTGCGAGATGACCTGGACCGCTTTTCTGCTCGCCGCGACGCTGCTCGCCCAGAGCGACCTGTCGCCAGCATCGGGCTGCGGAGTACGCGGGACGTCCGGCGTGGTCTGGACTCTGCTGGACGGCAAGTGCGAGAACGGATGGGTCACCGGCTCGGGCCGGGCCAAGGCCACCAACAGCCAGACCTACCAGGGTCAGTTCCAGGAAGGCTACTTCCACGGCCGCGGAACGCTGGACTGGCCGAACGGTACGCGCTACTCGGGCGAGTTCCAGCGCGGCGAGATCCAGGGCCAGGGCCAGATGAGCTGGCCCAACGGAGAGCGTTACTCCGGCTCCTTCAAGGCCGGCAAACCGAGCGGACGCGGGCAGCTCCGCAAGCCGGACGGCAGCCTCTACTCGGGCGAGTTCCGCGACGGGAAGCCCAACGGCCAAGGCACGCTCAAGCACGCGGACGGCAGCCGCTACGTGGGCGAGTTCTGCGACGGCCAGCCCAGCGGCTAGGGCAAGGCCAGCTACAGCGACGGGAGCGAGTACACGGGCGAGTTCCGCAACGGAAAGCCAGACGGCCAGGGCAAGGCCACCATGAAGGACGGCAAGCGCCTGCAGGGCACCTTCAAGGACGGAACCTTCCAGGACACCAAGTGATACCGCCTCCTGCATTGACCCATGAAACGACCATCCCTATAATGGCAGCATGATTCGTATCGAGCCCACCCTGCTCGACTATCACAGCGCGGCCATCCAGCTCGACCGGAAGACCTTCTGCCAGCGCTTCAAGCATCCGGTGCTGGTCTCCACCAGCGCCGATCTCGGCGAGCTCGGAGAGAGTTTTCAGACGGCCAAGACCAGCGCGGATATCATCCCGCTGCGCCGGGGCCAGGGCTCACCCGAGCTGGGCGACACCTCACCGGTGCTCTCGGTCCAGCCATCCCGCCCGGGGATCAACTTCCAGGTCACCCTGGGACGCAAGGAAGAGAACGACATCGTGCTCAACCACGAGACCGTCTCGGGCAAGCAGGCGATGTTCAGGGGCAACCCGGGCGCGGAGAGCTATACCGTGGAGGACGTGGGCTCGACCAACCCGACCCAGCTCAACCATACCGATCTCCAGGCCCGCCAGCGCGTAAGCCTCCGCAACGGCGACGTGCTGACCTTCGGCAGGCTGGACTTCGTCTTCTACTATCCGGGCGGGCTCTATGACGCCTTGGCCGAAGCGCCCGAGGAGAGCCTCTACTGAGGGCTCCTTCACCCGGCCGGGCAGTTGCGCTATCCTGAAGAAGTGGTCTTTCGCATGGGAGGACGGCATGAGGATGCAGCCGATCCGTATCTTCTTCCACCTGTTCATCGCCTTCGTCTTCGCCTCCTGCAGCCTCGAGGTGGCCGGCCCCAACCGCCCCCCGGTGGCCCAGGCCGGCATGGACCAGGAGACGCTGACGGATACCGAGGTCCGGCTCGACGGCAGCGCGAGCTTCGATCCGGACGGAGACGCGCTCCAGTACACGTGGACGATGCTGGCCGCACCCGCATCGGGGGCGGAGGGCTGGGCCAGCGAGGGCCCGCAGGCCTGGTTCGTGCCGAAGGTACCCGGCAGCTATCTGGTCTCGCTCGAGGTCTCCGACGGCCCGCGCAGCTCGGAGCCCGACATGGTCCGGATCCTGGTGCGCAGCCGCTGCCAGACGGACAACGACTGCGACGACGGCGAGGCGTGTACGCTGGATAGCTGCCAGCTTGCCGGCTGCACCCACGAGGCCGTGGCCGACGGAACGCGCTGCGGCGAGCTCGGCTGCCAGGGCATCCGGCTAGGCTACCCGACCTGCCTGGTCGGGGAATGCACCGGCTTCGAGCTCGTCGAGGACTGCGACGACGGCAACGCGTGTACGACGGACGACTGCAGCCCATCGGGCTGCACCCGCACCAACAACACGGATCCGTGCGACGACGAGGATCCCTGCACCATGGAGGACCGCTGCGCCGGCGGGATCTGTCTAGGCGTGGCTGAGGATGCCGATCACGACGGCTTCGTGGATGAAAACTGCGGCGGCAGGGACTGCGACGATGCGGATCCGGACGTCAACCCGTCGGTGTTCGAGGGCCCTTGGGACGGGGCGCCCTGCGACGACGACAAGGACAACGACTGCGACGGGACGACGGATTCGGGCCCGGGCTGCACACCCTGCGACCAGGCCGAGGACTGCGACGATCACAATCCATGCAATGGGCTGGAGACCTGCAACGACGGCAGCTGCGCCCCGGGGGAGCCGCTCGACTGCAACGACGGGCAGTTCTGCAACGGTCCGGAGAGCTGCGATCCGCAACTGGGCTGCGTCTCGCCCGGGGATCCCTGCCCGCGTACCGACTGCAACCACTGCGATGAGGATCTCGATCTGTGCTTCGACCCCGCGGGCGAGCCCTGCGGAGACGGATCGCAGACGGCCTGCGACCGGCCGGACAGCTGCGACGGCGCGGGCAACTGCCTCGCCAATCACGAGCCGCAGGGCACCGACTGCGACGACCAGCTCTTCTGCAACGGAGCGGATGTCTGCAACGCAGCGGGCGAGTGCGTGCACGGAAGCTCGCCATGCCAGCAGGAGTGCATGCAGACCTGCGTGGAGGACGGGGGTGGCAGCGGTCACTGCAGCCCGGATCCGGACACCACGCCCTGCAGCGACGACGGCGTCTTCTGCAACGGGGAGGAGCACTGCGACGGCACGGGCACCTGCCTCGGCCAGGGTGATCCCTGCACGCAGGAGTGCCGATCGATCTGCGTGGAGGACGGCGGCGGTACAGGCCATTGCGACCCGGACCCTCCGAGCGTCGCCTGCAGCGACGACGGGAACTTCTGCAACGGCGTGGAGTTCTGCAACGGCAGCGGGCTCTGCCAGGGCCTGGGCAACCCGTGCACCCAGGAGTGCATGAGCGCCTGCAACGTCAACCAGCAGCGCTGCGAGCCGACGCCAGGCCTGGCTTGCAGCTCGGACAGCTCCGATTGCACCCTGGACGAATGCGACGCGTCCGGCGCCTGCGCCCATGTCCCGGACGACGACCTGTGCACGCCTCCCGCGGTCTGCGTCCCGGCCTGTGACACCGACGGCACGGGCTGCGTCTCGCCGCCTGCGAGCCTGACCCTGGTCTGCGATCCGGACCTGGTGGATCTGATGCAGACCGACACGTCCGCCTGCCGACTCGCCACCGGCTCGCCCGACCAGGGCGGCTGCCTGGCCTGCCGCGCGGAGGTGGGTGCGGTGCTGCTGGACCGAGCGGACTTCGGCGACGACGCGGGCCAGTGCGAGCTGGACGGCTGGGAGCTCATGGCCGGCGGTGCGCAGTTGAACTGCTTCGGCAACCTCAACAACTGCGGCTCGGGCACGGGCTCGGAGACCTGCTGCGACGATCTGGCTGTGATCTGCGTCCAGCACCAGGGCCGTTACGCGCTCGCGGCCGACAAGCGCATGGTCTGCGGGCCCGATCACGAGGAGTTCCAGCTCCGCAAGGCATTCGATCTCACGGACTACTCCCAGATCGAGGTCTGCGTGGAGGTGGCGGATCACGGCGGTGACAACAACCAGGTCGTGGCGGTCTTTGCCGGAACCGAGCGCAACCGCATGCAGGACCAGGTGCTGTGCATCAACGCCAGCCGCGGCCGCCTCGGCGACGTGGACGACACCTACTTCCGATACTGCGGCACCCTGCCCGCCTGGGCCGAGGGGCACCCGGGCGTGGTGTTGAGCGTGGTGGTCCACTCGGAGAACAACGACCGCATCATGTACCTCGACAGCGTCTCGGTGCGCGGCTGGTACCACCGGTGCACGTCGAGCCGGCAGGTCGCCTTCAGCGACAGCTTCGGTGGCTGCGGCAATCCCCTGGCCGACGGATGGAACGGCTGGCAGGTCTCTTCCGGCACGCCCGGGACCTCCCCCCAGTGCCCGGGCACGACATGTGAGACCCCGGCCGGAGACAGCCTGCCGGGCAACACGGTCGAGGTGGACGGAGACTGGATGATCCTCGAGCGCGGCGTGGACACGTCGATGCTGGACGGAGACGTGCAGCTGTGCTTCACCTGCGGGGACGACGGCGCGGTCGCCGGCACGCATCTGCTGGCCGAGTTCGACACCGGCGGCGGCTGGCAGACCGCCTTCGAGACGGGAGCCGGGCTGGACGCCAACAAGGTCTGCCGGCAGGTCTGCGCCAGCCTGAGCGAGATCGATCCGCGGGCCGCGCGCAACGCTGATCTGCGCATCCGCTTCGACGTGGACGCGAGGCCATCCGGCAAGCTCTTTCTCTACGACGTGCAGGTCGACGGGGCCGTGTTCTGCGAGGAGCCTGCCTGGGTGGCCACCAGCGCGCTGAACGACATCGGCGGCGGACGTTATGACCTGACGGCGCGCGATCTCGCAGCCGAGCCGCTCGACGCGGACGTGGTCTGCGAGTGGGGCGATCCGGCCGGCACCACGGTCGCGACGGCCGACCAGGTGGCCTTTCGCGACCTGGGCTGGTGGAATCCCGACTATGGCTACCGGCGGAAGCTCGTGGTCATATCCCGCGGTCCGGCCGTGCCCACCGGCTACTCGGTCTGGTTCGATGCCTACACCAACGCGCTCGTCGCGGCGGGCAAGCTGCGCGCCGATCGCAACGACTGGCGCATCCTGCGCTGGGACGGCGCGGGCTGGGTGGAACTGGACCGCTGGCTGGACGAGGATCTCGGCAGCGGTGGTCCCTCGCGCGCCGCCACCCGGACCTGGTTCAAGCTGCCCTTTGGCGTGGTCGCGGACGGCTCGGACAGCAGTATCTATGTCTACTACGGCAATCCGACCGAGGCGAGCGCAGCGCCCGCGCACTGGGCCGACTCCATGGGTGCCGACACCCCTGCGTCGCGGGTCTTCGTGGCCGCGGACGACTTCGAGGAGCACACGGCCGGCGAGGTGCCCGACGGCTGGACGGTGCACTCGGGCTGCTCGAACGTCGTGGTGGCTGTCGACGGGGTGCGCAAGGTCCTCGCGGACGGCGACGGGACGGGCGGTGTGGTGAGCGCCGGCCAGGCCGGCTGGGTCGATATCGCGGTGCGTCATGCCTTTCGCTCGCCGGGAAGCGACGCCGACCACGCTGGCGTGATCGCCCGCATGACCGGCGTGGACGATCTGGTCTACGGCGGCATCGTGGACAGCACCCACTCCGAGCTCTGGGAGCGCTACGCCGGCAGCTTCCATCAGATCGGATCGACCTGGGGCATCGCGGATGTCCACGACCAGTGGCACATACAGGAGATCCGGGTCGCAGGTGATGGCGTGTCGATCGCCGTCGACGACGTCGTCGTCGGCAGCGGCAGCCTGGCGGCGGAAGCGCCGGATGCCGGCGCCTCGGGCTTCTGGTGCCAGTACGGTCCGCAGGGCTACCGCGACAACCACATCGTGCGCCTGTACGTGGATCCCGAGCCCGAGGTCCTGGTGGGCACCGAGCAGACCGCTCCCTGATGGCTCAGAATCGGGCCTGGATGCCCAGGAAGGGCAACACGGGCAGGCCGCGCAGCCAGGCCTGCTCGGTGTAGTCGTAGTTGTAGTCCACCGCCTCCACGTTGCAGTGGTTGTAGACGTTCTGCACATCCAGGTAGAGGACCAGCGCCCAGCGCACGAAGGCGAAGGTGTAGTCCACCCGCAGATCCAGCCGGTGGTAGAGCGGCATGCGGCCCGAGTTGACCGGCCCGGGCACGCCGTGGTGGGTGTCGAAGTCGGCGTCGAAGATGCCGCCCGTCATGGGCGTGTACGGGTTGCCGGAGACGAGCTGGAAGCGCAGGCCGAACTCCCAGCCGCCCCGCAGGCCAATCTCGTTCGCCTCGCCGCCCGGCAGCCGGTAGCCCGCGACCAGGGTCAGGATGTGGGTCTGGTCGAAGTCGAACAGCCGCCAGGGCTGCCCGGGCGCGTCCCGGCGCAGCGATCGCATCAGGCTGTAGGCCAGCCAGCCGAAGCAGCCCTCGTCCGGCACCCCCTCGCGGGCCAGCAAGAGCTCCAAGCCGGCCACCTTGCCCATGCCGGCGTTCGTGTAGACCAGCTCGCTGTCCAGCACGACCAGGTCGTCGAGCAGCTTGTAGAAGGCCTCGGCGTGCAGCCGAAAGCGGGCGGGCAGCCGCTGGTCGAGCGCCAGCGCGAAGTGCCAGGCCCTCTCCAGCTCGAGCCCGCGGCGCCCGAACTGCTCGGAGATCTCGTCGAGCTGGGGCGCCTGGGCGTGCAGGCCGGCCGCGACACCCAGCTCGGTGCCGGGGCGCAGGCGGAACGAGAGCGAGCTGCGCGGCATCAGCGCCCAGCGCTCGACCGGAGCGGCGTAGAGCTCGAGCCGCAGCCCGGCATCGAGCGCCATCCGCTCCATCGGTCTCCAGCTCGCCAGCAGGTAGGCGTGGGCCCGAGCCAGGTCCATCCGCTCGTCGCCCTCCACCAGCTCGAACATGGAAAACTCCCTGGCCACCTCCCCCTCCTTGGCGGGCCGCGGGAATCGGTGGCGGCTCGTATAGAAGTCGAGCGATCCGCCCAGGCCCGCTCTCAGCTCGAGCTCCTCGGTGACCCGGTAGCGCCCATCGGCCCGCAGCGAGACCGAGGGGCTGCTGCGCTCGAAGAAGCGGTGCGTGAAGATGGCCAGGTGCTCCTCGTCGAGACCGCCGGCGAGCGAGACGCCGAGCTGCCAGTCGGAGCCCGGCGCGAAGAGCCAGCCGAGCACGAGCTTGTGGAAGTGGATCCAGTAGTCCAGGTCGCCGCGCAGGCTGGGATCGCCGGACAGCGGCTTGGCGTGCAGGAAGCTGAGCTCGTCGTAGGCGCCGAAGACGAGCACCGAGAGCCGGTGGGACGCCGTGGGGCTCCAGTCGAGCCTGGCCTGGTAGTCGTAGTAGGCCGGCGCCAGCGTGAGCGCCAGGCCCGGCTCGTCGGGCATGACGTGAGGTAGCCAGGCGTCGAGCGTGCTCCGCCGTCCGGCAACCGCCACGGCCAGGGACTCGGCCAGCGGGCCGGCGAGATAGAAGCCCGCGTCCAGCATGCCCAGCTCGGCATAGCCGCCCCAGCGCTCCGCCCGACAAGGCCGCGTGTGCACGTCCACCACCCCGCCCAGCACATAACCGTGCTCGGCCCCGAAGGCGCCCGGGAGGAAATCGATCCGTCCGAGCATCTCGGTGTGGATGACCGACTTGAGTCCACCGAAGTGATAGAGCAAGGGGACCGGGTGGCCGTCGATCTGCACCTGGGAGTCCTCGGGTGCTGCGCCGCGAACCACCGCGCCGCCCAGGCGGGTCGTGGTGACCTTGCTGGTGTTGATGACAGAAGTGCGCGCCACGCCGGGCAGACTCTCGACGATCTTGACGATGTCGCCCTGCGTCCCGGGTACTTTCTCCACCTGCTGCATCTCGAGCTCGGTGCGGGATGTCTCCGCCGCCTGGCGCCTCGACCGGATGACCAGCTCCTCCTGCTCCTGCGCGCCGCTCGGGTCCAGCGCGAAGTGAAGCTCCAGCTGCTCGCCCTTGCGAATCACGAGCGCCCGCTCGAAAGGAGCGTAGGCTGGATCGATCACCTTCAGGCGGTGGCGCCCCGGGGGAATGCCCTCGAGATGGAAGCGCCCCTGCTCGTCCGATACGCAGACTGGCTCCGAGCCGTCGAGCTGGACCACCGCGCCGACGATCGGCGTTCCCTCGAGCTTGTCCACGAGCTGTCCGCGGATCGCCGCGCCCTCGCCCGCGGCGGCGGTAGAGCCGATCACCAGGATGCCTATCCAATACGCGATCATGCCTGGAGCGCACCGGGCGCTCCGACATGAGTACCATTTTGAATCGCCGTGTGCTATCATCTCGCCGGTCAGAAAACGAACGCCAAGCGAGGGAGACCCATGGGAGACGTCAAGAGCATGCACGACGAGCTATTGGAGGCCGCTGACGAGAAGACCCGGGAGTGGGAGGACTTTCAGCAAAACACCGTGATCTTCTCCAAGCAGTTCGCGGACAGGATGAAGGAGAAGGCGGGCGTGGACACGCTCCGCTTCCATCCGGGCGGTCTGGACGCCATGGCGCCCGACTCGGCATCTCTGCCCAAGGCCATCCGCCTCCACGACGCCGGCTGGGCTCGGGTGGTGGTCAAGTTCGACGTGGGCCACGAGACGATCAAGGTGCCGGTGGAGTGCAAGGTACACGCCGGCGAGGCCGAGATGCGCGTCTTCGATCTGCAGGAGTCTTTCACCTGGCCGATCGTCGGAGAGCAGACCGGCAAGCTCGACGCCCTGGTGGACAAGGTGCTCGCGGCCGTGGCGGACGACCTGCGCAACGACCTCGAGCTCTATATGCAGGGCAAGATGAACCGCGAGCGGAAGTTCAGCTGATCCTGCGAAGACGGATCAAGGCCAGCGCCAGGAGCCAGAGCAGCGCCGCGCCCGGCTGACCCGCGCTCGACGTGCAGCCGCAGCCGCTGTCCGACGGCTCCACCTCGTCACAGGCGTCACCCATACCGTCCCCATCGCTGTCCAGCTGATCGGGATTGGCCACCTGCGGGCAGTTGTCCTGGGCGTTGTCCACGTTGTCGCCATCCAGATCCAGATCGCATACGTCTCCATTTCCGTCGCTGTCCGTATCGGCCTGATCCGGGTTGGCCATGCCCGGGCAGTTGTCGATCGCGTCGTCGACTTGATCGCCGTCCGCGTCCGGATCACAGACGTTGCCGATGCCGTCGCTGTCCGCATCGGCCTGATCCGGATTGGGATCCTCGGGGCAGTTGTCGCTCTCGTCCGGAATCTCGTCTCCGTCGGCATCCCCGTCGCAGGCGTCGCCGGCGCCGTCGCTGTCCGAGTCGGCCTGATCCGGATTGGCCACCAGCGGGCAGTTGTCGCTCTCGTCCGGCACGCCGTCGCCGTCCCGATCCGGATCGCACGCGTCCCCTTCCCCGTCGCCGTCCATGTCGGCCTGACCCGAGTTCGGGACCGTCACGCAGTTGTCCACCGCGTCCGAGACCCCGTCTCCGTCGCGATCCGTGTCGCAGACGTCCCCGATGCCGTCGCCGTCCTGGTCGGCCTGATCGGCATTGGGCACCTCGGGGCAGTTGTCCACCTCGTCGCCGAGCCCGTCGCCGTCCAGATCGCCGTCACAGGCGTCGCCCACGCCGTCTTCGTCAACGTCCTTCTGATCCGCATTCGGCACCAGCGGGCAGTTGTCCGACCCGTTGTCCACCCCGTCTCCGTCCTGGTCCGAGTCGCAGCTATCGCCCGCGCCATCGGCGTCGATGTCGCTCTGGCCCGGGTTGAAGTCATCCGGGCAGTTGTCGAGGCCGTTGGGAATCGAGTCGCCGTCGACGTCCGCGTCGCAGGCGTCTCCCAGTCCGTCTCCGTCCGCATCGGCCTGATCCGCATTGCTCGCCAAGGGGCAGTTGTCGGCCGCATTGCTGTACCCGTCTCCGTCGCGATCGTCGTCGCAGGCATCGCCCAGCCCGTCGCCGTCCAGGTCGGCCTGGTCCGCGTTGGGCAGCTCGGGGCAGTTGTCGATCGCGTTGTCGACATGATCGCCGTCCCGATCCGAGTCGCATGCGTCGCCCATGCCATCCCGATCCTGATCGGTCTGGGTGGGATTGAAAAGCCCGGGGCAGTTGTCCAGGCCGTCCGGGATGCCGTCGCCGTCCGCGTCCGCATCACATGCATCGCCGATGCCATCGCCGTCCGAGTCGGTCTGGCCGGGGTTGGGCGTCTCGGGGCAGTTGTCCTCGGCGTCGCCAATACCGTCCCCGTCCAGGTCTCCATCGCAGGCGTCCCCGATGCCGTCGCCGTCCGAGTCGCTCTGAGACGGGTTCGCCACCAGCGGGCAGTTGTCGTCCACGTCGTCGTGGCCGTCCCCGTCCCGATCGGCGTCGCACGCGTCGCCGAGCCCGTCCGAGTCGATATCGGACTGGTCGGAGTTGGCGATGCCGGGGCAGTTGTCCACCAGGTCGGGGATGCCGTCGCCGTCCGCGTCCGGATCGCAGGCGTCGCCCAGCCCATCGCCGTCGGCGTCGGCCTGATCGACGTTCGACACCAGCGGGCAGTTGTCCTCGGCGTCGGCCCAGCCGTCGCCGTCCCGATCGCCGTCGCAGGCATCTCCGGCCCCATCCCCGTCCGAATCGGCCTGGGATGGGTTGTAGACCAGCGGGCAGTTGTCGACCGCGTCTTCGTATCCATCCCCGTCCCGATCCGCATCGCAGGCGTCGCCTTGCCCGTCGCCGTCGATGTCGTTCTGATCCGGGTTGGGATCGGCCGGGCAGTTGTCGACCGCATCCGGGATGCCGTCGCCGTCGTTGTCGCCGTCGCAGACGTCGCCCTGCCCGTCCCCGTCCGAGTCGGCCTGCGAGGGGTTGTAGACCCGCGGGCAGTTGTCGCTGCCGTTCGGCACGTTGTCGCCGTCCATGTCGTCGTCGCAGGCATCTCCCACCCCGTCCACGTCCAGATCGGCCTGGCCCGGGTTGGCCGCGTAGGGGCAGTTGTCCATCGCGTTGTCGATCCCGTCGCCGTCCAGGTCGGCGTCGCAGACGTCGCCCATCCCGTCGCCGTCGGTGTCGAGCTGGCTGGGGTTCTCCACGCCCGGGCAGTTGTCGCACTCGTTGCCCACGCCGTCTCCGTCTCCGTCCTGCTGCAGCGGATTGGCCACGCCCGGGCAGTTGTCGCACACGTCGCCCAGCCCGTCGGCGTCCCAGTCCTCCTGGCCCGGGTTGGGCTCGGAATAGCAGTTGTCGCAAGCGTCTCCGGCGCCGTCGGTGTCGATGTCGCCCTGGGCCGAATTGTCGTCGAGCGGGCAGTTGTCGCAGGCGTCGCCGAGCGGATCGAGATCCGAGTTCTCCTGGCCCGGGTTGGACACGGTCGAGCAGTTGTCATCCCCGGCGCAGAAGCCGTCACCGTCGATGTCGTTGTCCGGATCGAAGGGGCAGGCGTCGGACGCATCCGGCACGCCGTCGTTGTCGTCGTCCGGATCGCAGACATCGCCGACATCGTCGCCATCGAAGTCGGCCTGATCCGGATTCACGTCGCCGGGGCAGTTGTCGCAGCCGTCGCCGATGCCGTCGCTGTCCGAGTCGTTGGGATCGTAGAAGTAGCGCACCACCACACCGCTCATCGAAAGCGGATCGTTGCTCTGCTGGCGGTAGGCCAGGCCGTGGCTGCCGTCGGCGTTCTCCAGCCCGAGGGCGTAGGTCTTGGTGTCCGAGTCCACGTCGGCATAGTGCACCTCGATCTCGTCCGCGCCCTCGAAGAGCTTGACCTGGAATGTCTGGGGGGCGCCCGGCACGCCGGAGATCCACAGGGGTACGTCGGTGAACTGGACCACGAAGATCCGGGTCGGGGCCGTGCCCAGGATCTCGTAGAGGATGCTCCCGCCATCGCCCGGATCCAGGTCGATCCACAAGGGCGCGACGAAGTCGTTGGGCGACAGGGGATCCGGGATGGAGTTGGGCGTGTAGTCGACATAGGGATTCGAGAAGATCAAGTACCCGTTGGAGCAGACCTGGACCTGGTTGTAGGTGTTGCCGTAGAAGGTGAAGTCGAAGCCCAGCGCGATCGGGTCGCTCATCGCCTCGTCGTCGAGGGGCGAGCCGGCCTCGGTCACGACGGCCCCGGTGGCCGAGATGTCCTGGAAGTCGTATGTCGGGGCCGAGGCGCTGATCGGATTCAGCGTGTCGGAGTAGCAGTAGAAGCCGCTCGTGTCGACCCCGACCTCGGCCGGTGCGCTCGCCGGCGAGAAGACGAATATCACGACAGCGGTCAATGCGATCCTTTTCATGCTTTCCTCCATCTCCTGAGTAGACGGCTCGTCTTGCGCGTTTTCCAGACCCTAGCACGGACTCTCTGATCCGATCCAGGTGCTTTCCCAATCCCCGAAAGAGTGCTATCCTCTTTTGGAGTTGGTGCAGGCGGGGAGAAGGAGAGGAGGCAGGTCATGAGAGAGCCTCCAAAAATCAGATCTTGCATCAACTGCAGATACATGATGTGGCTCGTGGGCGTCGGTCAGGGCATCCGCTGCGACAACGCCGAAAAAAACACCCTCGAGGGCACCGAGCTCTTCCGGATCCCGAGCCGCGAGTACTGCTGCGAGCACTTCGAGCCCAAGCAGGACTCCCGGGTCGAGCTCCCCCGTCTCCCCGGAAGGCCTTGAGCCCTTCTTCGATGACCATCTCTCCATCATCGCCTGATGGAACCTCACCGGGGCGCCGATCGCGATAGGAAACAGGAAAGGAGAGCTTCATGCGCATCGCTGTCGTGAACGGCAGCCCCAAGTCCGCCTCGAGCATCACCCTGCAGTACGTGCGCTACATCCAGCGCGAGCGGCCGGGCGTGGACTTCGACTTCGTGGATGTCGCCCGCCGGCTGCGCACGATCGAGCGCAGCGCCGAGCAACGCGAGGCGCTGCTCGACAGATTGGCCGCTGCCGACGCGCTGCTGTGGTCCTTTCCGGTCTACTACTTGCTCGTGCCCTGGCAGCTCAAGCGCTTCATCGAGCTGCTGTTCGAATCCAGCGCCGGGGACGTGCTGCGCGGCAAGCTCGCCTCCTGCCTTACGACGTCGATTCACTTCTTCGACCACACGGCTCACGACTACATCTGCGCGGTCAGCGAGGATCTCGGGATGCGCGCCTTGCCCGGCTTCTCGGCCCGCATGGACAACCTCTTCCAGGCCGGCGTCCGCTCGAGCCTGCTCGGCTTCTTCGACGAGCTCGTCGAGCTGGCGGGCAGCGACACGGCCCTGCCGCGGCGCTTTCCGCCTCTGCGTCCGGTCGAGCACCGCTACAACCCGCCGATCGGCAGGTCCGCACCCGAGGGCGAAGGCCGGGCCGTGCTGGTGACCGACAACGCCTCGGCGAACCTGCGCGCCATGCAGGCCGTGTTCGAGGCGGCCCTGCCCATGCAGGTCGAGCGGATCGAGCTGGACCGGCTGGAGATCAAGGGCGGCTGCCTGGGATGCCTGCGCTGTGCCGAGCAGGGCCGCTGCGTCTACCGGGACGACATGCAGCAGGCGTGGCAGCTGCTGCTCTCCGCCGATGCGATCGTGATGGCCGGCAGCGTCCGGGATCGCTACCTGAGCGGGCGCTGGAAGCTCTTCTTCGACCGCTCCTTCTTCCAGGGCCACCGACCGTTGCTGTCCGGCAAGCAGGCCTTCTGGCTGGTCGCCGGCCCGTTGCGCCAGATGGACACCCTGCGCCAGGTGCTCGAAGGCCACGCCCAGGTGTCGCGCGCGAACCTCGTGGACCTGGTCTGCGACGAGGATGCCGAGGGCGAGGCGCTGACCCGTCTGCTCACGGACAGCGCGGGCCGACTGGCGCATGCGGTGGGCAGCCGCGCCCGCCGGCCCCGCAACTTCCTCGGCGTGGCCGGCACCCGGATATTCCGGGACTTCGTCTTTTTGACCTCGTCGCTGTTCCAGGAGGATCACCGCTTCTACCTGCAGCACGGGATCTACGACTTCTCCCAGAAGGAGTGGGCCGCCAGGGCGCGCAATGCGCTGATGGGCCTGGCCATGCGCCTGCCGCCGCTTCGCCGCCGGATCCAGCGCGACATGCGCTCGCTGATGGTCTGGCCCTATCGCCGGCTGGTGGACAGGCCTGGCGTTCGAGGACCGCATGTGGGAGGATAGGCGCAGATCGATTCCCGGAGGTGGGAGATGAGAAAGAGCTGGGCATTCCCGTTCCTGGTACTCGCGCTCGCCTGCTCGTCCGGAGGTGACGACGAGGATCGGCTGGAACGGCCGGCACCCGAGGTCAGCGGGGACAACTACTGCGCCGAGCTCGCCAAGGTGGCCTGCTACAACATGTTCCAGTGCTGCACCGGCGCGCAGATCGAGAGCTACCTCGGCGTGACCATCAGCACCGACGAGAGGTCCTGCCGACGCGACGTCGAGCTGCTGTGCGAGCAGCGCTCTGCGGTCTACGAGTACGCCGTCGAGCAGGGCACGGTCTCGCTGTCGGTCGAGCAGGCCCAGAGCTGCCTGGACAGCCTGCTGGCACCCGAGGAGCAGTGCTTCGCCTTCCTGGCCGAGGCGCCCTGGTCGGGCTGCAGCGCCTCCCCCTTCGAAGGTCAGGTCTCGAGCGGCGGCGACTGTCTCTACACCTTCGAGTGCGCGAACGGATTCTGCGGCCCGGATCGCAAGTGCCAGGCCTTGCCGCAGCTGGGCGAGGAGTGCCCGACCGGCGTGTGCGCCTCGAGCCTGTTCTGCAACCCGACCACCGGCCTGTGCACCCCGCGCAAGGACCGAGACGATGACTGCCAGTACTCGTCGGAGTGCGAGGCCGGCCTGTTCTGCAACTTCACGCCCGACGGAGCGACCTGCGAGCCGCTCCGCAACGTGGGCCAGGAATGCTCGAGCGATGCCCAGTGTGAGTCGGGCTTCTGCGTGCCCGGGCTGTGCGACGACGGCAGCGAGTGCTTCCAGGACTCGGACTGCCCGGGCATCTGCGAGACGTCCGGGACTGCCTGCCGGCGCTCGAGCGACTGCCCAGGCCTCTGCCAGGTGAGCGCCGAGAGCTGCTCGACGCGCTGGGAGTGCCCCGAGCTCTACCAGCTGTGCGACAACGGCAGCTGCGTCATCTCGCAGGAGTCGTGCATCGATCACGAGGACTGTCCCGAGTTCCTGGAGATCTGCGCCAACGAGGCCTGCCTGGGCGGCTGCCAGAGCCGGCCGGTCTGCGGCGAGAGCCTGGCCGTGGTGGACTACTGCAGCGACGCGGTCGACTTCATGCTGCGCTGAACCCCGCTACGAACCCCCCTCGTGAAAGTAGAGCCAGGCTCGGACCAGGACGCCGTCATCGCTCGGACCATAGCAGAGCGGTGAGGTGAACTGCGCTGACAGGTCCCGGGGACAGCTCGGATCCTCATCGACGAGTGTGAAGCTGCCCTCGATTCGGTCTTCACCGATATGCGTGATCGAAATCTCGTCGACGAGGTTGCTGCCAACACCCATCTGAAAGACCTGCTCGTCCGCTGTGTGCCGATAGAAGTAGCCGCCGCTCGGTTCGATGCACTTGCTCGCGGTCGGGTGTGTATAGACGCCGGTTCGTCCGGGGAGCTCGAACTGGACTTGCGGCCGGGTGATCATGAACCCTGCCAGCGTCGTCGTTCCGGTGCTCGCGCTCTCCAGCTCGATGTAGTCGACCTTCGAGAAGTGAATCAGGATCGTCTCTTTGTCGCAGCCGTCTCTCTTGACGGGAAACGCGATCACGTGGAAGTCGGAGAGCTCGGTCTGACATACCGTGCCGAGATGTCCAGGGCCACAGGCTCCTTGGATCTGCTCTTGCACCTGACCGCAGTCCAGCTCGGGCTCCTCGGCGATCGTCTGGCCGCAATCGCAATCGCCCAACATGAGCAGCATGCTGCAGGCAAGGACCGACAAGGCCAGACGGACGGGCTTTGTCACGGTACACCTCCGGGCTTCGCCCTGAGCCTTATACACATCTCAAAGCGCACGGAAAGAATGGGCTTGGCACGCTCCGAGATCCGGGTTTTCGCTGCGAAGCAGCGATGGGATATAGCCTGGGGCTTCAGCCCCAGGAAAGCGGAGAGAACATAATCATGCGCCCTGAAAGGGCGCGGCAATCTCGAGCCCTGTCCTAGACGCAGAGATGGCTGCGCCCCTCCAGGGCGCGTAAATAATCTTACCTTCATATACCTGGGGCTGAAGCCCCAGGCTTTATCCCCCCGCTGCTTCGCAGCGGAAAACCTTGCGACGGAAAAGATGTGTATACGGCTCA
>JAFGRB010000036.1 GCA_016935365.1 Deltaproteobacteria bacterium
CGCCGGTCGCCTTCTCGCCGGGCTCCGCGCCCTCAGCGGGCTTCCCGCCGGTCGCCTTCTCGCCGGGCTCCGCGCCCTCAGCGGGCTGCCCGCCGGTCGCCTTCTCGCCGGGCTCCGCGCCCTCAGCGGGCTTCTCGGTCGCCTTCTCGCCGGGTGTCTTCTCGCCCTCGGCTCCTTCCCCCTCCTCGGGCTTGCCTCCCTCTCCTTCCTCGCCCTGGGCCCCGGCGTCGATCAGGTCCTGCAGCTTCTTCTGGCCGGCCTTGTCCTGCCCGACCTCCTTCCCCGCCTCCAGGGCCTTGCGCTTCTTCTCCTCTTCCTCACGCTGCTTGCGCTCCTCGGCCTCCTGCTCGGCCTTGAGCTGGGTGGCCATCTCGAGCCTCGCCCTGGCCGCCTGGAGCCGATTGTGGACCGGGTCCTCCTTGGGTACCGATCCCTTGCGGGTCTTGTACTGCTCGTAGTACTTGACCGCGTTTCCGTAGTCCTTGAGCAGCGAGTCGTAGATCACGCCCACGGTGTAGATGCTCTGCAGATCATCGGGCTGCCTGGACAGCACCTTCTCGAAGTACTCCAGTGCCCTCTTGGCATCACCCATTCCGTAGATCGTGTAGGCCAGCCCGCAAACCGCCTTGAGGTTTTTGGGATCCTTTGCGAGTACCTTCTCATAGGCCTGCTTGGCGCGATCGTAGTCGCGGAAACGATGGGCCATGGCGGCGATGTTGATCAGAGCCTCGGTGTAGTCGGGATCGATGGTCAGCGCCTTCTCGAACTGGGTCTGGGCATCGCGGAAGCGCTTCAGGCCGATGTAGATCATGCCCAGGTTATTGTAGATACCGGGATCCTCCGGGATGGACGGGTCCTTCTTGCGCAGCTTCTCGAGCATCTTGCCGGCATTGATGCACAGCAGCTCGGCCATCTTGTACTTCTTCTGATCGTAGTAGATCAACGTCATGTTCTTGTAGGCCTCGACGTTGGTCGGGGCCCGGGCGAGCAGCTTGTGACCGGTCTTCTCTGCCTGCTTGTACTGCTTGTCGAGCCGGTAGGCCACGATCAGGTTGTTCATGATGAGCGGGTCGCGCGGTACGAGCTCGAGCGCCTTCCGGTAATGCTCGATAGCCTGCTTGTACTTCTTCTGGCGCTTCAGCACGACACCCAGGTTGAGAAGTGCGTCGCGGTGCTTCGGATCCAGCTCGATGGCCTTGCTGAATGACTTGCGCGCACCTTCGAGGTCTCCTCGCTTCATCAACACGACACCGCTGTTGTAGTGGGCATCGACCAGCTTCGCGTCGTCTCCTTTGTACTTCTGGATCGCCTCGTCGAACAGCGCTAGGGCTCTGTCCTCCTGCTTCGCTTCCAGGGCGGTCATGCCCTCGTTGTAGAAGGACTCGGCCGGTCGAATCTTGATGACCTTCTTGATGGTGGGCGTCTTCTTGACGATGACTTTCTTCTCGGGACAGCCCGTGACAAGGAGGGCCGCGGCGACGATCAGCAATCCGGCTCGGGTGCGCATGGCTCGTCCTCGCTTCCTGGTTCGCTGTCTCATGACGATGGCCCGGCCGCCTCGGTTTCGGAGCCGGGGCCCGGCTCCTTGGCCGGCACCTCGATCTCCTCGGGCGGAGGCTCCTCCACCTTCGCGGTGTGCAGAGGCCGCTCGTAGAAGAACTCCGTCGAGACGAGCGATGCTTCGTATGGAGGAGGATAGAGGTTGGGCTGGTATTTCCTCAGCAGATCCTGGGCGTGCAGGGTCCATCTGTTGTATATACCCTTGCTGTTCGAGACCTGGATGGCCTTGTTCAAGAAGCCACTGGACTTCTCCTCGAGAGGCAGCGCCTGCTTCTGCAACTCCTCCACGTAGATGTCCTGCTGCTCGGGCGTCAGCCCGGCAGGCACCGGGGCCTCGAGCATGGCGGTGGCCAGATCCATGCTGAGCTCGCCGATGCGGACCAGGGCTGCCACGCTCCAGTCCGGGTCCTTGTAGGAGACCACTTCCTCGTACTTCTTCTCGAGCTTGGGTCGGGTATCGATCTTTTTGAAGAGGTTGCGCCGCAGCGTGCGAGGAGGCAGTACCAGCTTGAGGTCGATGTACTCCTTGTACTCCTTCTCGATCTGCAAGAAGCGCGCGTGCGCGACCGCCGTGCGGGCCTCCTCGTTGCGCGCTTTTTCGGGCAGCTTGTTGTAGCGATCGATGATCTTGTCCAGCAGCTTGTCCGAATCGCGCACCTTGTCGAGCTTGCGCAATGCCATGGCGTGCTTGTAGACGGCATTCAGCAGCCGTCCCGGGGTGGATCGGTCGCTGTACTTGTCCGGGTATCCCTCGAAGACCCTGTCCGCCTGGCGCCACTTGCCCTGCCGCTCGTAGATCAGGCCGATCTTGTAAAAGATGTTGGGCGTGTCGTCATTCTCGGGAAAGTGCTTGATGTAGGAGCCGTAGTTCTTGATGGCCTTGGCGAACTGGCCCATGGACTCGCGCATCAGCGCAGCGTTATAGAGCGCATCCGAAGCCTGCTTGTCCGTGATCAGGATGAGCTCGCCTTCGGCCGCCTTCTTGCCGCGACCGCGGCGCTTCTTGGGCTGGTGCTTCTTCGACTTGGACTTGGGCTTGCCCTGCTGCTCGAGCCACTTCTCGAAGTACATCTCGTTGTAGCGAGCGGAGGTGGCGAAGTCGGCCACCCGGTCGTGGAAGGCGGCCAGGAAGCCGATCGTCTGGTTGTAGCGATCCGAGCTCTTGTAGTTCTCGAGCAGCGCCTTGCCCGCCTTGATGGCCAGATCGAGCTGGTTCGCCTCGTCGTAGATGACCATGGCCGCGTACTGGGCTCGGTGGGCGTACTTGCTCTTCGGGTAGTCGGCCACGAACTGGTCGAAGCCCTTGGCCGCCTCGAGCGGGGCGGTCTTGCGCAGGGCCAGGACCACGTTGTAACCCGACTCCTCGATCAGGCTCTGGATCTCGTCCGCGAACTTCTCCTTGCTGGCGGCCTTGGATGACATGAGCACCTTGTTGGCCTTGAATGTCTTGGCCCAGTGGTTGACGTCATTCCAGGCCGAGTTGCGCTCGGCGTCGGTGGCGTCCTTCTGCTTGGCCTTCATGTACAGAGAGTTGAGCGAGACGCGCACCGCCCGCATGGCGAACTCGTTGTCCGGGTGGCGCTCGATGATCTCGCCGAAGCGCTTGGCCATCTCGGAGAAGTGGCGATACTTGTAGAAGACGAAAGCGCTCTTGAAGCGGATCGGGATGTACATGTCGTGGTTGGGCGCAATATTGGAGTACACGTCGGCAGAGGCCAGGAACTTCTTCTCGAAGAAGGGGATCTCCTTCTTCTGCAGCATGTCCCGGGTGACGCCCTTCTCCACGAAGCGCATGTCTGTCTTGGTGATCGTCTTGTCCTCTTCCTTCCCGATCTTCTGCTTCCCCGTCTGGGCCTTCCAGTCACGGCAGTCCTTCTTCTCCGGACCGTCGCGCATCTCGATGCACTTCTCCCAGCAGAGCACGGCGTTGTAGGCCGACTCGGGCGAGTAGACCCCCTTGGGGTCCTTGTCGACCACCTTGCCATACTCGAAGGCGGCCGTGTAGAAGTCGCTCATCTTGTACAGGATGTCCGAGTAGTACCAGCGCAGCTTGTAGGCGTACTCGGAGTCGGGGAAGGTCTCGAGGTACTTGGCGTAGATGGCCCGCGCCAGGTTGTAGGTGTCCCAGCTCTTGGTGGTCTGGGCCTCCTTGTGGTAGGAGGTGACCAAGTCTCGCAGCGACCCCTCCACCAGGGAGTTTGCCTTGGCGATGGCCATCTTGTTGCTCTTGTTGACCTCGGCCCAGCGGGAGCCGGGCTTGTACTGGTCGATCAGCCGGTTGACCTCCTGCTTGACCTTCTCCCGCTCGTTCATCTTCCGGTAGGCCATGACGATCGAGTTGTGGAAGGAGGGGCAGTCCTTGTCATCCGGGTAGTCGTTGAGCAGCAGGCGGAAGGACTTGACCACCATCTCGGCCTTGCCCTGCTTCTCGTAGGTTCGGGCCAGCCGCCCGAGGTACTCGAGCGCACCGAGCTGGCCGACCTTGGAGAGGTAGTACTCCTTGGCCGAGTCCAGCGCGTCGATCTGGGTGTAGGCCAGGATCATGTCCTGGAGCGCCTCGCGCTTGAGCTGGATCTTGTTCTTGTCTCCGGACGACTTCTGGGCCTCCTGCTCGGCCAGGTCCACGACGCGCTTGAACTTCTCGAGCGCGTGCTCGTACTCGCCCAGGTTGTAGTCGCACCAGCCGAGCTTGTAGAGCGCGAAGGTGTAGACCTTGGATCCCTCGAACTTCAGCGCCCGCTCGTAGGCCTTCTTGGCATTGAACACGTCGTCGTTGTTGAAGTAGTGCTCGCCCATGGCCAGGTAGGCGTCGGGCACGAAGCGGCTGTCGGGATGGCCCTTGATGAGCTCCCAGTACATCTTGACGCCTTCGGACTTGTTGCCGCTCTCGTAGAGGTTGTAGCCCATGGTGAAGAGCACCTCGTCGCGGCGGTGGTAGTCCTTGTACTTCTTCAGGATGATGCGGTAGATGTCCATGGTCTGCTTGGTGTAGACCTGGCTCTTGCGGTTGTCGATCTTGGGCTCGGCGGCGTCGGGATCGGTCTCCCGCTTCTTCATCCACTTCTCGACCTTTTTGTCGTACTCCTGCATTTCCGTAAAATAAATTGCCCTGGCCTTTTCGTAGTATCGCTCGGCCAGCCGGAAGAGCAGGTCGGACTTGGAGGGCCCGTCCGGTGTGGTCTGGATGATCTCGCGCAGCTGCTCGATCTCCTGGTCTAGCAGCTGCTCCTCCAGGGTCGCCCCGGCGGCCTTCTTCTCCTCCACCATCGGAAGGCGGATCTTGGCTGGGCCGGCGGGTTCCTCCTCCTCGGGCTTCTTCTCCTCCTTCTTCTTGTCGAACTCTGGAACCTCGGAGAACTTCATCTTGCGCTGCTTGCGCTTCTTGCGCTTCGTGCTCTTGCGCTTGGTCCTTCGCTTCTTCCGGGTGGTCCGCTTCTTCTTCCGAGATTTCTTCGCCACCACCACACCCGTCTGCTCGGGCGGATCGAGGCCATCCGGAGTCGCATAGCCGGTCAGAAAGAGACCCGCAACCAGCATCACCAACCACGTCTTTGCGGCATTCAAGCTCATCGACAGGGTCCTCCCGCTATCCGCCCTATTGCTGGCCCTCGGGGCAGGCACGCCGCACGGTGTACTGGAAGAAGCCCAGCTCGTCCTCCCAGTACTCCTGCCTGAACGGCCAGTAGTTCCACGTCTCGTCCGGTACGTGCGGCCGCGGCGCGAGCTTGCCGCGCTCCTCGGCCTTGATCGACAGGTTCGCCTTGAGCAGGCCGCGCTCCCGGGTGATGATCTCGAGCTGGATCATCTTGGCGTGACCCACGAAGCCCTGGATCGTCTGGAAGGTCTGGATGAGGTTGGTCTTGACGAAGCCGCCGGCCGTCTTCTCCAGCAGGTTGCGCTGGACCGTGACCACACCAGAGAGCTCCTCGGCCAGCCGGCTGCCCTTCCACTCGCTCGTGTCTGCGATGGCCTTGGCCTCCTTGTCGAGGCTGCGAAGGAAGTGTCGGAAGTTCTCCACCCGGGGATTCGCCAGGATCGCCTTGCGGATCATGAGCGGTACCTTGCTCATCGGATCACTCGCCTCGAGCTGGTCTCTCAGCAGCAGCGAGGCGTACTGCTCGTTGGTCAGCGAGGCGTCGGTGGCGATGGCCTTGAGATCGGGCAGCTGGCTCTCGTAGTGGTCCTTGAAGTAGGCCAGCGCCGCCTTGGACTCGTCGTAGAGGCAGACCTGGAAGTAGATCGTGGCCTTCAGGATCCAGGACTCGGGGTGGAAGAGATCCGAGAAGCGAGGCGAGTGGAGCGTGTGCAAGGCGCCGAGGGACTTGCCGTACTCCTGGCGCATGTAAAAAGACCACCCGATCTCGAACAGGGCGTCGGCCCAGTCCTGGCTGAAGCGCGGGATTCGCGCGTAGTAGACGACCGCCTTGGCGTAATCCCCCTTGCCATAGTAGGAACGAGCGAGGTTGAGCGTGCAGAGCTGCCACAGGCGCTGGATGTCCTCGTAGGTGGCCAGCGCCCTGGTCGCCCTGGATTTCGTGTGGCCGGACAGGTCCAGGATCTGCTCGAAGAGCTTGATGGCCTGGTCGTACTCCTGCTGGGTCTGGGCCTCCTGGCCCGCCAGGTTGTAGCGCACGCCGAGACGGGTGTGGATGATGGCCTGGAGAAAGAGGGCCTTGGCGTAGATCGAGCTCTTGGGGTCCACTGCGCCGAGGAAGGCCAGCGACTCGCCGTACTTCTCCTGGCGATACAGCAGCAGGCCCACATAGAAGTTGATCCGGCTGAGGGCCATCGGGTCCATGCCGGCGAACTCCTGGCTGTTGTAGTACTTGTTGATCTGGGACGGGATGAGGGTGTCGTCGCGCAGCGCCTTGGCCACGTTGATCAGTCCCTCGCCGCCCTTGAGGTAGTACGGGTGCGCCGGGCCGGCCACGAAGACCGCGTTGAAGTAGGCCAGGGCCGACTGGTACATGCCCATCTTGAAGAGCGACTGACCCAGGTAGTACTCGGCCTGGGCGCGGTTGCCCGCCACCGTGTCCGTCATCCGGACCTCGTAGAACAGCAGCGCCGCCCGGGCCAGGTCGCCCGCATTGTAAGCCTCGACGGCCTTGTTGATCAGACCGGCCGGCGCCTGGGCAGAAGCGCTGGCCGCGGCCAGCGTCGAGAGCATGGCGAACAAGGCGAGTATGCGTTTGCGTCTCATCGGGTACCAGACCTCCCTTGCCCTGAGCGAACGAGCCTCAGTACGGGCTCCAGATCTCCACCGGCGCCTCTCCGCCGAAGAGGAAGCTCACGCCCAGCATGACGAACATCGTGTTGCGGATCTTGGTGTCCACCTGGGCTTCCACGGAGGCCGAGGCTTCGCGCTCCACCCGGGCGGCGAAGGTGAAGTCGCGCACATCCAGGCGGATGGCGAACCAGCGCGCCAGGAAGATCCGGAAGCCCAGCCCGAAGGTGCCCACGAAGTACACGCCCGTGTCCACCCAGTTGCCGCGCGCGTTCTTGAACTCGGTCGAGGCGACGCCCCCGCCGGCCGACAGGTAGAAGTCGGCGTGTCCCAGGGTGCGGTTGAACAGGGTCCATTTGCCGTAGATGGGGCTGAACTGGACGCTCAGGCCCAGGAAGTTGTTGATCATGGCCAGGTCGGCGTTGGACGGGCTGAGCTTGGCGTCGTTCTTCACCTCGTCGTACGCGTCGGTGTAGTGGTTGCCAAAGCGAAGGTTGTCCCCCTTGTACTCGGCCGGGTCGCTGCCCTCGACCTTGTCGCCCAGGGCGAATGGCACCTTGCAGGTCATCCACATCAGCTCGAGCGCGAAGGCCTCGTCCAGGTGGTAGTCCAGAGACAGAGTCGCCGAGTAGTGCTGGGTGAAGATGTCGTCGATGCTCAGCCCGCCGAAGGCGCTGACCTCGAACTTGTTCTTGACCGAGTAGTCGCGCTTCTGCAGCACGTGGACCCGCTCGTTGGGGCTCTGAGCCGCGGCCGGGGCGGACAGAAGCGCGATGGACGCGATGCTGATATAGAGCTTCTTCATCTCCTCAATCCTCCGTCCCGGCTCCTAGAAGAAGGAGTAGCATACGCCCAGGCGCACCATGGTGATGTGGACGAAGTCCTCGATGGTCTTCTCCGCCACCGTGGTGCCCGACGGCTTGTGCTCGGCCTTGTACTCGTCGTAGTAGACCTGGTCCCTGACCTCGATCCGCAGGCTCCAGTCTTCCACGATGTGAAAGCGCAGGCCGCCGCCGTAGTAGAACATGGGCTTGAAGCCGGCCGTGACCTCCTTCTTCTCGAAGGTGGCCGCAGGTCCGCTGCCCGACCATCTGAGCTCGTGGTACTTGTACTGGGCCGTGCCCGCGCCGGCCACGAGATAGAAGTGGAAGTTGATGGCCAGCTCGGCGCTCAGGTTGATCTTGCCGTAGAGGGGGTTGAACACGAGACCGCCCGAGGTCCAGAAGTCCATGTACTTGAGGTCGGACAGCGGCAGTCTCTCGATGGGATTCAGGCTCTCGGCCGTATTGAGGATCTCGTTGAGCAGTTTGCGGTCACCGTGCAGGAATGCGTAGCCCAGGTCGATCTCCAGCCCGATGTAATCGTTGAAGTAGTATGCCAGGCCCACCGATGCCGCCACGTGCCGGGTATACTTGTCGAAGGTCGACATGGACGGCGTCAGCATGACCTCCAGCCGCCCTCCCAGATCGTAGAGCCGCTGTGCCACGACCTCGTCTGCCCGGGCGCCCCAGGGCGCCGCCAGGACGAAGCAGAGCACGGAGATGGTAGACAGGCTTCGCCTCGTTCGCATGGTTTCACACTCTCCGCTGCAGGGATTGGGTGAAGAAAGATCCCACATGGTTGTCGATGGGTGTATTACAAGAGTCCCGGGGAAGGCAAGGAATTTCTTAATGTTCTCTTGTCTTACACTTCTTACTTGCTCCCACATCGGCACACAGGCATGGCCGCGGGGAAGCCTGGGGTGATTCGGGAGAGCCGCTTCAGGACTTCTTGATCGCCTTGCGGATGAGAACCAGGCCGCCGGGGTGACCGGGCACGGCCCCGCGAACGAGCAGCACGTTGCGGTCCTCGTCCACCCGGACCACCTTGATGTTCTGGGTGGTGACGCGCCTGTTTCCCATGTGCCCCGGAAGCCGGTGGCCCTTGAAGACCCGGCCGGGAAATTCGTTGTTGCCGATCGAGCCCGGATGCCTCCGGTTCTCGTGCGTGCCGCGGGTCTTGGTGGAGCCCTGGAACCCGTACCGCCGGACCACACCCTGGAAGCCGCGCCCCTTGGATGTGCCGGTGATGTCCACGAACTCGGTGTCCTGGAAGATCGACACGGTCACCTGCTCGCCCACCTTGTAGGCATCGACCTCCGCGGGCGGCATGCGCACCTCTCGCAGGTGGCGCATGGGCTTGAGGTCCCGGCGCTCGAACACACCTGCGCGAGGCTTGTTCAGCTTGCGCGCGGGCACCTCCTCGAATCCGAGCTGGATCGCGCTGTAGCGGTGCTTCGCCGGCGTGCGCTTCTGCACCACGACGCAGGGACCCGCCTCGATCGCGGTGACCGGTACGCAGTTGCCGGTCTCGTCGTAGATCCGGGTCATTCCGATCTTCTTGCCCAGTATCGCTCGTGACATCGCCTTCCGCTCCTCGATGATCCTGCCGTCCCTTGTTACAAGATGCGAGACGGGGTGTGGGATTCTATCCATCCGCCAAAGGATTGCAAGGTTTTTCTTTGCGTCTTTCAGGGCCTCGCCGGCCGATCCCAGATCTGGAGGGTATCGAGCCTGGCCTGGAGGCCATCGAAGCCGGGTCCGCCTCGTGCATGGGCATCTGCCTGGACCAGCCAGACCTCGCGGCCGCGCTTGAAGTAGAACTCCTGCAGACGCCCTCGCATCGCGCCCTTGTAGAGCCAGCCCTGGACGTCGCCGATGTCCTTGATGCTGACGCCGACCGTGTAGTCGACGTCCTTCTTGCTGTGGAGCAGGGACTGGACCGCTTTCTGGCGCGGCGCCACCATGCCCTCCTCGTAGACGCGCTGCGCCTCGCTCGTGGATCCGAGCTCGACCCAGCTCATCTGCCAGCCGCTCGATCGCGATCGGTAGCCCGCCAGCAGGAAGGCGCGTCGGAAGCTCACCTTGGCCCAGTCCGCCCGCAAGAGATCGCGCGGCAGTCGCCGCCCCAGGCGCTGCATGCCCACGTAGGCCAGCTGCTCCCCCTCCTCGGTCACCTCGGGCAGCGATTGCCAGATCTGACCCAGGTGATCCGAGTAGACCATGCCGTGGAAATCACCCAGGGTCACAGCGCTCAGCAGCTCGGTGGCCAGATCGGCGTTGTCGAAGATCACGACCAGCACCGCTCTCTCATCCGGAGAGCTGCAGATCCAGGCGGTGTGGGTCTCGCCCTGCGATGGCTGGTTGGGTCTCGGCTTGCGGAGGGCTACTTTCTCCACGATGCGGACGTCGGCCTCGCCCCATGGGAGCCGTTTGCGCACCGCAGCGGGCAACTCCTTGGCGAGGGGCGTCAGGGCGAGCGGATCGACCGGTGCGACGGGTGGGCTCGGAGCGCGCCGGCGCTTGGCGCGCTTCACGGCAGGTCTCCGCTTCGCGCGCCTGGCCCGCTTTCTCTTCGTTTTCTTCTTCTTCTTTCCGACAGCCTCCTCGTCCGGCGGCTCCGCCGGCTTGTCCGGCAGCACGTGCGCCTGCAGGAAGCTCACCACCTCTCGGACCGCATCGCGATCCGGATCCCTCTTCTCGCCAAGCCAGCCGACCAGTACGCGCAGCTCGGCCTCGCCCGACTCGCTCCGGTATTGCGCCTGCGCTGTGGCCTGCCAGCCCAGCCCGGCAAAAGCCTCGTACCACAGCAGGGGCACCGTGCGCCCGAAAGGCTGGACGGCTCCCTTGTAGGCCGCGTCGCGGCGTTCGATCATCATCGACTCGATCCGGTCTGCACCCGGGTCGGGCAACAGGGAGGCCAGCCGCTCGAAGACAGCCGCACCTTCTGGTGGTGAAGGGCGAAATGCCTCCGCATCGGTCGCATGTTCGAAAAGCCGGATGTCCTCGACAACGGGTTTTACGGATCGGCTCGTCCACAACTGAGCAGCGAAGCGCTGTGCCGCTCGTCGATCGGCATACCCACAGGCAACCACCCAGTGGTGGACCGGCCCTGCGCCGCGACGGACGCTCACCGATGTGAGCTTGGCCCAGTCCGGGTTCCGCGCGCGGATCGCCTCGAGGGCCTTTTCGGCGGCCGCGGCGGTGGGGGCCTCCTCCAGCACGACCATCCAGGGTTGCTCCTGGGTCGGTCCGCCCCCGCGGCAGGCCGCCAGCAGCATGGCAGCAGCCCACAGAAGCCCTGCCGGTGAGGTCGTGCGGATCATTCCTTGCCCTGGAGGCTGTCGATCACCGCGGCTACTTGATCCAGATCCTGGTAGTACTTGCTGAGTACCGGGTGCTTGGCCCGCTTCTCATAGAGGTTCTCGCCGAGGTCGGCCAGGACGTCCTTCTTGTGCAGCTCGCAGCGCTCGATCTCCTTCTCCTTCTCCTCCCTCTGGCGCTCGAGCTCGGAGGTCAGATCGCTGCCCTCCTCCATGGCATCGTACTGCTCCTGGATCTCCTCGACCTTGGCCTTCATCTGCTCGACTTCCTCCTCCTGCTTCTTCATCGGCCCTTCGATCTCCTTGAGCTCCTTTCGCATCTGCCGGATGCTCTTCTTGCGCTTGAGGATGTCGATCTTGATCCGCTTGATATTGGCTTCGTGGACCTTGGCCTTCTCGAACGCCTCGCGCTCCCGCAGGTCCTTGGCCTTGGCCACCTCCTCCTTCATGGCCTTCTCGACGAACCTGATGTCGTACTCCGCGCCGGCGAGCTGGGTGTGGATCGGTCCGGACTTGCTCTTGCGCGTATTGATGACCTTGTCCTTCTTATCGATGGCCGACTTGAGCTCGTCGATCTCCTCCTTCAGCTGCTCCCGTTTCTTCCCGTGACCGCCGAGGAGATTGTCGATCTCGGAAACGATGAACTCCAGCTCCAGCTTCCGGTCCTCCAGGGCCTCCTTCGCCCGGATGTACTTCTTGCGAATGGCCGGATCCGCCTTTTCGAGCTGCTCGACCATCTCCGCCCGCGAGCCCAGCTCGCGCAGGATCCTCTCGTACTGCAGCTGTGCTTTCTCGAGCTTTGTCGCCATGGGCTCCCGTCCTTTTTCGAAGTCTCGTCAGGCCATCTCGACGGCCCCGAGCCAGCTACTTGAAGCTGTCTGCGTTCCAGTCCTTGAAGACCTGGATCTCCATCTTCTCCCCACCCTGCGTCCAGTCGGAGGGCAGGACCTTGCGGGACCAGGGAGGAAACCCCTCCATGGTGAGCACGAGCTCGTACTCCTTGGTGGGGTCGATGTTGCTGATCCGCATGTTCGTCGTGCCCTGCTTCGTGTTCCCGAAGTACACCGCCGCCCCCGAAGGCCGGGAACGGACGTAGAGGGTGCCGAGCTTCTTCTGGGAGAGGCGCTCGGCGGACTCGTCCACCACCTGGCCGATCGTCGAGAAGACGTGGCTGATCTCGTCGAAGTAGATGATGATGCCGGCCCCCAGCAGCCCCAGGATGGACAGGAAGACGATCCACTTGATGCGCCGGCCAGCCCTGGCGAAGCTGAAGTCGTCCTCCAGCTCGTCCTCCTCGACCGCGTAAGCGCGCATGTCCACCGGCCCGCTTGCCGGCTGCTCTCCGAACAGGGCTTCCGGGCCCGCGGGGATCGAGCTGGCCAGACCCGGAGACGAGTCGGATGCGGCGACCTGGCCATGCGCGGGCGCGGAGAGTTCCTGGGCTCGCTCGACCCGATGCCTGGCGATGTCCTCGGCGAACAGCGCCTTCATGTAGGCCGAGAGCGTCTTCGGGGAGGCCTCTTCGGACATGCTGTACAAGAAGCGCGACAGCTCGCGGCGCATCTCGTCGGCGCTCTGGTAACGATTGGCCGGATCCGCGGCCAGCGCCTTGAAGACGATCGCATCGAGCTGCGGGGAGATCTTGGGGTTCACGCGCGAGGGCGTAGGTACGTCGGCTCGCTTGACGCGGTCGAGCACGACCGCGTCGTTGTCGCCGGCGAAGAGCCGCTCCAGGGTCAGCATCTCGTAGAGCAGGATGCCCACGGCGAAGACATCGCTGCGGGCGTCGACCTCCCCGCCCGAAGCTTGCTCGGGTGCCATGTAGCCGAACTTGCCCTTGATGATGCCGGAGCGTGTCTCGTGGACCTTGGTGGCCGCGCGCGCGATGCCGAAGTCGACGATCTTCACCTCGCCCTCGTAGGAGATCAGCACGTTCTGGGGCGAGACGTCGCGGTGGACGATGTGCAGCAAGCGGCCCTGGTCGTCGGTCTTCCGGTGGGCGTAGTCGAGCCCGGCCAGCAGCTCCGAGGCGATGAACAAGGCATGGGGCAGCGAGAGGTGATTGTCTTGATCCAGCCCGGCGTCCAGGATCTCGCCGAGGTTGCGCCCGTCCACCCAGTCCATGGCGATGAAATACGTACCCTCGTACTGGCCCAGCTCATAGACCGGGACGATGTTCCCGTGGGAGAGCGAGACCGTGATTTTGGCCTCGTCCACGAACATCTGGATGAACTCCCGGTTTCGGGCGTACTGCGGCAGGATCTGCTTGACGACCAGGTTCTTCTCGAAACCGTCGACCCCGTACATCTTGGCCCGGAAGATCTCGGCCATGCCGCCGACGGCGAGCCTCTCGCAGAGCGTGTATTTTCCGAACTGGGTTGGGCCGTTCATCTCCCGTCCCGGCGAGCCTGTTCGCACACGCGATCATCTCGTTTTTTTGGCGAGTTTCTCGCGCGTGGCCCGATGGCAGACTGCTTTGTTAGCAGGCTGGCAGCCGAGCTGTCAAGCCCCGGTCGCTCGCCGGGCTGTCATGTGTCAGCTCTGCCTCGAACAGGCTTCGTTCTTGCTAAAAAAGCGCCTTTGGGGATACGATCGAAGCAAGCGCAAGGTCATGCGGGACCGAAAGAAAAAGACTCCTCGCCACCAGGGCAAGACGCGCCTTGTGGCCGACAAGCGCCTCCAGAAGGCCAGAAACGACTTCGATGCGATCGAGGACGTCGAGGTGGACGTCGAGACCGACATGACGGAGGTGGCTTCCCGCCCACTCCAAGCGAGCATCCCGGCGGATCTCTTTGCCGAGGACGAGCCCACGATGGAGGTCTCGGCACTCCAGCCCGTCACCGCAGAGGCGAAGCGCAAGGTCAAGTCCAGCCCCACCGTGCTTCCCCCACCGCCGAATTTCCTGGAGGACGAGGAGGTCCAGCCGCTGTTCCTTCCGGGCAGCGGCACGGGAGAGCTGGCCTTCAACGAGCCGGTGGAGACGCTCTCGACACCCGACCTGTCCGATTTCAGCCAGCCGGACAGACCTATCCACGTCCCCGCGAACGTGGGCGCTCTCTTCGACGACCTCTCGGAGGAGAAGAGCGTCCCGACCAAAAACGAGAGGCGAATCCCGATACCGCCACCCCAGCCGCCGCCGCAGGCCTTTCCCGATCCGCCGGGCTCGCAGCCCATCGAATTCGACGCGCCTGCCAAGGAGCGCTCGAAGCCCAAGCCGCGCTTCGCCACGGGGTTCACCGCCGGGATGCAGCCCCTCGACATTCGCCAGTTCGACACCCGCAAACCCACCCCAGAGCCCAAGCGCGTGGTGCGGCGGGAGCCGGTCCGAGGTCTTCCCATGGACCATGCCCAACGCATCCGCAGGAGCCGCAGCATCGGGATCCAGGAGGTTTTGCTGATCGTGCTGATCGTGCTGCTGGGCGTCGCGATCTACATCGGCTGGCGGATCTACCAGGACTACAAGACCCGCACCGACGCTCTCGTTCTCGAGCGCGGGCGCGAGAAGATGGAGCAGATCCGCGACGACGCCATCCAGAGCCGGGTTCCAAAGAAAGAGAAAGACATCCCCTGACAGCCTTCAGAACTCGTAGATGCGCACGGCGTGCGGCTCGAGCTCGGGCAGCAAGTGCCTCGATCGCTCGGCCGGAAAGGTGACCTCCTCTCCGCTCAGGAGCTCGGTACCGGACAAGTCCTGGCCCGGCGTGCCCAGCGAGGACAGGTCCAGCGTCGCGCGCTCGGGCTGGCTCGCGAAGTTGAGCACCACCACCGCGATGCCCACCCCCACACCTCGGCGGTAGGCATAGACCGCAGCCCGGTCCGTGCTGAGCTGCTCCCGGGCTTCCGAGCTCAGCGCCGGAACCCTCCTCCGCAGGCGGATCAACTTCCGGCACACGGCCAGCAAGGAGTCTCCCTCGGCGCGCTGGGCTGCGGCGCATACTCGATCGCTGTCTCCGGCCAGAGAGGTCCAGGGCTCTCCGGTCGTGAAGCCATAGCCCGGAGCTTCGCAATCCCAGGCCATGGGCGCTCGCTGGCAGATATCGCCCCGGCAGCCGAGCGCCTGACCCATGCCGATCTCCTGGCCGTAGTACAAGAACGGCGTGCCGGGCAGCGTGAGCAGCAGTGCCAGCGCGGGCCGGAGCGCCTGCAGCTCGACGCCCGCCGAGCTGCGCAGCCTTGCCATGTCGTGGTTGCTCAGGATGGGCGCATCGAAGCCCCGCCGGGCGTAGCTCCTCTCGACGCGCTGCAGGACCTGCTCGATCGCCACCCCCTCCTCGGCGCTCAGCGCGATGGGCACCGCAGCGGCCAGGTCGAAGCCGAAGGCCAGGTCGTACTCGTCGTCTTCGCCCGCGTAGGACGCGACCGTCTCGCTCTTGGTCCAGGCCTCGGCCATCCACAGGGCGTCGGGGTCCAGGGCGCGGATCTCGCGCTTGAGCTCGCGCGCCAGCGCATGCGTCGCGGCCGTGTCGGCCAGCGTACCGACTTCGTCCTCGATCAAGTAGCGCGCCGCATCCACCCGAAAGCCGTCCACGCCCAGCTCGAGCCAGAACGCCATCACGCGCCTCACCTCATCGGTCACCTTCGGGTTGCGCAGGTTGAGGTCGGGCATGCCATGCCAGAACAGCCCGTAGTAGTAGGCGCCGCCGCGCTCATGCCAGACGGCCCCCCCCCCCCCCCCCCCCCCCCCCCCCCCCCCCCCCCCCCCCCCCCCCCCCCCCCCCCCCCCCCCCCCCCCCCCC
>JAFGRB010000393.1 GCA_016935365.1 Deltaproteobacteria bacterium
ATTCCAGCAGCTTCACCCCAAAACGACCGCCCTTCGGGCGGCCAGCCCTGAAAACAAACGCGGTTTGGAAACCGCGCTTGTTTAAGGTCTAGAGATGGCTTCCATACCCGAAGGAGATGCGGCCGTATTTTTTGGAGTCCGGTGCCTCGAACGAGCCATGGCGATCTGTCCGCACGGTATACGCGGTTATCATCAGATAATCTGGATGGATGGCACGGAGAGATACGAATACGAGCTGGGGAGAATGATGGGCTCCTTCTGGGCCTGCAACTACCACTTCGACTACGCGGCTCTCAAGGAGTCGATCTGGCTCTTCGACTATCCCGACGCGCCTTCCAGGCACTACCTCACCGCGCTCAACCTGCGTCTTGCTCGCGGCTCAGAGGCGGCCTACGAGATCCGCCTGCCGGGCGCGACCCTGTGGTCTGTCGCACACGAGTCCTTCGTCGAGGCTGCCCGCCAGCCCCTGCCCGTGAGCTTGGAGGTGCTTCCCTGAGGGGAGGTGCTCAGGCCTGTTCGTCCTGCTCGTCCTGCTCGGCGAGGCTCTGCTCGACGAAGGCCCGGATGAGCCGCTCCTCGACTGGGTCCAGGTCGACGAAGCGGATGCCCGCGCCCTGCTCGCCGGGCTCTTCCGGGGCGCTGACCACCTCGCCCACGGTCTCGATCAGGCCCTCGCGGCCCGGCAGCTCGAAGCGCAGCCGGACGCGGGTCCCCTTGGGGTGCGGGATGGTCCGCTCGAAGAAGACGCCGCCCACCGAGAGGTTGCCGGCCTGCTGGAAGTAGAGGTCGCCGTCCTTGTGCTCCTCGATCCAGATGTTGACCGGCACCCGCACGTTCCGGCGCCGGTCTCCCTTGCGCCGCTCAGCCTGCTTCTCGTCCGCGCGCTGGTCCGGCCGCCCCTGCCTGCGATCCTCTGTGGACATCGGGCCTCCCGGTGCTTTGGGTTCGGGCAACGCGCGATGCAGGATTCGAACCTGCGGCCTTTGGCTCCGGAGGCCAACGCTCTATCCAACTGAGCTAATCGCGCACAAAAGAGCCCATCGAAGCCGGGCGCGTATCATAAGCAGGCCGGTCTTTCGATGCAAGCAAAATCAGAGGTCTCGGTGCGCTCACTGGGCCAGGAGCGCCGCCTGCGCGAGCTGATCGTCCTCGATCACGAAGCCCGTGAAGCGGACGCCCATGCCCACGATCAGGCCGCGCTGGCCGCCGGCCGCGGTCTGGTTGAGAAAGCACAGGTGGATCACCTGGGCCGTGGCCGTGAGCTCGCAGTCGCTGCCGGGGAAGGAGAAGGTGACCTGCATGCTGCTTCCGAGAGGGTAGGGGTCGGGGGTCTCGATGAACAGGCCGCCGGGGGAGATGTTGCGCGCGATGCCGAAGGAGCTTCCCCAGGCCCCGCAGATGTGGACGGAGAAGACCTTGTCGAGTCGACCTGCCAGTCGCCGGTCCTGATTCGCATCCATGCTCCGCCTCCTGTCTTACCTCCAACTACATCATACTACATGTGGGTAAAAGTAGTCAAGAATGCTTGACAGGCCCGGCAGAACCGGGATAGCTAGCAGGGTGGCCTTCGCTGGCCCAAAGGAGCGCAAGATGGCGAGAAAGCGCTTGGGTGAGGTGCTCCTCGAGCAGGGCTTGATCGACGAGGAGGATCTCCAGGAGGCGCTCGAGTACAAGGAGAAGTCGGGCTACCGGCTCGGCACGGCGCTGGTCGCCCTGCGCATCATCGCCGAGTGGCAGCTCACCGAGGCGCTCGGCAAGACCCTGGAGCTCCCGGTCGTCGACCTGTCGGCCATCCGCCCCACCCAGGCGGCGCTGCGCAAGATCCCCTCCCGGCTGGCCGAGCGCTTCGACCTGATCCCCCTGCGCCTGTCCGGCCGCGGCAGCAAGGCGCGGCTGGTGGTCGCGATGAGCGATCCCCTCAACCGGCCGGTCATCTCGCGCATGGAGGACGTGGCGGGCTGCGCGGTCGAGCCGGTGCTCGCCAGCCTGAGCGCCATCCAGCGGGCCATCCGGATCCACTACCACAAGGCCGCGCCCGGCGAGGTGCTGGGCGAGGCGAACCGGCTACGGACCACCGAGAGCGATCCGGCCGATCTGAGCCGCCAGCTCACCATCAACCAGCTTCGGCGGGAGGCCGAGTCCCTGCGCGGCGCGACCCGGATCGAGCCGTCGCCGCCCAGGGCCTCGCCGCCAGAGCCTTCGCTGGCGCTGGAATGCAAGTTCCGCGCCTTGCTCTACCTGCTGCTCGAGAAGAAGGCCATCTCCGGACGGGATTATGCCGACAAGCTCGCCGGCCTGCTGGACAGGCTCGAGGGCAAGAGCAAGTAGAGGATGTGCCATGAAACGATCCCTCCTCATCCTGACCGCGATCTCGCTCGTCGCCGCCTGCGGCTCCGGCACCGTCGGCGCCCCGCCGTGCCAGGACTCGGACTGCGACTCGCCGCCGGCGGACGAGTGCATCGACGCGCAGACACTGCGGAGCTACGGGCAGGGGCACTGCGTCGACGGCGACTGCGTCTACGACCACACCGACACGACCTGCCCCCAGGGCTGCGCCGGC
>JAFGRB010000394.1 GCA_016935365.1 Deltaproteobacteria bacterium
CTTCCAGCAGCGAGGGGGCTTTGCGAAAGCCCCCTGAGATGGTATTAGGCCTGAAGCAAGCGCAACGCGCTTGTTTCAGGACTAGCAGGCGAGCCCACCCGCGAGAAGCAAATGCGAGGAGGAGAAGATGCCCATGCCTCTCAGACCCGGGAAGCTCGTCCTGGCTGCAGTGTCCCAGATGCTGCTGCTCGGCTGTTTCCATGTCGCCTGCTCCGACAGCAGCGGGTCTCAGGCGTGCTTCGAGGGCGCTTGTGATCCGGGCACTTGCAGCATGGACGGCGGTGCGCATTGCGAATGCCCTGCGGGTTACGCGCCCGGCGAGGGGCTGACATGCATCCCGGGCAGCGGGAGCGGAAACATCCGGGTGGAGTACGTCGGGCCCGGAGAGCCGCTCGACGACATCACGGACTACAGGCTCTGCGTCACAGCCGAGGACATGGAAGACCGCTGCGAGAGCTTCAGCGTGCTCGAGCATCCCCACGGGGCGACGATCGAAGGCCTGCCGCCGGGCCAGAACCGGACCGTCACCTTCGTGGGCTACGATCAGCCCGCTGGGGACGCGCGCTGGTCCGGCAAGGCCTTGGGCGTCGAGGTCGAGGCGAGCTCGACGACCATGGTAGAGATCTATATCACCGTCTGCAGCGACTTCACCGCGGTGCGCAACGAGATGGAGACCCGCCGGGTCTTCCACACGGCGACCAGGCTCAGCAACGGCAAGGTGCTCGTCGCCGGCGGCTTCACCGACTTGAGCCGGGCGGGCGACCGGTACACCCTGACGGCCACGAGCAGCGTGGAGATCTACGATCCGCGATCAGGCGAGTTCTCCGCGTCCGGCCTGGGCCTCGGCCGCGCCCGGGCGCTGCACACGACCGCGCTGATTCCCGACCCCGGAGGCGATCCCGAGGCCGACAAGGTGCTCATCGCCGGCGGCTCGTCGAGCGCCTGCTGGGTGGCGGACTTCCCCCATGGCATCCGGCCCGTCGTGAGCGTGGAGGGCAGCGGGGGGGACCTGTCCACCAGTACGGCGGACCTGATCGACATGCGGAGCAGGACCGTCTCCGAAATCGTGCTGACGCCCAGCTCGGCGCGCGTTCAGCACAGCGCCTGGGATCTCGGCAACGGAGAGGTGGCGATTCTGGGCGGCATCGCCCCGGCGACCGACGAGCCCCTGGCGACCATCGGCCTGTACTCGCAGGAGCGGGAGGACTTCCGGAACGCCGGACTGGACTTGTACGCAGCGCGCCAGGGCATGACGGTCGTGCCCTTCGGGCAGGCTTCCGTCCTGGTCTGGGGAGGCAATCACTCGGACGGCTCCATGCCCGGCACCTTCGCCGAGATCCTCACCGAGCGGCAGGACGGCCTGTTCAGCCGCATTCCCAACTTCGTCGGCATCGGCGATCCTGCGTTCTACTCGGCCGGGGTCGCCATGGACGACGTCAAGGTGCTCATCTGCGGCGGCATGCTCATCGATCCGGAGTACCGCCCCTACGCGGTCCAGCCGGAGATCCTCGACAGGGTCTACCTGCTCGACCTGACGGCCAACCTGGAGACGATCGACACGATCCCGGAGGGCATGGTCTACCCGCGGGCCTTCCACACCGCCGCGGCGCTCTTCGACGAGGGCAGCCACGAGGCCCGCGAGGTGCTGGTCGCCGGGGGCATCATGCGCTACGACATCCTCGGCAGCCAGTGGGTGCCCGTCGAGGCGGTCGAGTTCTACTCGATCGAGGAGGGGGTCTTCGAGCGCAAGCAGATCCACGGCTCGGAGGTCGAGCTCTCCGAGGCGCGCGCGGCCCACACGCTGACCCGGCTCGATGACGGCAGCCTGCTGCTTTGCGGCGGGTTCACGCTCGACATCGTTGGCCTGGCCATCTCCGCGACGGCCGAGATCTTCAATCCCCGCTCCCGCGATACGCTCGGGCAGTCAGATTGAGGCGGGCAGCACGACGTCCACGACGATCGGCCTGTGATCGGAGCCGACCGAAGGCCCCACTCTCCGGTCCAGAACGCCGACGCCCTTCGAGACCAGGCAGTGGTCGATGGGGACCATGAGCAAGAGCAGGCCGTCAGGCCAGCTGGCCTGGACGCCGAAGCCCTCGCGGCTGTCCCGCAGGCCCGAGGCGTCGATCAGATCCCCGAAGAACGGCGACCAGGAGCTCGCATTCAGGTCGCCGAGCAGGATCGCGGGCCCCCGGATCTCCCTGGCCCGCCCGGCGAGCGCCTCGAGCTGCTGGTTGCGCTGCGCCGCGTTCCAGGCGCTGACCGGCGGCATCGTGTGGGTGCCGATGACGGTCGCCGGGGCGCCGTCTGCGTCCAGCTCGGCCACGATGGAGGGCACGTCGGCGCCGATGTCTTCAAAACGCATCGACCGGGTCGCGATCCGGCTGTAGGCGGCGATCCCGAAGTTGTCCGGCCGGGGCCGCTCGGCGAAGTGGGGATACCGCTCCCGGAGCGCCGACAGGGCCTGGGCCCACCGGGCGTCGATCTCCAAAAGCACGATCAGGTCCGGGTCCTCCTCGCGCAGCAGGTCGAGGACGGCGTCGTGCCGCGCGTTGCTGGTGTGGACGTTGAGGAGCAGGAGCCGGAGCTTCCGGCCGGCGCCGTCCGGCGCGGGGCCTTCGAGGTAGAGGCCCGGCAGGCAGAGCGCGTTCAGCAGGCCGAAGAGCGCCGTGACCGCGCCCAGCACGTAGCGCTTGCCTATCAGGAACGCGATTGCGAGGGGCAGGAGCCCGAGCAGGTACTGGATCCGGAAGTGCGAGGCGAGCTCGAGCAGCCACCAGCACCTGCCCAGGTAGCCGGCCGACGTCGCCACCCAGCCCATGACCGCGAAGACGATGAGAATCCGCCACAGGCTCGTCCGGCCGGGACCGGGCCGGTCGTCGCGCTTGACCCGCTCGACGGAGATTCGAAGAGACGGCACTTGGCAGTCTTCGTCGCCTTCCGCGGGATTGGTCCGCTGGAGTAGCTTCTTGACCTCTCCTTCCGGGATCGCTTGCGGAGTTCGGGAGCCGCCGACTAAGCCTGTGATCTTGGGCGTCGACTCGACGAGCCGCCTCGTCTCGTCGGTCAGGCTCACCTCGACCAGGATGAACCCCTGATGATGCGTATGGCCTAGCAGCAGCCTGCCCAGCCAACCTCTCTTCACGATGATCTTCGGGGGCGCCACGACCTGACCGAAGAGATCTTCGAGCCCCTCATGCTGGATGAGGTCTCGAAGCGATTGGCAGGCCTTCTCCTCGTAGCCGCTATGGGTGTGTACGACGTACCAGTTCATGGACTGCTCCGCAGATGAACACAGTGGCGCGCAGCATACGTATACAGAGACTTCAGCTGCCTAACGGATGACCAGGCGGAACACAAACTAATGCTTGAGTCGAGGCGAGAACGAGGACATGGCCGAGCTTGTGCTCAACCCTGTTCACGGCTCAGGCGATGGCTGAGCGGCCTCCTCGATGCCCTCGCGCTTCTCGTGAAGCCCCGACTTCTTCTCGAAGTACTCGATCTGCTCTTCGGGGGTCATCCGGCTGATCTCCCGGCTCATCCGATCGCGGATCTCCCGCATCATCCTGACCGCGTCAAAGGTCTTATTCACGACAGACCTCCCTGGGGGATCGAGCAGAGAGCGCACTCCATCGGGAGCCTGCTTCAACTCGGCAATGGTGATATTGGACAGCACAGCCCGGAGCAGGCCGGACTCGAAGTCTGCAAGCAGTCTATTCGAGTGCTCACGGAACTCCTCGTCGAGGCATCCTCCGACGACTGATGTGTCCACATAAACCCTGGGGACCATCTGCCTGCCTCCAACAGCTCACGGATCAATGTATTCGTTGTACCTCAGTGCTGCAAGCGGCTAGACCAGAGTAGCGGTCGAGCCTTGCGATGTGTGCGGAGAGCGCGATCTCGACGGGGCCCGGGTGCTCACTTCCGGTCGGCCACCAGCGTGCCGCCCACGCCCACGTTCTCGGGCGGATTCTCCTTGATGAGCACGACGATCACCTCGCGCGGCAGGCCGTAGGCCTGGGTGGCCGCGTCCGTCATCGCCTTGACCATGGCTCGCTTCTTGTCCAGGTCCTGGATGGCGGGCCCTTCGACCGTGATGTTGGGCATCTAATCTCCTCTCTCCCCGCCGAGCAGCTCCCGGGCTGCCCGGAGGTCCTCGGCGAGGTGCGGCAGCTCTCCCCAGCCTAGAACCTCGCGGTATGCGGCTGCAAGCCTCTCCCTCCGCTCGGCACACGGCCGGTCCCGGTACCACCGGATCGCCCAGCCGAGGAGCCCGGCCAGGCCCGGGCCGTCGCACGCCTCGGCCTCCAGCACCACCATCGCCTGGAAGGCCGCCCGCTCGTCGTCGGATCCGTCATCCGGCGAGTACAGCCAGTCCTCGATCTCGCAGTGCCGGCCGCGGAGGCCCGCCGCGAGCTCCGCGAGCTCAGCCCGGCTCGCCTTGTCGGCCACGTCGTGCCGGGTGACGTCGCAGGTCACGCCCCAGCGCCGGGCGAGGGGCAGCAGATCCCGGAGCCTGTCCGGCACCCGCTCGTCGCGAAGCGACGGGCCTTGCCAGCTCTCGGCGGTCCAGCCGAAGCGCGCCTGCATCTCGGAGACCTGGCCGATGGCGTACTCGTCATCATCGCGTTCGGGCATCACGCCGCCACCTGGTCCCACCGAGATACTTCCACAACTGCTTGCCTTCGGCGCGCGTCCGCCACGACACCTTCGAGCTTCAACGCCACGGGATCTTCGATCCAGGCATCACCACACTGGCTGCAGACGAGCGCTGGAACGCTCCTTACGACCACGACTCCGAAATCAAGGTCAACGGCAAAGGTCGTGGTGCCGGGTTGCTTCTCGCCTCCGCACAGGGGGCAGCGCCCAAGGTTCCCGCTCACGGTTTTTTCCTTCTGGTTTTCAGGTCCGGTTCGAAATGATCGAGATCCGGCCGATACGCCGTGATTACGTGGCATATTCGCTCTTCATGATCGGCAGAGGCCACAACGTGAACTGGCTCCTTGTCGATAAGAAAGATGAGGCAGCTTGGAAACGGGAGGTCCTTCGGATAGATGTTGATTGATGACTTCGCCATTGTTGATGGCGTTGATGACCTCTGCGCGGGAAATCCCGCGCTCCAGGAAACGTTCCAACGCGTGTAGGTGCCATTGGATGCGTCCTTCTGCTACGGCCGCCCGCAGAATTTCGATGTCGAAATCCTCAGCCATGGCCAACCTCGGCTCTCAGTCTACAAGGAGAAGTACGGCGGAGCAAGGCCACCACGGCCGCGATAGTCCGCGAGTCGGCGTTGCGGGCCTTCTCCAACTCGGCGACGCGCTCGCTCTCGGCAGCGACCAGCCGTGGGACATCCATCCAGGACTGACAATCGGCCAGGGCATTTGTCCCACTAGTGGGACACGACTTGTCGAGTAAAAACAAGAAACTGAAATTTTCCAGGGCCGCTCTTGAGTCACGGCCTTGTCAGCCTCGACCAGCCGGCCTAGACCTAAAACAAGCGCGGCTTTCCAAGCCGCGTTTGTTTTCAGGGCTAGCCGCCCGAAGGGCGGTCGTTTTGGGGTGAAGCTGC
>JAFGRB010000395.1 GCA_016935365.1 Deltaproteobacteria bacterium
GCCTCCGCCCGAAGTCGCCAGCCTCCCCCCGCTCGACCGAGAATCCACCCTTCGTGCAACCGGATCCTGACGCGGTAGTCTCATTCTCTCATTCCGAGACACGGACGAGCCTCCTCGGACGCCTCGACGCATGGCATAGACGGATGTGCTAGACTCATCCTGATGTCGTACGTTCGCTTTCGGCGGGCTCGATAGAGTGGACACGGAAGAGAGGCTCGACGCATGGCACGCAAGGACTTCGTAGAGATGATGGAGGAGTGGCCCGAGAGCTGGGCCGGTACCGACGAGGACATCCCCATGGGCCGGGGCCTGGTCGCCGAGCTGCGGCCCTTCGTGGCCTTCATGGAGAAGAAGGGCCTCGCCCACAAGACCCTCCGCAATCACGTAAACAACCTCTGGCAGATCGGCGGCGACCTCATCTCCAGCCTCAACTACGACCCCGAGCTCAGAAAGAAGAGCCCGCGCGAGCTCCTGCTCGACGCGATCGCTGTCGGAGAGGCGCCCCTGTCCCGGCACGCCACCGAGAACGAGCAGCGCTCGCTGGACGCCACCGCCCGCAAGCTGCTCCGCTTCATGCAGGGCAAGGGCTGAGCCGCCGATTGTGCGCCGAGCCGGCCGGGCGATAGGCCCGGCTGTTTCGATCTCGGCCTGGATTCAGATGAACCTAGCAGCCGGACGGGCATCCGCAGACCGGGGGCACGCCGGGCGTCTCGACCGGGCAGTCGGAGTTGTGCTCGCAGGGCTGCCCGTTGTTGCAGTAGCACTGGCAGGGATCGGGCGGGCCCTTGTCGACGCACGCGCCGTCCTCGCAGACCAGCCCGCCGGTGCAGCACAGGTCGCCGCAGACGACCCCGCCCTCGGGGCAGCCGCAGGTGCCGTCGCACGGCGCGCCGGGCAGGCAGCACTCGGAGCCGCAGGCGACCGGGTGATCCGAGGGGCAGCCGCACGCCCCGTCCTCGCAGCTCACCCCGCCGGGGCAGCACACCCGGCCGCATGCCGCGGGAAAGTCGGGATCGCTGCAGTCCGGAAGGCACTCGCCTTCGATGCACACGGCCCCCCAGCCGCAGCACAGCTCGCCGCAGGCGACCCGGCCGTCCGGGCACGCGCACTCGCCGGCGTCGCAGCTCGCGCCCGGGATGCAGCAGGCGCCGCCGCAGCCGACCGGGAAGTCGGACGGACAGCAGAGGTCGAGCACGGGCTCGGCGCAGACGTCCCCCGGCTCGCAGACGCCGCCCGCGCACAGGACCTTGTCGGGGTCGCCGCGCGGCGGCGAGTCGACCATGCAGGCGACCTGGCCCGCCGTGCTGCTGTAGCCGCAGCGCTCCGAGGGCGCGCAGCACGAGCCGTTGCAGGACGGCAGCCCGCCGCAGGTGGCGGCCAGGGGCGCCGCGCCCGAGCAGGAGCCGTCCGCCTCGCAGGCGGAGCCCGCCTGGCAGCAGCGGTTCGCCGAGGCCTCGTCGAAGTGCCACAGCCCGACCGTGTCGGGCCCGGGGGACGGGCGCGGCGCCGCGAAGTCCGCGGCCACCTGGGCTTCGTCGATGGCCGCGCTGCGGATGTGGATCTCGTCGATCTGGCCCCGGAAGCCCGAGCACCAGGTCGGGGTCCCGAAAGCCGGCACGTAGCTGCCGAAGACCACCTGGCCGTTCTCGGGCCAGTCCCACAGCAGCGCCGCGACCTGGCTGCACACCTGGACGCCGTCCAGGTAGATGCGCGCCATCCCGGTCTGGTAGGTGCCGACCACGAAGTGCCACTCGCCGTCGCCGTGCTCGACGTGGGCCGTGCAGCCCGCGAAGGAGATGCTGTCTCCATCCCGGATGAGCACCAGGTCCTGGCCCTCGATCCGGGGCAGCATGAGGGCGATCGCCTCGGAGCCGGTCTCGGTCGTGGTGCGGAACCAGGCCTCGATGGAAATGGAGTTGCCCGTCGCGCCGGAGCGGGCCTGGGCGATCACCGCCGGCTCGCAGCCGATCGGGCCGGGCCACAGCCCCGTGCCCGAGCGCCCCGGACCGAAGGTCGCGGGCTGGCCGATCAGGGCGTGGTTGCCGTTCGGCGACGCGTCGAGGGCGAGGGTCGGCGGCGCCGCCGGGGCCGCCTCGCACGTGAGCTGGCCGGCGCCGCAGCTTCCCGCCGGGGCCGCCACCAGGCAGCCTTCCGGCGCGCACTCGGCGCCCCACGGGCAGCAGCCGTCGGCGCAGGCCATCGGCGCCTCGGCCGGGCAGTCCGCCGCTCCCGGGGCTGCGGATGCCGCCGAGCGCGCGCCGGGAGGGCCCGCCGTGTCGCCGGAGCGCTGGACGCTGCGATCCAGAGAGCCCCCGGACCCGCCGGAGCCGTCGCAGCCGCCCAGGGCCGCGGCCAGGAGAGCCATGAAGAGGATCGAGGCCGCGGACAGGAGCGCCACGGCCGGGCCGTGACAGGACGGCGGCGCATCGCGGCACATTGCCACCGGGTTCATCTCGATCCCTCCTGAAATACGGACCTTCGAAGAAGCACTGCCCGGAGGAGGAGTATGAGGCCGCTCCGGGCTCGGAGTCAATAGGGACCGGGAGGTGAGCAATCCGCGTTGTTCGAAAATTCGCTTGCTGTGCGGGTTTGCGCAAGTCAGGAAAAGAGAATACCCCATGATTTGGCCGGGAAATGGCACGCAATCACGATGATTGACCAAGCTACGCGCCCCCCTCCCTCGGCCTTCGGCCGGTCC
>JAFGRB010000037.1 GCA_016935365.1 Deltaproteobacteria bacterium
CGGACGGCAACCTGGACCTCGAGCTGATCGGCCCGGACGGCTCGACCGTGGTGGCCTCGTCGACTACGACTTCCGACGCCGAGGCCATCGAGGACCTGTCGGTGGGCAGCGGCGATGAGGGCACCTACACCGTGCGCGTCTACGCGGCGGCCGGCGTGCAGAACGTCTACGATCTGCTGATCACGCTGTCCGACGACCCCTGCTTCCCCAACCCCTGCACCACGCCGCCGGCGACGAGCTGTACCGGCGTCGAGGTGCTGACGCGCTATGCCAGCCCGGGCGACTGTACCAACAACGCGGGCCAGGCCGAGTGCGACTACCAGGAAGAGGTCATCGACTGCGCGGCCTCGGGCCTGCTGTGCGACGAGGCCGGCGCGGCCTGCGTGGAGTGCCTCGACGACGCCGACTGCGCCTGGCCGTTCGAGGTCTGCGACGCGAGCGCCTGCACGGCCGGCTGCCAGGACGACGCGTACGAGGACAACGACATCATCGACACCGCCACCAGCGTCAGCGACGGCACGGACTGGAGCGACCTGGTGCTCTGCGGCGGCGATCCGGATCACTACGCCGTGGACCTGGTCGCGAACGAGGAAATCTCGGTCGCGATCCGCTTCACCCACGCTGACGGCGACCTGGACCTGCTGCTTCTGGATCCCACCGGAACCACAGCCGTGGGTTTCTCGTCAAGCACGACGGACGACGAGTCGATCGGCTACACTGCAGAGCAGTCCGGCCTCCACTACATCGTGGTCTTCGGCGCCAACGTCGGCGATGAAAACGTCTACCGCCTGACGGTCTCGGTCTTCGACGATCCCTGCCTGCCCAACCCCTGCACGAGCGCACCGGCCGACGTCTGCGTCGGCGACGTGCTGACGACCTACAGCGCCCCCGGGGCCTGCACCGACAATGCCGGCACGCCCGAGTGCGACTACCCGATCGACACCCAGACCGACTGCACCCTGACCGGCGGCATCTGCCAGGCCGCGGCCTGCGCGGGCCGCTTTGCGGACGTGGGCGACGTGCTCGTGAGCGAGTACCTGGCCCACCCCCTGTACGTGACGGCCGCGAACGGCGAGTGGATGGAGATCCACAATCGCTCGGCCGATCAGGTCAACCTGCGCGGCCTGGTCTTCAGCGACGCGAGCAGCAACACCTTCACGGTCCAGGACGACATCATGCTCGCGCCTGGCGACGAGGCCGTGCTGGCCATCAACGGCGATCCGCTCACCAACGGCGACGTGGCGGCCGACTACGACTACCCCAACGCCTTCAGCCTGAACGACGCGAACGAGACGATCTCCATCTCGCGCGACGGCGCGCTCGTGGACGCGGTCTCCTGGGCGGCGAGCACGGGCGGCGCCTCGGCCCAGCTCGACCCCGCCCACCTGGACGCCGACTCGAACGACTTCGACGAGTACTGGTGCGACTCGACCGCCACATGGGGCAGCGGCACCGATCTCGGCAGCCCGGGCGGGGACAACACGGACTGCAGCGCGGGCACCCGCAGCATCGACTGGTGCATGGTGCAGTTCCCGCAGGACATCCAGGCCAACCCGGACGCAGCCGGCGTGGTCTACGCGCGTCTCTACATCGCCGGCCTGACCGAGCCCGACCCGGTCGATCCGGTGCCCGAGCTCGCAGCCCAGGTGGGCTTCGGCAGCGGCGCGCCGGACGGGACCTGGACCTGGTTCCCGGCCTGGCCCAACCCGGGCTGGGACGGCGGCGGCTCGAACAACGACGAGTACATGGGCCGCATGCGCGTGCCGGCCTCGGGCGATCACAGCTTCGCCTTCCGCTTCAGCGGCGATCACGGCGCGAGCTGGACCGCCTGCGACCGGGACGACACGAGCTGGGACAACCCCCCGCTGCTCAGCGTGGCCTACCAGGCGACCTTCGACTACACGCCCACGGCCGGCCTGCCGCTGGCCATCCCGGACAACGATCCGCTCGGGGCCAGCTACACGGTCAACGCCGACTGGTTCACCACGGCCGACCTGACCATCGAGCTCGCGATCACCCACCCCGACGCAGGCGAGCTGATCGTCGATCTGGTCAACCCCGAGGGGACCGTCGTGCGGCTGCACAACCTCAGCGGTGCCGGCACGTCCGATCTCTCGGCCCACTACGGGGTGAGCGACACGCCCGACGGCCCCGGCGCGCTGGCCGACTACAACGGCGAGACCGCGGCCAACGCCTGGACCCTGTACGTGATCGACACCAGCGCCACGGCCGGCAGCGGGACCCTCGACTCCTGGACGCTGCACTTCAGCGCCGAGTAGGCGGACGATCTCGCCAAAGAGCTCGCGCCCCGAGAGGATGCGCGACGCGAAACCGGCACCCGGCGTTCGCATCTCACAGCGCCTACGGTTTTCCCGGCAGCTTTGTTTCCAGGCACTTGAGCGCCTGGCACAGGACTTGCTCGACCGGGGGGCATCGGCTGTCGTAACCTCCTGGAAGGCGCATGGAACTGATCTCGCTGCTGGTCATCCTGTTCCTGATCGCGCTCTGGGCCCTGAGCGGCCACGGGCTGTGGGTCTTCTTCGCCTGGGTCTTCCGGGGCTTCAAGCCGAAGCCGAGCGCCGCGCTTCGCTGCCCGCGCTGCGGCTGCGAGCTCAAGAGCCTCCAGGTGCCCTGCCCGTATTGCGGCTGGCCCGAGGCGCAGCGGGCGAGAGCGGGCGACGATCTCGCCATCGCGCGTCGCAGCCTGGAGCGGCTGCGGGAGCGGGGAGCGATCGATCCGCAGGCCTGCGCGCAGGCCCTGGCCGCCCTGGCCAGGCCCGGCGAGGCCGCAGAGAAGCCCGTAGAGGCACCCGCACCGCCCGCGGCCGCGCCAGGGCCGTGCGACAAGACCCAGCTCGATGCGGCCCAGCGCGCGCTCAACCGGCTCTCCCTGGCCGGATGCGTGCGGGATGCGACCCAGTGGCGCGTCGAGGACGCCATCCGCAAGTGGAAGGCCGCCGCCGGTCCCGGCGCCGAGCCCGCGGTCGACGCGCTGGACGAGGATGCGGACCGCGAGATCGCCGGGCAGACCTTCAGCCAGATGCTGCTCGCGGGCGCGATCGACGCGGCCGACTACCGCGAGCTCAGCCAGGCGCTGGAGGGCATCGAGCCGCGCGCGGAGATCCCGCCGCCGCTCACGCCGCTGCCGGAGCCGCTCGACCTCGAGCGCATCGCGCCCGCCCCGAGCCTGCCCCCGCCGACGCGGGAGGTGCCCCCGAGGATCCCGGCCATCCGAGCCGAACGCGAGGCGCCAGCGCCCCGCGACGCCGCCCTCGAAGCGCCCGGCCCGAAGCAGCCGCCTCCGACCCGCGCGGGCGAGCAGGCCTTCGCAGCCGAGCCCTTCGCGACCGCTGCGCCGGCGCCTCGCCTGGATGCGCCGGGCGCGCAGGACGCGAGCGCCATCGCACCGGCCGCCGCGCGCGACGGAGCCGAGACGCGTGCGATCGCGCAGGAGCCGCCCGTCGCCGAACCGCCAGAGCCTCTCGCGGATGCGCAGAGCGCGCAGCCCGCAGGCGCCGTCGCATCGGCTGCCGTGCGCGAGCAGGCCGCGGCACCGGGGTCCAGCACGGCTGCCGCGCCCGGCGGGCTCGAGGCGCTGCGCGAGCCGCCGGCGGAAGCGCACCCCGCCGAGCCTTCCCGGCCCCTGTCGCAGGTGCTGATGGCCTTCCTCGAGGAGAAGCACATCCGCTGGGGCGAGCTGATCGGCGCGATGCTGATCGTGGGCTGCTCCACCGCCCTGGTGGTCAGCCTGTGGTCCCAGATCGCCGCCATCCCGGTGCTCAAGTTCTCCATCTTCACGGCCGTGACCGCCGCCCTGTTCGGGGCCGGGCTCTACTCCCACCGCCGATGGCGCCTGCCGACCACGAGCCAGGGCCTGCTGGTCACCGCGGCCCTGCTCACGCCCCTGACCATCCTGGCCATGGCGGCCTTCTCGCGGGAAGACGCGACCGGCCACCCGGCCTGGACGCTGATCGCGGAATCCGCAGCCCTGCTCGTCTTGACCCTGCTGACCTGGCAGGCGGGCAAGGTGATCGCGCCGCGCTGGCCCTGGCTCTTCACCGTCTCCGTGATCGGCCCGGCGGCCAGCATCGTCGCGATCGCCCGCACGGCCGAGTCGCTCGACTGGCCGGGCCAGCTCGCGCTGGGCGCGCTGCCGCTCTTCTTCTTCGCCCTGGCCACGCTCGGCGCGATCGCGCGCGAGCGCCGCTCCGATCCCATCGACCGGCCCACGGCCCGGGCCGCCTTCGCGCTGCTCGGCTGCGCGGCCTTTGCCGCGGCCGTGGCGGTCGGCCTGCTGCTCTACGTGAGCGCGGACGCCCAGGCGCTATCCCCGCTGCTCGGCCTCTTCGCGGCCCCGCCGCTCTTCACCGGCATCGTGCTGTGGCAGCGCGTGCGCGCGCCCGAGCTGGTCAGCGCCCGGGTCGCCGGCTGCGGGGTGGCGATCGCGTCCGCCTGCCTGGTCCTGGCCGGCCTGGTGCTGGCCTTCCCGAGGCCCGCGTGCCTCCTTCCGAGCGCGCTTTCGGGCTTCGCGGTGCTCTTCGCGGCGGCCTGGCTCTTCCGGCTGCCCGCGCTCCACATGCTGGCCTGGCCCCAGCTGGCGCTGGCCTGCGCGATCGGCCATCCGGTCCTCACCGGACGGCTCGCCTGGCAGGCCGGCGCGGAGCCGCTTCTCGCCGCGCTCGGCTCTCCCTCGCTCGGCGTCGTGCTCGCGGGGCTGGCGGGCGCCTTCGCCCTGATCTCGTGGCTGATGCGGAGAGGCGGCCGGGGCGCGGAGGGCCTGAGCTACGCGACCGCGGCCGTGGTGATGGCCTTGCTCCACCTGGCGCTCGTCTTCTCGCGGGCGTTCGGGAGCGACTTCGCCTCTCATCCCGGCGGCGCGGCCTGGGCGCTCGGCCTGTACGCGATCTCCGGCCTGGCGCTCGCCGTGCACCTGCGCAGCCGCCTGCTCGGCTGGGCGGGGGCGCTGCTCGGCCCCCTGGCCGCGGTCCAGCTGCTGGTCTTCGAGATCGACGGCATCGCCCAGGCCGGCCCGGTCGCCCTGCTCGCCTGGGCCAGCGTCTGCCTCGGGCTCGCGGTCGGGCTGCAGCGCTGCCGTGTCTGGATCCGGCACGCCCCTGAGCAGCCGGTCCGCATATCGCTGCTCGCTTGCGCGGGCCTGGCCGCGATCGGGCTGCTCGACAGCCTGGGCATCCCCGCCGCGCACGAGCTCTGGGCGCCGATGCTCTGGCTGGCCGCGCTCGCGCTGGGGGCGGCCCTCCTGCTCGGCTGGGACTGGCTCTACGCGGCCTTCCAGATCGCGCTGCTCCTGGCCTCCGAGATCCTCGCGGTCTCGCTTCTCGCGAGGCGCGCCTGGTTCGCCGCCTCCACCCATCCGCTGCTCCATCCCTGGAGCGTCCAGACGCTGGCCGCGGTCCTGGGCGGGCTCGCGCTGCTGCTCGCGACGAGCCGCCTGCTCGCGGTCCGATGGATCGGGCCCGAACGCAGCGGCTGGCGAGGCGCGCTCAGACGCTTCGTATCTCCCTGGTGGCCCTCGCTGGACCGCTTCATGCTCCTGCTTACCGGGCTGGTCGGGCTGTACCTGCTGGCCATGGGGACCCTGGTGCTGCTGGTCAGCGAGCATGCGGTCCTCGGCGCGCCGCTCGGCCTGCACGCCTACCTGGGCGCGGGCACCTGGCTCGTGGTGGGGCTCCTGGCCGCGCTCTTCGCATGCGCCCTGTGGGAGGGACAGCCGGCCTGGCCGCGGGCCGGGCTCTTCCTGTCGGCGCTGGCCGCGGCGGCCCTGCTCGCCGATCTCTGGAGCGCCGAGCGGGCCTCGGCCACGGCGCTGCGCTTCTTCACGGCCGCGGCTGCGCTGGTCGCCTCGCTGCCGCTGTGGTCTACCAGGCTCTCGGGCTTCATCCGTCGAAGCCTCCGCTGGCCGCGGCTCGATCCGCTCGGGCGCCGCCTGCTGCTGGCGCTGGTCCTGGCGGCTTCCAGCCTGGGCGTCTTCGTCCTCAGCGCCTGCCAGCTCGTCTTCCACGCCTCGCGCCCGCTGGCTGGCTCGATCTTCTCCTGCCTGGGGCCGGGCGTGTCGATCGCCGCGCCGCTCGTGCTGATCGCAGCAGCCTGGACCCTGCACGGGATCGAGCGCCGCGCGCCCGGGCTCGTGTTCTGCGGCGGCCTGTGGCTCGTGCTCGCGGCCTCGGGCGCGCACGGCCTGACCGCGCTGCAGTCGTCGAGCCCCATCGAGGGGGTCTTCTGGCTGCGCCTGGCCCAGTACGCCGGGATGGCGAGCGGGCTCTTCGCCCTCGGCTGGAAGCTGCTCGGCGCGCGCCGTCCGGCCTTGCCGGGCGAGCAGCGCCTTCGGGGAGCGCTGCTGGGAATCGCCCTGGCCTTTGACGGGCTCGCCCTGGTGCCGGCCCTCGCCTGCCTGATCGCCGCGCCGGCGGCGCTCGGGCGGGCCGCCCTGGCGGCCGGGGACGTCCAGGCCTGGCTGGCCGCGCTGCCCGCGCTGCTGGCCCTGCTCGCGCGCAGTCCGCGCGCGCTGGTCGACAGGCTGCCGGCGGCCGGGCTCGTGCTCGTGAGCCTGGCCGCGCTCGGTGTGGCGCGGCTCGGCACGCAGCCGGCCTTGCTCGTGCTGCTCCTGGGCGGGCTCGGGATCGGCTGGCTCGTGCTGCTGTCCGCGGCCTGGATCCCGAGGCCGCTGCTCGCCGAGCTCGCGCCGCGCATCCGGCGGAGCGCGCTGATCGCCGCGGGCTTCGCGACCGTCCTGGCCCTGCGCTCGAGCTCGCTCGACCTGTACCCGTGGGCGGCCGGGGCCATGCTGGCGCTCGCCGGCCTGGTGGCCGGCCTGGCCGGTCTCGAGCGCCGGCGCAGCTTCTCGTACCTCGCCGCGCTCTACCTGCTCGGGGCCACCTCGTGCTGGTGGGTGCGGAGCTACTGGCAGGCCGGCGCTCCGCTCGACTCGGCCATCCTGCTGCTGCAGGCGAACGCCATCGCGCTCTGCGCGGCCGGCTTCGCGAGCCGCTCGGTCGAGCTCGGCCGCGCCTGGCGCGCGGTCCGGCTCGACGGGAGCTTGCCCGCCCTGCACGTCTTCGCGGCCGCCTGCAGCCTCGCGCTGCTCGGGCTCGCGATCGGCGCCGGCGCGCTGGCGATCGTCGTCGAGCCGTCCGCGGCCGGCGCGGCCCGGCCCGGGATTGCGGCCTCGAGCAGCCCGTGGGCCTGGCTGGCGCTGATCCTGGCCTGGGCCCTGGCCTGGATCGATCCCGTACAGCGCGTTGCGCGCAGCCGAGCGGGGGCCCCCCGGTCGCGCGGAGGGCGGTTCAAAGCCCGAGCACGAATGGGGGTGCTCGGCGTTGCAGCAACGCGTACGTTTTCACCAGGGCAGCCCGATGATCGAGGTCTCGCAGGCCGGCTCGCGCTCACGGGGCTCAGCCTGGCGGGCATGGCCGCGATGAGCGTCTGCCCCGTCGATCCGCACGGCGGCTGGTTGGCCTTCCACACCCTGCTGCTCTGCGCATGCGCCGCGGCCTGGCTGCCCTTGCTGCTCGCCCTGCGGCCAACGCGTTCTCGGCAGCTGACGGGCCGGATTGTATCCTGGTGCCTGATCCTCGGCGCGTTCGGCCTGGTGCTCGCGCTCCGCGCGCTTTCCGGGGATCCGGCTCGGCCGTGGTGGTCTGTCAGCGCCGTGCTCGCGCTCGCGGGCCTTTCGGCCTCGCTCGCCTGGCTCCGCCGCATGCGCGGGCTCGCCTACCTGGCGTCCGGGCTGTGGTGGCTCGCGGTCGACGTCTGGTGGCTATGCGAGTACGGAGCTGGCCTGCGAGCGGTCTTTGGCAACCTGCCGCGCTTCGCCGAGGCCTCGGTCGAGCTCGTGCAGGTCAACGGGATCGCGTTCGTGCTGGCCGGCCTGGGCGGCCTGTGGATCGAGCGGGCGATCGCTCGCGCCGGACCCGTGAGATCGGAGCTGGCCCCCCTGCCGCGCTGCGCCTGGATCCTTGGCGCGCTGGCCGCGGGCGCGGTCGTGGTGCCAGCCGGGATCGCGCTGGTGCTCGATCCCTCGAGCACCGGCCCGGCGCTTCGCGCGGCGGGCAGCCCGTGGACATGGGCCCTGCTCGCTGCGGTGGCCGCGCTGGCCTGGCTCGATATCGGGCGCCGGCAAGCCGTCTGGCTGCTCGCCTTCACGGGCCTGGCCGCGGCCTGCGCGGCGGCCTTCTCGGCGAGCATCTTCGATACCGGCGATTGGCTCGCCTACCACAGCCTGCTCGGCGCGGTCACCGCGGTCGCGGCCCTGCCGCTCGTGCTCGCCGGAATGCTCTCCCGGCCGCGCCTGGCCGAGCTCGAGCGCAACCTCTCGACGGCCATGTATCTCGCCGGCGCGCTCTCGCTGCTGCTCGCGCTCCGCGCCCTGGGCTCCGATCCCGGCCGGCCGTGGTGGTCGGTCGGCGCCATGCTGGCCCTGTCCGGCATGGCCGCGGTCCTGGGGAGCCTGCGCCGCAAGCGCGGCGATGTCTACCTGTCCGCTCTTCTGCTCTGCGCTGCGACCTCGGTCTGGTGGCTTGTCGAGCACGGGCAGCTCTCCGCAGCCCAGATCGCGATGGACCTGCTCGCGGCCAACGCGGCCGCGCTGGCCCTGGCCGGGCTCGGCGCCTGGGGCCTGGAGCGCCGCCGAGCTCCCGTGAGCACGGGCCTTCCCGGCCTGGAGCGCGCGGCCGCCTTCCTGGCCCCGATGGCCATGGCGCTGGCCGTGGGCCTGGGCCTGATCCTCGACACGCAAGGCGCGCCCGGCTCGCCGGAGCCGCTCTTCGCCTGGAGCGCGCTGGCTGCGGCGTGCGCACTCGCGCTGGTCAATCAGCGGGCCCGTCTCCAGCATCTCTTCTACCTCGGCCTGCTCGTGATCGGCGCGCTCCTGGACGGCTTCGATCTCGCGCCCAGCTGGCTCGCCTGGTGGGCCGCCGTCTGCCTGGGCGCCTATCTGCTCGTCACGGGACTGATCGCCGGCCGGCTGGTGCCGCACCTGCTGCTCGGCTCCGGCTTGCAGCGGATTCGGCTGCTGCTCGGGCTCGTCACGCTGGCCCTGGCCCAGCTCGTGGTCTGGCAGGGCTCGCCCGCCTGGCTCGGAGTCGAGCCTTCCTGCGCGCTCTGGCTCAGGCTGGGGGCGGCGAGCGCCGCGCTGCTGGGCGCGCTCGGCGTGGGCCTGGGCTCTTTCGATCCTCGAGAGCGGATCCCGGCCGCGCTGCTCGGCCTGGCCGCTGGCCTGGCCTGGGGCTGGGCCTGGCAGGCGCCCGGGATGGCTCAGCCGGCCTTGAACCGCTCGGTGGTGGCCATGCTCGTGCTCGCGCTGGCCGCGGTCGCCTGCACGGCCCTCGCCCGGAGGTCCGCCGAGGCCGAGCACGCCTGGCCGCGGATCGCAGGCCGGCTGCAGCCCTGGGTGCTCGGCCTGGCGGCGCTCGCGGTCACCGCCGTGCTGGGGATCGAGATCGGCTACGCGGTGACGCTGCACGCGGTGCCCATGGCGGCCTGGGCCATCGCGGCCGTGGGCTGCACCCTGCTCGGCCTGGCGGTGGCCTTTGTGATCTTCGCGGTCCTGCCGGAGCGCGATCCCTTCCAGCTCAGCGAGCGCGGCCGGATGGGCTACGTCTACGCGGCCGAGGGCCTGCTGGCGCTGGAGCTCGCACACGTGCGCCTGACCATGCCGTGGCTGTTTTCCGGCTTCTTCACCCGCTACTGGCCGCTGGTGGTGATGGGGGTGGCGTTCTGCGGCGTGGGGCTGAGCGAGCTCTTCGGCCGCAGGCGCCAGCTGGTGCTGGCCAAGCCCATCGAGCGGACGTCCGTCTTCCTGCCGCTGCTGCCCGTGCTCGGCTTCTGGGCGCTGCGCTCCGAGCTGCACTACTCCAACCTGCTGCTGCTGGTGGGCCTGCTCTACGGCGTGCTGGCGGTGACCCGGCGATCCTTCGGCTTCGGGGTGCTGGCGGCCCTGGGCGCCAACGGGGGCCTGTGGTACTTCCTGCACACGGCCGGCGGCCTGGGCTTCTTCGAGCACCCCCAGCTCTGGCTCATCCCGGCCGCGCTGTCGATGCTGGCCGCGTCCTACCTGAACGTCGAGCGCCTCGGCGCGAAGCGATACGGGATCCTGCGCGCCATGAGCCTGCTGGTCATCTACGTCTCCTCGACCGCGGACATCTTCATCAACGGGGTCGCGAGCTCCCCCTGGCTGCCGCTGGTGCTCATGGCGCTGTCGGTGGCCGGGGTCCTCGCCGGCGTCTGGCTGCGGGTGCGATCGTTTCTGCTGCTGGGCTCGGTCTTCCTGCTGCTGTCGCTGATCACCATGATCTGGCACGCCTCGGCCCACCTGGGCTGGACCTGGCTGTGGTACGTGGCCGGCATCCTGCTGGGCGGCGCGATCATCGTGCTGTTCGCGGTCTTCGAGAAGAAGCGCGCCGAGCTGCTCGGGCTGGTCGAGCAGATCAAGCGCTGGGACGGCTGAGCCCTTGTTGCCGCGGCCTGCAGCGCGTTAGAGTGGATGGCATGAAGCAGCCGATCGACACCAGCCCGGACGCAGAGCGCATGCTCATCGAGGGTTACCGCCGGATGAGCCCGGCCGAGAAGCTTCGCCGGGTGGTCGATCTCAACCAGGCCGCCCTGCAGATGGCCCGCGCGCGCATCCAGGCCCGGTACGGCCCCGATCTGTCCGAGGAGGAACTGAGGATGCGGCTCGCGGCCCTGTGGCTCGGTCGCGAGCTCATGATCGCAGCCTTCGGCTGGGATCCCGAGCGAGAAGGGTACTGATGCCGCTCGCGCAGGCCGTCGAGTGCACCCTGGAGGTGGCCCGGGTTCTGGACGAGCTCGGCGTCCCCTACCTGGTGGGCGGCTCGCTCGCCAGCTCGCTGCACGGCATACCCCGCTCGACCCAGGACGCAGACCTGGTGGCCGAGCTCGAGCTCTCGCACGTCTCTCGGCTGGTCGAGCGCCTGGGCTCCGACTTCTACCTGGATGCGGACGCGATCCGAGAGGCGATCCGAGGCAAGCGCTGCTTCAACCTGATCCACCTCGCGACGATGTTCAAGGTGGACGTCTTCATCCCAGGCGACGACACGGCGCAGCGCGAAGAGATGCGCCGCCGGCAGACCTACGTGGTGGACCCGGACTCGGGGCGCACGCTCAGCGTCGCCAGTGCCGAGGACATCATCCTCCAGAAGCTGGACTGGTACCGGCAGGCAGAAGGCCTTTCCGAGCGGCAGTGGGACGACGTGATCGGCGTGATCCAGGTCCGGGGCCCGGAGCTCGATCTGTGCTACCTCCGGCAGAGCGCGGCCCGTATGGGCATTGCGGACCTGCTCGAGCGTGCGCTGTCTGCAGCTACTTCTTCTTGATCTCACCTGCGAGCTTGGCGTACAGCTCCGCCCCCAGGCACTCCTTGGCGCCCTTGCACCACTCGATGCACGACGGCGCGCGATCCCGGTGGACCCAGGCGCGGCAGTGGGGGCAGTGCAGGCGCATCTCGTCGGAGAAGAACTCGACCGGCTTGCCGCACTCGGGGCAGGGGTGGTAGCTGATGGTCAGGTTGCGCATGTCCTGGCCGGGGCAGCGGCTCACCTCGACACCTCCTCGCCCGTCCATGATAGCACAGCTGGGCTCTAATCGCCCACCCGCGACCAGAACTCGCTGGGGATCGCGTGCGCCTTCAGGAAGCGCTCCAGCTCCGAGGCCCGATCGCCCGAGAAGCGCTCGCCGAGCAGCGAGAGCAGGTCGGCTTCGGGCTTCGCGCCCAGCGCCTCGAGCAGCCTGGGCAGGTCGCGGGCCTTGACTTGCCGGATCCACTCGTACTCGCTTGCGCCCTCGCCCCAGAAGGACTCCACCCCGGATCCCAGATCCTGCCCCTCGATGACGAGGTCGCCGTTCTCGTCGATCCGTACGCCGAGGTAGCGCAGGCCGTGCTCGTCGCGGATCTCGCGCAGGGTCACCGTGCGCTCGGACATCGCACACCTCCGCTCAGGGATCGCAGCGGTGCTCGGCCACCAGCGAGAAGCGATCCTCGATCTCGGCCAGCGGATCGGGCCCGGCCCGGCAGGTGAGCGCCTGCTCGAAGATCGCGGCGGATGCGTAGTCGACGATCGCCCAGCCCTGCTCTGGCGAGGTCTGCCCTTCCCCGCAGCCGTCCCAGAGCAGGAGTGCGAGCTCGGCGTTGGTCACGCCGTGCTCGACTGCGATCTCCACCAGGTCCTGGCCGTCCGCGTTGGTCATGGCGCACAGGTCCGAGAAGGCCAGATGGCCGGCGTTCGCGATGCCCACCAGGTGCTTGGGCGCCGGCGAGGCCTCGTAGCCCGCCTGCTGGCGCTCGTAGGGAACGACCGCGTCGTCCTGCGCCCCGAGCACGAGCAGCGCCTCGAGCAGCGGCCCCGGCTCCGCGCCCTCGTAGGCCATCGGCACGCTCGCCCGCACGCCGGGCAGCCCGGTCGCCTGCCCGGCCGCCCGGCCGCCGGCGCTGTGCCCGATCAGGCCCACCCGATCGAGGGCCAGCTCGCCTTCGAGAAAGGCGCACTCGCCCTCCGGCGCCGCCAGCGCAGCCAGCATGGCGGCCGCATCGCCGGGCAGGTCGGACTCGATCCCGGCCAGCCCGAGCGCGTCGGCCAGCCGCAGACCGGGGTGATCGGCAGCCAGCACCACGAAGCCCCGGCTCGCCAGGTGGGTGCACAGGTCGAGCGACTGGGAGCGAAAAGCCGCCGTGCCGTGGAAGAACACGACCAGCGGGTAGGGCCCGCGGGCCTCGTCTATCGGCAGGTCGCGGTAGCAGTCGCAGGTCTGGTAGGGGTTGTCCGAGTCCGGGATCTTGGCGCGCTCCTCGGCCGGCAGCTGGGTGCGCACGTCGTAGACCACCTGCGCCGCATCGTCCTGGCTGCCGAAGCGCGCCGGGTACCAGAACTCCGCGGTCAGCCCGGCCAGCGAGACCGTACGCGCACCCACCGGCCACGGGCCGCGTGAGCCGGGGTCCTCCGGCACCTCGCACAGCAGGGCGCCCTCGCAGCCGGCCCTCTGACAGGCAGGCTCCTGCGCCTGCTGGCCGCAGGCCGCGCCGCAGAGCGAGGCGGCAAGCCAGCTTATCCATCCGAGATGAAAGCGTGTGCCCATCTTCCAGATCCATCGTACACTCGGCACGTCGAAAGGTACAACCAGTCCTGGAGACAAGCCATGCCTTCACTTCGCACCGCGCAGACCGCAACCGCCCTGCTCTGCTGCCTGCTGCTCGGCAGTGCCAGCACGCTCTCTTGCAAGGAGCCATCCGTCTCCGAGCCGATCGAGAAAGCCGATCCGACTCCCGTATCCGAGACGATCGAGCTGCCCGAGCTTCCGGCCGCGAAGGACCTGGGCGAGGTCTTTCTCAAGCACTACGCGCCCGAGGCCGAGGACTTCGCCATCCAGATGCGGAAGGTCGAGCTACCCATCGACCTGAGCACGATCACCAACCACGCCAAGGTCGCCCCGCTGTACCTCTCGAGCCCCGAGGCCCGGGACCTGCTCTCCAAGAACGGCTTCGTCGTCCTGCCGGCCGGCCGTCTCGACGAGCTGCAGGCGGCCTACACGCGGGTCCTGTCCCAGGGCGTACCCATCTTCGTCACCGCCGACACGCCCCTGCATCTCTTCCACATCCAGTTCGACGAGACGCTCCGAGACATCGAGGAGCGGGTCTTCTTCGAAGACATGCTGGCCGCCACCCGGGTCTTGCTGGACGCGGCCGAGAAGGAGTACGGCTCGTCCACGGGAGCGGTCAAGGAGGCAGCCCGGCGCAACGCGGCCTTCTTCTCGGTGGCCTTGAAGCAGCTCGAACCGGGCTTCTCCCCACCTGGCCACGTACGCGAGGTGGTCGACTGGGAGTGCGCCAAGATCGAGGAGCACGAGGGCCTGCCGGAATACACTCTCGCCCGCGAGAAGGCCCTGTTCCGCGTCCCCGAGGATTACAGCCAGTACAAGCCTCGGGGCCACTACACGCGCAGCGAGAAGCTCCAGAGATACTTCCGGGCCATGATGTGGTACGGCCGGATGACCTTCCTGCTCAAGGGTCACGAGGAGTTTGGCCCCATCGCCCCCCCGGCCAAGGCCCTGACAGACCCGGAGACCGCCCGGATCCAAACGACGCAGGCGGCGATGATCGCAGCCCGCGCGGGCGAGCTCGCTTTGCCCGGCGGCCGCAAGCTGACCGAGGTCTGGGACCGGCTCTACGCCGTGACCGCCTTCTACGCGGGCTTCGCGGACGACCTGAGCCTGTACGATTACCGGCACGCGCTGCGGGCCGTGTTCGGAAGCCGTTTCTCCGCGAGCGAGCTCGACGATGCGGCCAAGCACGCTGAGCTCGTCGAGGCCCTGGCCGGCATGCGCAAGCCCGCGATCTTCTCGGGCACCGGCGGGGCCGGCATCGATCCAGGCGGCAAGGCGGGCCACGCCGCGACAGGCAGCCAGAACCTGGACGAGATCCTGTCTTCCACCATGGGCTTTCGCCTGATGGGCCAACGCGCCATCCCCGACTCCACCATCCTGGGTCAGATGGTCTCGCCCGCCGCGGGCACCGTGCCCCGCAGGATGGCAGAGCGCTTCACCCTGGTCACCATTCCGGACGAGCGGATCCAGCCGGACCTGTGCTACTCCATCCGCGGCTTTCCCATGGGCCTCGACGTGTTCAGCGTCCTGGGCAGCCGGCGGGCCGAGCAGCTGATCGCCGATCGCAAGGAGGACGCCTACCCGAAGTACGTCGCCCAGCTCGATCGGCTCCGGCGCGAGTTCGCCGCGATCGAGGCCCGCGACTGGAACCGCAACCTGTACTGGTCCTGGCTCTACGCGCTCAAGACGCTCGTCGCCGAGCGCAAAGAAGGCCACCAGGCCTTCCAGCAGACCGAGGCCTGGCTGGACCGCCAGCTCTCGAGCGCCCTGGCCTCCTGGGCTGCGCTGCGCCACAACACCATCCTCTACGCCAAGCAGAGCTACACGCCCAGGCACATCGGCACCACCTCCGTCAGACGCCCGCCGAAAAGGCCGGCGCCGCCGCCCCCGCCCAGGGGCCTGGTCGAGCCGCTGCCGCTCGTCTACGCCCGCATCCTGACCACGGTGCGCATGGCCCGCGGCGGGCTTTCGGAGCTCGGCGTGCTGGACGAGGCGGCCAAGGCGCGCATGGACTCGCTGGTCTCCACACTGGAGAGGCTGCTCGCCATCTGCAAGCGCCAGGTGGCCAACGAGCCCATCTCGGAAGCCGACAACGCCTTCCTGGCCGGCCTTCCGAGCGCGCTCAAGAGCGCGATCGGGGAGGTGGACGAGCGCGGCCTCAAGACCACGCTGGTGACCGACGTGCACACCGACATCAATACCAGCAAGTGCCTGCAGGAGGCCTCGGGCTACCTGCGCCTCATGGTCGTCGCCTACGCCCGGCCAGCCGGAGACGTGGTCCTGGCCGTCGGCCCCGTGCTCTCGCACTACGAGTTCAAGCAGCCGATCAAAAACCGGCTCACCGACGAGCAGTGGCGCGTGATGCTCGTCCAGGACAAGGCGCCGCCGCGCGCCGACTGGACCCGCAGCTTCTCGGCGGACTGAGCCTCTGTCGGAAAACGAAAGGGAACCAGCCTGCTTGCCCCTGCTGCTTTGCCTCGCGCTGCTGGCCTGCGAGGAGAAAACGCAGCCCTATCCTCCGCCCAACTATTCGCCCGACCATGCCCCTGCTCCCGAGCCTCTCCGGCCAGCGCCCGGCGCGCCCGTGCCCGGCTTCGACGATCCGGTCTTCGACCCCCAGAACGCATATCGGACCCGGGGGATCGCCGCCGCCCAGGTGCCGCACCCGAGCATCGCCCGCTACTCCGGCCGCTACACCCACATCGTGATCAAGCTGAACACCCAGACCGGCGCCTTCGGCGTGGAGATGGACGGCGAGTTCGTCTACGAGGGCCGGGTGAGCAACGCGGAGTGGATGAGCCGGGGCATCGGCTACCTGTCGACGAACAGCGGCCGCGGCGGCAACGCAACCGACAGCTACATCGACGAGCTGACCATCTCCGCCAAGCCCCTGCGGGATCAATCCGCCCAGTAGTTCTGGGCGAAGTCGGGCCGCGGGGGCAGCGAGCCGCCCTCGACCTGCTCGTACCACTGCTCGTCGGTCATCCGCTCGCTGAGCCCCACGTGGAAGTCGAAGAAGCTGGCCACCGGCCCCCCGTAGAGCGACACGGCCGGGCCGTTGTCGATGGCCACGATCATCAAGCCGGGGTGCGCCACGCCCACCTCCAGGGCCAGGCCGCACTCGGCGTCGGTGTGCACGTCGGCCACCGTGGGCTCGGAGATGCCGCTGGGATCGTCCTCGAAGCCGTCGGGGTACTCGGGGTTCCAGAAGCGGGTCCAGAAGAGCCTGGGGTACCAGCCGTCGTAGACCCGCGCGCCGTAGTAGGACGTCCCGTGCAGGTCCACGGTCTGGTTCAGGAAGTCCAGCTCCTCGTCGAGCATCGGCTGCCCGGCGAGCTCCCTGTCCGCGAGCCTCGCGAGCGTCGCCATGCTGCTCTCGAAGTGCGAGAGGAACTCCGGCACCGAGCCGAAGCCCGCCATCTCGTCGTCCAGGTACAGGACCCTGAGGGCCGCGGCCGCGGCGGCCAGGCTCCGGTAGAGCGCGGGCACGGGCTCGACGTAGCCCAGCGGGTACTGGCAGCCGATCCCGCCGGTGCTCTGCTCGACGATCAGGATCGTGTCGTGGCGCAGCTCGGCCCAGGAAGCCAGGACCGCCTCGAGCTTGCGGTCGTGCCAGACCGCGGTGCGCATCACCTGCGGCAAGCCCGGGTCCAGGCTGGGCGCGCCGAGGGCGATCAGGGCGTCGAGCCAGAAGTTGTAGGTGGTGGGGTCGAGCTCGCTCGGCGGAATGGCCTGGACGGTGCGCCTGGCCGCCTCGAGGGTGGCCGGCAGGTTCTCGCGATAGGGCAGCTGCATGTCCTCGGCGAAGTACTCGACCGCCCGGCTGCTGCCGAGCGCGAAGGCCACGTCCTCGACCATGGCCATGGCCCGGCCGCCCTCCACGGCGGGCTCGAGCCGCGGGGTCGTGGTCTGGCTCGTGACCCACGAGCCGTAGCCGAAGCGCTGCGGGAAGAAGCGCATGCAGATCGGCGGCAGCTCGCCGGCGAAGACCCGGCTGGAGTACTCGGGCGGCGGCTGCTCGGCGTAGACGGCCTGCATGCCCGCGGCATCGCCCTGGCAGGCCTCGAGACCGGCGCGGGCGCAGAGCGCGAGCAGCGCGGTCGGGGTCAGCGCGTTGGTCTTGCCCACGTAGGCGGCGTAGAAGCGGTCCATGCGCTCGAACAGGGGCGTGGCCGAGGCTGCCTGCATCGCCGCGGCCATGGCCCGGGCGGCGGCCTCCTCGCGCGGGCGGGGCGGCTCCTGAGGGTCTGCGCTGTAGAGCACCAGATCGGTGCGCCCGAGCCACATCATCGCCAGGAAGTAGCGCTCGAGCTGCTCGGTGTGGGTGTAGTGCCCCCGCGGGATGAACTGGGAGAAGTCGATCCAGGTCCACTGGCCCAGGAACTCCACCTCGACCATCTGCTTGCTCGCGACCAGGTCCAGGAAGCGATCCACCTCGGCGCGCACGCTCGCCGGCGCCTGGTAGTCGTCGTGCAGCAGGCAGCGCGCCACGGCCAGGTAGACGAGCGCATCGCGGCCGTCCTGGGCAGCCGCGTCCAGGGCGGACATGGTCTGGGCCAGCAGGTCCGAGAGCGTCGGGATCATGAAAGCGGTCTCGGACTGCTCCAGCAGCTCGTCGTACGAGCGGTGCCAGGCGTGCAGCACGGAGTCGGCCGAGATGAAGACCGGCAGGTCCGCGGCGAAGACCCGGTAGTACACGTCGGCCGGGCCCGCGCCGGCGGTCGGGGCGGTCATGCTCGGCGCCCGGGCCGGGGCCGGCACGACCACGAAGCCGAGCTGGTCCAGGGTCGTCTGGGCCTGCTCGGACAGGTCGAAGGCGTCCAGGAAATCGGCGTAGTGCAGGGCGTCCGCCACCTCGAAGCCCAGGGCAGGAAGGTAGCTCTGCGCGTGCTGCTGGCAGAGATCTGCGTAGCTCAGCCCCTCGAGCTCCGCGTAGTGGCGGTCGAACTCCTCGGCCAGGCGCCGGGCCAGAGGGCCCGAGCTGGAGGCCTGGGCGAGCTGGCAGGAATCGCCGCAAACCGGCTCATCATCCGAAGCCGGCTCGCAGGCCGGGCAGGTGAGGGCGCCCAGAAACAGGACAAAACATATCTTCTTTTGCATCGCATCCTCCGCGAAAGATCTCGGCTGCAATCGAGCAAGATCTGCGCCAGGCGCACATGAGAGGCAAGCACCTGGAACGAAAGCTCTTTGCTGGAACTGGAAGAGGGTGGGCCCGCGGAAATCCGAGCCCTCGATCACGGTTTTTCACTCGCTCGATCGATCGCTGCCTCGAAGCGGTCGCATCACTTCTCTCCGGCCGGGCGGCGCTCTGTGATCGAAAGCTCGACCCGGCGGTTCTTGGCCCGGCCCTCGGCGGTCTGGTTGGTGGCGATCGGCCGCTCCTCGCCGAAGCCCACGGCCACGAGCCGGTCGGCGGGCACGCCCTTGGCGATCAAGTAGCTGCGGATCCGGTCGGCCTTGTCCTGGGTGCGGCGCTTGTTGAAGACGGCGCTGCCGCGGGCGTCCGAGTGCACGCCGATCTCCAGCTTGCGGATCTCGGCATGCGTCTCGATCGTGGCCGCCGCGCTATCGAGCACCCACAGCGACTCGGGCAGCAGCTCGGCCGTGCCCGCCTTGAAGCGCACCGGCTCGGGCAGCTGGATCCTGTCGCCCTGGATGGGGAGCACCCGGGCCTTCTCGCCGGCCTGCGCGGTCGCGAGCGCGAGGAGCAATCCCGAAAAGCCGAAAAGCCATCCGCCGAGCCTGCGTGTGACGGAATTCATAGCAGCCCTCCTCGAGCCTCATCATGCGCCGCCGGGCTTGCTTTTCGCAAGCAGATCGACACAATCAGCCCCGAGGAGGACTGACATGCGATCGATGCAACGGTTCCTATGCGCCGCGGCCCTGCTGTCGGCGGCTGCCTGCTCGGGGCCGATGAAGCTCGTGCGGGTCGCCGAGCCGATGCGCACACAGGACAAGCCCGAGATCGATCGGGTGATCGACCTGGGCGGCCAGGTCCTTCCCGCCCAGGGCGAGATCCGGATCTCGGACTCGGACGGCAAGCTCAGCCCGGGCGAGTGGGTGGCCGTGCGCGGCAAGGGCATGGACGCGGACAGCCGCATCCTGCTGGGCGAGCGCGAGCTCGCGCCCGAGGGATACCTGGCCCACGGCCTGCTCTTCCGCGTGCCCCGGGGTCTGGATCCGCGCAACACGAGCCAGCTGAAGGTCCGCTCCGCGCGCGGCGAGTCGATGAAATCCGTGCGGCTGCGCTCCTATGCCGCGGTCGCCGATCGCCGGAACGCTGCGCTGCGCTTCGCGGTCGTCGGCTTCAAGGGCCTGGAGGGCACGGTCATCTCCAGGGACTTCGCCTGCGCGGGCCCGGTGGCCTTCTCCCCGGACGGCGCCCTGCTCTACGCGCTCGGGCGGGGCCAGGGCGACGACGGCGCCAAGGCCTGGGCCGAGAGCCTGCTCAAGAGCGCGGCCCTGCCGCCCAAGCGCGCCGAGCTGCCCGTGCAGGTCTTTGCCATGGGCGCCAAGGGCGGCCCGAGGAAGATCGCCGAGTGCCGGGCCGGCCTGGACTCGGCGCCCGCGGCCATGCTCGCCCCGGCGCCGGGCCAGCTGCTCGTGCTCAGCGAGGGCCACCTGCTGTGGCTGGACGTGAGCAGCCCCGAGGCCGCGGCCGAGCGGGGCCGTCTGGATCTCCGCCAGGCCGACAGGCGCACCTGCTTCGCCTCCTTGACGGCGCTCGCGCCCGATCGAATCGCCCTGCTCGACCCCTGCACCAACCAGCTGCGCACGGTCGAGCTCGGAAGCGGCGGTCCCGCGCTGCAGGGCGAGCCGCTCGAGCTGGCCCCGGACAGCGACCTTCCGCTCAGCCTGTCCCTGGCTGCAGAGCCCGGCGACCCGCAGACCCTGTGGGTGCTGCAGGGGCCGAACTTCCGCATCGCGCGCGAGGAGGCCGTGCGCGGCCTGGCCGCGCTCAAGTCGAGCGCCGTCGGCCTGCTGGCGCCCCTGACCGGCAAGGCGCCCGAAGGCGGCGTCGACCAGCCCCGTCGCAGCGCGGTCGCGAGCCGCCTGCTCAAGCTGCGCGTGACGCGAGCCGGATCCGAGATCGCAGCCGAGCTCGGCATGCCGGCCAGGTTCTTCCCGCTGTCGATGATCCCGCTCGGCGAGGGCAAGGTGGCCGTGGGCGGCGTCAGCGGCCAGGTCTTCGACTTCGCCGGCATCGAGCCGACGCTCGGCGGCATGAAGAAGCTCGTCAAGCTGCTGCTCGGCGTGACCGATCTCGGCCGGGTCTACACGCTGGCCGAGGGAGCCGAGCCCGAGGAGAGGCTCAAGGGCCTGGCCCTGTACTTCCAGCTCGCCCCGGTCGGCGACAGCCTGCTCATCAGCGTGCTCCGGCCGGCCGTGAAGAAGCTCCCGCCCAAGGTCGACGTGCGCTGGGGCGTCGAGATGGGCACGCGCTTCTCGTCCTTCAAGAGCCTGGACTACAAGAGCCTGCTGCCGCCGTACGTCTTCGAGCCGATGCAGTTCCAGTAACAAGCTCTGTCCTGGAGGACGATCATGCTTGGCACAGCACGGTGTTTCATTCTCGCCACGATGATGATGCTCCCTTCGATCGGGCTCGCGCAAGAGGCCCCGGAGGAGCCGCAGCTCAACCCGCTGTGTGAGCAGTCGCCTCCGGAAAAAAAAGTCAAGACGGAGAGGGTCGGGCGCAACAAGTGGCCGGACGGGTCCATCAAGTACAAGTCGATCTACTTCACCGACGGCACCTGGGTGGAGTACGAGTTCTACCAGAGCGGAAAGCTGAGGCGTGAGACCCACTCGACCAGGTACCCGGTCGAGGGCAGGCCGAAGACCACGATCAACGGAAAGCACGGCACGGAGAAGCTGTGGCACGAAAACGGCCAGCTCCAGAGCTGCTGCGCCTACGAGAAGGGCAAGCCGGTCGGCACGAAGATGCTCTTCGACACGGACGGGACGCCCCTGGCGTCCTGGACCTACGAGGACGGCCGCGAGGTCGAGCACCTCACCTACTCAAGGGTCTTCGGCTGGCAGCACTTCGAGAAATGAGGGTTTCGCAAGGCCTGTCTACTCGAAGAGCCGATAGATGTGGACAGCGCCTGCGGCCTGCTGGTCTTCGTTCACACCTGCGGGGATCCCGATGGCCAGCAGGTCGAGATCGATCGCCACCCTGCGGCCGAAGGTCAGGGTGTCGGTCCGGATCTTCAGCGCCTGGGCCCACCCGTCCGGGCCAGGCTGGAGCCGCTGGAACAAGTAGAAGACACCGCCGTCGAGTCCGGTGGCATCGACACCTAGGATGATCCTGTCCCCGCTCACGGACAAGGAGCTGCCAAAGCCGTCGAAATCGCCGTCGTCAGGAGTGAGCTTGTCCACCTGTCCCCAACTGTCCAGGCCTCCCTGGTCGCGCTCGTAGACGTATGCCGACCCGCTGCCTCCATAGAAGCCATCGTCGTTCCAGGCTCCGACGACCACTGTGTCGCCGTCGACGTCCACCGCGAAGCCGAACTCGTCCCCATGCTCACCGTCTGCAGCCATGAGCTTGACCACCTGGCCCCAGTTGCCCGCGCCGCCCGCGTCGCGCTCGTAAACGTAGGCCGCTCCCGCGTTGGTGTCGAGCTCGTCGTCGTCGTATGCGCCGGCCACCAGGGTGTCGCCGTCGATGGCCACCGCATTGCCGAGATAGTCCTGGGTGGGGCTGGTGGTCGGGATCTTTGCAGCCTGGCCCCAGCTGCCCGGGCCGCCCAAGTCGCGTTCAAAGACGTAGACCGAGCCGGTGCCCTGCCCGAAGACCCCATCGAAGACCGCACCCACCGCGATGGTGTCGCCGCTTACCGACACGGAACAACCGAAGGCGTCGTACTCGGTGCCGTCATCGGCAACCAGCTTGCAGACCTGGCCCCAGGCGTCGGCGCCGCCCAGGTCGCGCTCGAAGACGTAGGCCGCGCCCGCCTGGAGGCCGTTCTGGCCGTCGAGATCGGATCCGACCACCAAGGTGTCGCCGTCGATGGCCACCGTGTCGCCGAAGCCCATCACCCCGGCGCCGTCCGACGGCAGGAGCTTGGCCACCTGGCCCCAGGCGTCGGCGCCGCCGTGGTCCCGCACGAAGACATAGACCGCGCCGGCGTCCGTGCCGTTGGCGTTGTCGTCAAAAGGCGCTCCGGCCACGAGCGTGTCGCCGCAGAGATCCACCGCGATGCCAAGGACATCATTGACCTCGCCGTCCTCGGAGAAGACAACCCAGTCTTCCCACTGGAGCCAGCCGCACAGCTCGGCGCTGGCGCAGTAGCCCAGGTCACAGGCGGCGGGCGGTCCCCAGTCCAGGCAGCCGTTCGCGTCGGCGACGCAGGCGCGTTGCTCGGCATTCACGCACTGGGCCACACCTTCGGCCGGGCAGCCGTCGTCGCACACGCCGCAGGTCGTATCGTCGGCGCAGAACCCGTCTTCGCAGGCGGTGAAGTCCCCCATCGACCAGCACCCGTTGACGTCCTGCTCGCAGGTGCGGATCTGCCCGTCGCTGCACTCCGCGTCGCCCGGCTCGCAGCTGTTGTCGCAGGTGCCGCAGCTGGACGCATCCTGGCAGAAGCCCTCGGGACAGTCGCTGTATGCTCCCCAGACCTTGCAGCCGTGCTGGTCCACTTCGCAGGTCCGTATGCGTCCGTCGCTGCACTCGGTCTCGCCCTCCTCACAAGGATCGGCGCATTCCCCGCACGTGCTCGCGTCCGCACAGAAGCCGCTCGGGCAGTCTGCATACTCTCCCCAGATCAGGCAGCCGTCCTGATCGCGGACGCATGAGCGCAGACTGCCCTGGCCGCACTCAGACTCGCCCTCAGCACATTCGTCCTCGCACTCCAGACAAGCCGAATCGTCCTGGCAAGCCCCGCTTTCGCAGTCCGTGTACGCTCCCCAGATCAGACAGCCCTGCGTGTCCTGCTCGCAGATGCGAATCCGTCCGTCCGCACACTGCGTCTCTCCGGCCGATGCACACAGATCGCCCTCGCACTCTTCGCCAGACCCACTGCAGCCCGCGGCCAGCAGGCCGACGGCGATCCATACCCGAAACAATGTGCGTTCCATGAATGCCTCCATGTGCTTCCAAGTCAACAGCGCTGAGAACAGACCGCTGGGGAGCATACAGAAAGACCTTGGTCAAGGAAAGGGCAGGAGGAGCCGAGGAGCCGAGCCATCCGCGCTGTGCGCTCGACCACACCTTGACTGACCGAGCGCGAGGCCAGAACCAGGCGATACCCCATGAAAGTAGGCGTTCCGTGTTCTCAGGTTCCAGATCGGAGCTTGTGGACAAGATAATGACCCCAGTGGCGCTACCTGTGTGGCGGCGTCTAATTTCGGTATTTCGGTTTGCATATCAGCGAATTTCACCTCCCCCCTTGCGGGGGAGGTCGACCCGCCGCAGGCGGGGCGGGGGGGGGGCCAGGGCATCCGCGATGGCCTGGAGCATGGCATCGGGCTCGGCGAGCACCTCGTGGTTCCAGAAGCGCAGGACTTTGGAAGCCCTGCCCCTCGAGCCAAGCGATGCGCTGGGCATCGTAGTCTTCCATCTGGGCATGCTGTCCACCGTCGACCTCGAGGATCAGCCACACGCCTAACACGCCTGGATTGATTGACGCGCGGTCGTGCAGAGTGGGATACTGTGAAATCGGAAGTCGAAGACGTGATTAGCCCTCGGTCCACGGCACTCGCGGTGTCGGAGAGGATCTGTATGGCCATGCACAGGTTCATCGTTCTCTCACTCTCCTCGGCGGTTCTCGTGCTCGTCGCCTGCAGCGAAAAGCCGGGAGACAGGAGCCTGGAGTCGAACTCGCACGCGGTCGGGGACGAGCAATTCAGCGGCGTGCCCTTCTCGACCGCCGAGCAGAGCGCCGCTCTCGACCTGGTCAACAACGCCCCTGTCCAGGTCCTGGACGTGGACGCCGGCCTGACCAGCACGGCGGCTGCGAAGATCGTGGCTGCCCGGCCGATCGCCTCGATGGCCGCTCTCGACGCGGTGCCCTACGTGGGGCCGAGCGCGCTCCAGTCGATCAAGGCCTACCTGCCCAACTGGACCGGCCAGAGCGACCCGGACGCGGAGCTGCTGGACTTCGTCAACCACCCCTCGGTGACCGTCGAGGAGCTCGACAAGATCCAGTACATCGGCCCGGCCCAGGCCCAGGGCATCATCCAGTACCGCGAGCTCGATCCGATCGACTCGGTCGACGAGCTGCTGTCCGCCTCGGCCTCGGCCGGCGCAAGCCCGCTGGCGGACCACCAGCTCGAGTCTCTGCGCGGCTATGCGGCCAGCTGGAAGCCGCCGGAAGAGGGGGGCGGGACCTACGCACCGGGGACCTGGTGCGGGGTGACCTTCTCGGGCTACGAGGTCGGGGTGGTGATGGACATCGTCAACCACGCCTCGCTGGAGGTCCTCGACGACGAGGTCGGGATCGTGTCCACCGCGGCCCGCAACATCGTCGACAATCGCCCGATCGACTCGATGGACGCCCTGGACGCGGTGCCCTACGTGGCCACCCAGGCCTTTCAGCGCCTCAAGGCCTGGATCCCCAACTGGACCCCGCCGAGCAGCCCGGACGGCGGCCAGCCGGAGCCCGAGCCGGACGAGCCGCAGGTGGTCAGCGGGGTGAGCTTCAGCGCGGCCGAGGCCACGGCGGTGCTGGAGATCGCCAACAGCGCCAGCAGCGCACAGCTCGACGACGAGGCGGGCCTCGACACCCGGGCGGCGAGCCAAATCGTGGCCGCCCGGCCGATCGCCGATCTCCCCGCGCTGGACGCGGTGCCCTACGTCGGGGCCACCGCACTGGAGCAGCTCAAGGCCTTCATCCCCTCGTGGCAGCAAGGCGGGCAGCCCGAGCCGCCGCCGGCCGGCGGAGGCACCTATGACGGGGTCGCGTTCAGCGCCGCCGAGGAGGCCACCGCCCTGGAGATCGCCAACCTGGCCTCGGCCACCCAGCTGACCGAGGGCGGGATCGGCTCCTCGCCCCGCAAGATCCTGCTCGAGCAGCGGCCGTGGGCCAACCTGGCCGCGGTGGCCGCGTACTCCGGCATCGGCGCGGGCACGATGAGCGCGCTCAAGGCCATGGTGCCCGGCTGGCAGGGCCCGGTCAGCAACCCGGTCCAGGTCACGGTCCAGCAGCTGGCCGACGAGGCCGCCGCCCACGGCAGCGCCTCGCCGTACTACAACCAGCTGGTGCAGGTGGCCCGGGGCATCATCTCCTCGGTCCCGAGCACCTCCAGCGCCGGGAACACCACCTTCATGATCGCCGACCCGGCCGCAGGCAACGTCCAGCAGCTCAAGGTCTACTCGGCCGCCACGGCCGAGCAGAGCCTGGCCTTCGCCAGCATCTTCGACGACGTCCAGCTCGTGGGCGTCTTCGATCAGTACAACAACGTCTTCCAGATCAAGCTCAGCGATCCCCAGGCCCACCGCATCAGCCAGAACACGAGCGGCCTGGCCTATGCGGACTACAAGACCGTCCAGGCCGCCTGGCACTCCACCGCGGCCAACCCCGAGGGGGTCGTGCGGGTCGTGTCCAGCTTCGACTACACCTACATGGTCCCGCTGCCTATCTTCCTCGGCCATCCGATGTTCGGCAGCAGCCCGCCGGGGCCGCCGCAAGACAGCGGCAACGAGCAGGACCACGCCTGGAACGCCGCCTCCCAGCAGGCCCTGGATACCTGGCTGGCGAGTCAATGACCCGTGCTCGCTCATCGATTTCCAATAACCCGAGACGGAGGGGTGAGATGAAGCCGTACTGCGTCGTGTTCTTTTCTATCTTGTTTTCCTTCGCTTTCTCTTCTACGGTCTATCCACAGGTGAGCAGCTTCTCGACATATACCTTCAAGCGGGATGCATCTCTGAAGATCGGCTATCCCGAGGGCTGGAGCGTGACCGAGGAGGCCGACGAGACCGGCTCCGCTCTCTCGGCCGTGGTCACGCGGTCCAGCGCTCCGGACAGCGAAGGCTACATCTTCATGATCATCCGCTTCCCCCAGAACACGGGGCTCCAGGGCTCCGAGCAGTTCGCCAGCCTGGCCATCGAGCAGCTCCGATCGTCGAGCCTGCCCACCCTCAAGCTCGAGAAGGGCTACCGGCATGCCAAGATGGAGCAGATCCACGTCTCGGAGCTGAGCCTGGACTCCGAGGGCAGCAAGTTCCTGGGCAGGAGCTGGAGCGGTCTCATGAAAGACCAGAGCTCCGAGATCGGCCTCTTCGTCCTCTTCTACGGACCGAAGACCACCTTCGGGAAGTTCAACACGGACCAGATGCTGGCCGGGCTGATCGGCCCGATGATAGGCGGTCAGCCGATGCAAGCTCAGCAGCAGCAGGCCACCCCTTCAGGCGGCAAGCTCGACCAGCGCTTCTTCGGCACCTGGGCGATGCACACGACGGTGGCCGCCAACACGATGATGCAGGAGAACACCTACAACCCGGACGGCACCTTCGTCATCCGTCAGTTCATGGCGGGACGCATGATGAGCATCTCCCCCTATGGCTCCGCCAGCGGCAGCCAGACCCTGCACGGCACCTGGTGGGTCCAGGGAGGGAAGTTCCACCTGCGCTGGAAGGATGGCAAGGTGGCCATCTACACCTTCAGCTTCGCCGGTAATTTCCTGGACATGCGCGGCGTCAACGTCAAGGAGAAGCTGAAGTTCCGAAAGGTGACCAAGTAGGACATGCGCGCTGGACGCTTGCGCTGGGCCGTGGCGGCAGTCCTGGCGGGGCTGCTTCTGCCGCGCTCGTCGCAGGCGGTCAAGCCGCTGTCCAGGTTCGGGGCGGCAAGACCGGTCCGCATCGAGGACTTCCGTCCCCATCCGATCGACGGCGAGGGATACCACGAGGAGTGGAGCGTCTCGATCTACATGCAGGACGAGAGCTACCTGGGCGTGGACTTCGTCGTCTCGAATGTCGGATTCGGAGATCGCAAGGGCGCGGTCAGGGCGAAGTACAGATCGCCGTCGCAGCAGGAGACGCGGTGCATCGCCGAGTACGACGAGGGCGAGTGGTCCTATCGGAAGAGCGGCGGCTTCCGCCTGTTCTACGGCGAGAACAGACTGGAGGGGGATCTCGAGGGCCTCCGGGCGGTGGTGCGCTGCAGGCGTCTCTCCTTCGACCTGAAGCTGGTAAACGAGGTCTCCCCTCTCAAGCCGGGCAGCGGGGTCCTGCACTTCGGAGACGGTGACGGGCAGTACAGCATGGTCTTTCCCAGCCCTCGGTCCCGGGTCGCGGGGACGGTCGAGGTCGAGGGCAAGACCCGTACGATCGACGGGACCGGACACGTCAGCCACTCCCGCACCACCATGTACCCCCACAAGCAGTTCCGCCGCTGGTTTCGCTTCAAGCGCATATCGAGACAGGTCTCGATCATCCTGGCCGAGTTCGAGACCGAGTCGCCATACGGCCACGCCAGGCGCGGTTGGGCGCTGGTCCTCGACCCCAAGGGCCGCATGCTGGCCACGGCGAGGGTGAACTTCCGCTTCGAGGGCTTCATCAAGGACGACCGCTCCGAGGAGGGCTATGCGATCCCCAGGCAGGTGAGGTTCGTGGCGGCCGAGGGCGAGAGCCAGGTGCGCGGGACTTTGCGGATGACGGGCCTCAAGAGCAAGAGCGATCCGACATCCGATCTGAGCCCCGCCATGAGGACCTTCATCCGGCACTTCACCAGGCCCGCCGACTACCGGATCCGCTGCGACTATGCGATCGACGTGAAGACGGCCGGGGACGAGCGGCGCTTCCAGGGAAAGGGCGACTACCAGTTCATGTACGTCAATCCCTGAGCACCCTACAGGCGGCTCAGCAGCAAGCTCGCCTTCTTCGCCAGGGGATCGGTGGGGTAGTTGTCCACCAGGTAGCTGAAGACGGCCTTGCCCTGCTCGGGCTTGCCGGCCTTCTCCGTCAGGATGCGCCCGGCGGTGAACAGGGCCCTGGCGGCCAGGGGGCCCTGGGGCGCCTTGTCGAAGGCCCGCCGGCAGGCGAAAGCCGCGTCGTCCAGGTGCCCCCCGAGCTCCAGGACGTCGGCCAGCCTCAGCTCCAGCTCGGGATCCAGGTCCGGCTGCTCTCCCCTGGCCCGCATGCGCAGGTAGGCCTGCATGCTCCCGTGCATGTCGCCCCTGGCCATCAGGCTCTCGATCGGCTCCTCGCCGCCGGGAGCCGGCTCCGCGGCCGCCGCCGTCTCCAGGGTTCCCACGACGAGCTGCGGCTCTCTCCGGGCCGCTGCCTGGGGGTCTCAGCTTTCTCCGGGGACGGCGTCCGGCATGACGGGCACCATCAGATCCGACTTGCGGACCAGGCCGAAGATCTCACCGTTCTGGTAGATCACCCTGCCCATGACCAGGGCGATGAACAGGGGGATCAACAGGCCGAGGGAGGTGACCAGCAATGGGGTGATCACGGGGATGTCCACTCTCGCCAGCATGGCCCTGATGCAGCTCATCAGGAAGATGTCCAGGAGGCTGCCCAGGCCCCAGACGGCCACCACGCCCAGGTAGTGGCGGGGAATCCGCAAGATGATGCCCAGTACCACCATGGGGTTGAGCATGGAGATGGTGGACTGA
>JAFGRB010000396.1 GCA_016935365.1 Deltaproteobacteria bacterium
CGACTACGCCTCCTGCGACAGCGGCTACCGGAACTGCGACTCGAATCGCAGCAACGGCTGCGAGCAGTACCTGTGGTCCACCGACTCCTGCGGCACGGGCTGCACGGGCCGGGTCAACTGCTACAGCCAGGTCCAGCACGCGAACAACGAGACCTGCAACTCGGGCACGTGCGACTACAGCACCTGCGACACCAACTACGGAGACTGCGACTCGGTTCGCAGCAACGGCTGCGAGACCGATCTCCGCGCCACGACCACCTGCGGCAGCGACTGCTCGAGCCTACACAACTGCTACAACGACGTCGTTCACGCAACCGGCGAGTACTGCAACGGCGGCAACTGCGACTACACGAGCTGCGATACCGGCTACGCCAATTGCAACAGCAACCGCAGGGACGGCTGCGAGACCCAGCTCGGCACGGTTTTCAACTGCACCGGCTGCGGCGATGCCTGTGACGCCAATGAGGTCTGCAACGGATCTTGCCAGTGCGCGACGGGCTGGTCGGACTGCGACGGGCTGTCGTCCAATGGCTGCGAGTGCAACACGGGTGGCTCCTATGTCTGCTACAACAACGCCTGTTGCCTTCCGGCCACATGCGGAGCCAACAGTTGCGGCGAGATCGACGACGGCTGCGGCGGAACCGTCGACTGCGGCAGTTGCTCCGATCCACAGGAGACCTGCAACGCGTCGCACCAATGCGTCTGCCTGAACACCGAGTGCAACAACGACTGCTGCGCCTCGGGCCAGGTCTGCGACGGCAGAAACCAATGCTGCACCCGCACGACCTGCCTCGCCGGTGGATACGAATGCGGCTCTCCACCCGACGGCTGCGACGGGAACCTGAGCTGCGGCACCTGCTCTGGCGCGAACGAGACATGCGACGGGTCATACCAATGCGTGTGCCAGTACAACGAGTGCAATAGCGTGTGCTGCGACTCGGGCCAGGTCTGCCACAGCGGCACGGGAGACTGCTGCACCCCGGACACCTGTGGCGGCGGAGGATACGAGTGCGGCTCTCCATCCAACGGTTGTGGCGGGGACCTGGCCTGCGGCACCTGCTCTGCGAACGAGACCTGCAACGGGTCGTACCAATGCGAGTGCCTGTACAACGAATGCAATAGCGTGTGCTGCAGCTCGGGTCAGATCTGCCACGACAGCACCGGTGCCTGCTGTACAGCCGACACCTGCATTGGCGAGGGATACGAATGCGACTCGCCGCCCAACGGTTGCGGCGGGAACCTGAGCTGCGGCACCTGCTCTGCGAACGAGACATGCAACGGGTCGTACCAATGCGTGTGCAAGTACGAGGAGTGCAGCAGCGTGTGCTGCGACTCGGGCCAAGTATGCGACATGCTCAATGCCTGTTGCACGCCCAACTGCGGCGCGCGCATCTGCGGCCCGGATCCCGCCTGCGACTCAAGCTGCGGCACCTGCGGCGCGCACGCCATCTGCGCCATAGGTGGCTTGAGCTGCAACTGCGACTCGGGCTACTCAAACTGCGACGGCGACCTGAGCTGTGAATGCAACGACTCCACCAGCTACTGCGAGGAGACCACCTGCTGCCCCAACGGCTTCGCGGACTGCGACGACAGCGGCGATTGCGAGTGCGACCTGTCCTCCCATGTCTGCAACGGAAACAACTGCATGTAGTTCTGGGCGACCGGACCGCTTTACTGGCCCTCCGTCTCCCCCGCATCCAGCGGCACGGCGGTGCCGTCCTTGACGTAGACCGGCACGCCCGGCGGAAGATCGGGCGGGAAGCGGCGCAGGATCTCGTCCGGGGGCTTGACGAGCACGGTGTCGTTGGGCACGGCGCGGCCCGACTGGATGGTCACGTCCAGGCCGGCGAAGCTGCGGTGACCGAAGCAGGCGCCCAGGAAGTTGGTGCCCGCGGGTCGCAGCTCGCCCTCGTGCATCACCTTGATCTCGCCCCGGGCCTTGACGTCGATCACCCGCACGAGCGAGGTCAGGGCCACCTCGCGGCCGAACAGCGAGCACTGGATGCCGTTGATGCACAGGTCGCCTTCCGGATAGCCGGCGCAGAAGACGAGCGTGGAGTTCTTGCTGATGAAGCAGTCCCTGCCGATGACCGAGAAGATCAGGTTGGCCCGGTCCTCGACCTGCACGCCGTCGTCGAGCAGGCAGCCCCGCACCAGCGCGTAAGCGCCGACGCGGACGTGGTCGCCGAGCTGGCTGAGCTCCACCCGCGCCGTGGGGTGGATGTCGCAGTTGCGGCCGATCCGGTTGAGCCCGCCCCCAACAGACCACTTGAGCGCCGGCAGCCAGGGCGCACCGCGAAGCGCCGCCGCGCAGGCCGCGCGCAGCAGATTCCAGCCGACCCAGGCCTTGTGGTCCAGGATCGACTCCACCCAGCGGATCTGGATCGAGAGCTGGTTGGCCCACAGCACGTGGACCCAGTGGCCGAGATGCATGACCACGCTCGAGGTGAGGGGGTGGGCATAGTGCGGGTAACCCACGATGTGCGTCGGCACGGCGATCTCGATGACCTTTTCCTTGAAGCGCGCCCGGAAGGGCCGCGCCCCGTCGCACAGGCGCCGCAGCGCGGCCTCGCTCGCCGGTGGGCGCTCGCAGTCGCAGACGAAAAGCCGGTAGAGCGCCAGGCGCTCTCCATCCAGCTCGGCCGGCAAGAGGTCCTGGAGCGGGCTCGTCTTGCGGACCAGCAAGGAGTCTGCAGGCAGACCGCAGCGCAGCGCCTGCACGCCCACCAAACCGGCCCGCAGCCTGGCGGCCAGGCTGTCGACGACCCGGCGGGTGAAGAACACGTCGTCCCAGGTCAGCAGGAATCGACGGGCTCTGATCTGCTCCGGTCCTTCGATCCGCTCGACGGCCAGGCCCGCGCGGCGCAGGATCGACTCCTGCAGCTCGGCGAGGTGGCGGTTGCCGATCATGGACTCGCCGACCGGATCCCCGAACGGCGCGATGCGGCGGCCGGTGGACAGGATGTAGGCCTTCATGCCCGCAGCCTATGAGCCGGCGCCCGGTCTGTCAACGGAGCGCACAAGGCCCCCGAGAATGCCTACGCCCCAAAACGAGTGCAACCCGCTTGCTTTGGGGGTAGTATCGATCGGCATTGACTATCTCCAGGCACATCATCCTGGCCTGCCTCGCGAGCATGGGCGCGTGCCTGTCTCCACCCGCCGGGGCTGCGCGGCCGTGGCGGCCGCAGGTGGAGATCGGAGCGCTGCCCCGTCACCCGAGCGGGCGGATCCGCCTGGACGCGCGCGCGCGCGCGCGGTTCGACGATCTCTTCGCACGCGGCAAGCGGCTGCTCGATCAGGGCCAGTACGACCTGGCCCGGCCCCTGCTGGCCGAGGCGAAGAAGATAGACCCCGATGACGTATCGGCCCGAAAGGAGAACGCCAGGCTCCTGCTCACCCTGGGCTATCTCGGCTGGAAGCGGGAGCTGGTGGAAGAGGCGCAGCGGGATCTGCGCCACGCCCGCGCGCTGGAGCCCCTCGACGGCGGGCTGAAGGAGCTGGACTCGCTCATCCAGGGGCTCCTCCTGCGCATGGAGCGCACGCCTGGGCGCAGGCCAGCCAAGAAAGACGCCCGGGCAGAGCGCTGAGGGTTGGCATCGTCCCTGGCTTGTGATAGGACGGCGGCGATGGATCCTCGCAAGCTCGCCCAGTGCTACGAAGAGGAGATCCTGCCCTACTGGGACGATCTCTTCGTCCCCTTCGTGATGGAGGCCTTTCCCGAGCGCATACCGGAGAAGGCCAGCTTGCTGGAGATGAGCTGTACGACCGGTCGCCTGACCGAGGAGCTCGTCAACAGGCTCCAGGCGGGCGGGCGGGTGATCGCCATCGAGGACATCCGCGACCTGATGGAGATCGGCCGGCGGAAGGTGGCCGTGTTCGATCACAAGCAGGTCTTCTTCAAGAAAGAGCCATCGGACAAGATCTCGTTCGCCGATGAGACCTTCGACGGCGTGCTGTCCGCGGGTCTGGCCACCAGCTACAAGCTCGAAGACGTGCTGGCAGAGGCTGTCCGCCTGCTCAAGTCGGATGGCTTTCTGCTGATGGGGGTGGCGCTGAAGGGGTCCTTCCAGGAGCTTCTGGACATCTTCCGCGAGGTCCTCGAGAAGGAGGACCTGATCAAGGTGCAGGAATCGCTAGACCGGCTCGGTCTGCGCATGCCCGACCGCGCCGGGGCCGTTCACATGCTCGGCAGGCTGGGGCTCGTGGAGACGCGCGTTCGGACCCGGGAGAGCTGCGTCCATTTCGAAAACGCCCTGGCCTTCCTGCAGGCCCCGCTCATCCGGGAGCACTGCCTGGAGGCATGCCTGGCGCTGATCCAGGACCGCAGCTGGCGGGAGGGAGTCCTGGCCGGCATGGTCCGCTCGCTGGACATCTACTTCCCCGAGGGGATCGATCTGACCATCGCGATGGGCCGGCTGGAGGGCACCAAGGCCTGAGCTCAGCGGTTCTTGCGCCTGTCGAGCTTGTAGGTCTGCACCTTGCGGATCAAGTTGCGCCGGGAAATGCCCAGGCTCTCCGCCGCTCGCGTCTTGTTCCATCGCGAGCGCTTGAGGTGATCGAGGATCATCGTCCGCTCGAGCCGCTCGACCGCCTCGGGCAGAGAAGGCGCCTGGTCCCGGATCGCGCCGGCGGCCTGCGGGTAGATCTCATAGCGTATCCGCGGAGAGAGGAACTCCTCGCCGATCTCCTCATCCTCCGCCCGCAGCACGACGAGACGCTCGATCTCGTTCTCCAGCTCCCGCACGTTGCCCGGCCAGTTGTAGTCCATCATCCGCTCCAGGCAGGCGGAAGAGAGCCGATAGCGCCTGTCCGGCGTGGCGTGACGGGCCAGGAAGTGCTCGACCAGCAGCGGGATGTCCTCGACGCGCTCGCGCAGGGGCGGCAGCGCGAGCGTCACGACGTTGACGCGGTAGTATAGATCCTCGCGGAACAGGCCCTGCTCCACGAGCACCTTCAGGTCGCGGTTGGTGGCCGCGATGATGCGCACGTCCACTTTCCGGACCTCGGTGCTGCCGACCGGGATGAAGGTGCCCTCCTGCAGCACCCGCAGCAGCTTGACCTGCAGGGCCGGGCTCATGTCCCCGATCTCGTCCAGGAAGAAGGTGCCGCGGTCGGCCACCTCGAACAGGCCCTTCTTGGTGCCCACCGCTCCCGTGAACGCCCCGCGCGCATGTCCGAACAGCTCGCTGTCGAGGAGGTTGTCGTTGAAGGCCGAGCAGTTCTGCACGACGAAAGGTTGCTGCTTGCGACTGGAATGGTAGTGCACCGCCCTGGCCACCAGCTCCTTTCCGGTCCCGTTCTCGCCCATGACGAGCGCGGTCGAGTCGGTGGCGGCCACGCGGTCGAGCGTGCGATACAGCGCCTTCATGGGCGGGCTCTTGCCGATGATCTGACCATAGGACGACCGCTCGGCCAGCTCGCGGGTCAGCCGATCCAACCGGCGCTCCTTGCGCGCCATCTCGGCCCGGTAGACCACGATCTCGTTGACGACGAGCTCGAGCAGGTCTCGCAGGTATCCCTCGGCTTCCTCGGAAAGGACCGGGGTCTTCTGGCAGGCGCGCTGGACCGAGGAGCGCGACAGCGGCAGGTCGGCGATCCGTCGCTCCACCTCCGCCAGCTGCGAATCGAGATCGGACTCCCGCAAAAAGCCCCCCGCCAGAATCAAGCCCTTGAACTCGCCCTCATCCTCGACCGGGACGTAGGGCTCCACCAGGCCCGCATGGCACCGAATGCAGGCGCTACCCTCGCGCCGGCCGCCTTCGAGGTAGTGCTCGACCATCCTGGCGGCGGTCTGCTCGCAACGCTCGCGCCCCTCCGGCGTGGACTTGATCAAGTCACAGACTGGACGGCGGGTGGCGTACTGCTCGGTGTGCGGGTCTTCGACGAGCGCGCCTTCCGAGTCCGCGAAGCCGACCCCCAACTTCCAGCGCCGGTTGATGATCTCGCCCATCCTGCGGATGACCCGCAGACCCGCCAGCTCGCTCCATTCAAGCATCGGCTTTTCCAGTTGCCTGCGCGCAAGCGCGAATCACGAACATCATCCATCCCTTGACAGGGGGATATCGCGGGGGGCTTGCCCCCTTGCCATGCCTGTTAGCACGGATCGCCCGCCACGGACAAGATTTCGCACCCGTCGTTGCCCTCCCTCCAGGACCTTGACCCCATGTCTTGCTTGGGGCAATCTGTTGCGGTCATGGGTCTGGACGCAGGCATGAGGATCGCAGTGCGGCTATGCATCCCGCTCGCCATCGCCGCGGCCTGCGACGAGCAGGCTGCGCAGCTCGGCAAGTTTCGCTCCTCGCAACACGCCGACCAGGGCTATCCCCAGAGCCCTCCGGACGTCTACGCCCTGGCCGAGAACGACTCGGTGGCAGACCGGATCCACGCCATGTCCTTTTCCGAGATCGCCGGACGGCTGGGTGCGCACCGGCAGCGATCCGAGCTGAGCTTCGCCTTCGTGCGGGGAAAGAACCGGGTCTCGATGAAAGAGGAGAGCCTGATCGTCCAGGCCCGCAACAATGACTTTCTCGTCAGGGTCTCCAACGACGGGGCGCAGGGGTACGAGTTGATCTGGACTGGCGGGCGGCTCTTCGCCCGCAATCGCTTCGGTCCCTTCCACGAGCGAGCGGCGCTGGACGGGCTCCACCTGACGCAGCGAGAGCGGGCAAGCCGCGCATGGGCAGCCGTCTACCGCCTCTACCGGGGCCGGCTCGGCTTCAGCAAGCAGGGCATCGCACGCCACCACGGCCGCGATGCGCTGCGCTTCAGCATCGGCCTGAACCGGAAAGAGGCGCGCCTGTCGGGCACGGCGGACTTTCCACCGGCACCCGAGGGTGTCACCCGCTACGTCTATCCGGTCGAGCCGAGCCCGAGCCAGCTGGACCGCTGGCGTGACAAGGCAATGCCCCAGCGAGCTGCCGGCAGCCTGCTGGCCGACATGGACAGCGGCTGCATCCTGATGGTGGACTTCTCCGGGATGCTGGCCTGGGATGGCGAGGAGGGACAGCCCATCACGCTGGAGATTCGCGCGCTGATCCAGTCGGACGGTTTCGGCAACCCGCCAGAGATACCGCCGCCGCCGGACAAGGACATCGCGCCGTTGCCGGAGCGGATCGCGGTCGAGACCCATCCACTCGACCCCTTCTTCGGCAAGGGCTTCACCGCCGGCCTGGGGCCGCCGGCCGGCGTGGCCGCCAAGCGGGCGGAGCCCGACGCCGGGATGACCGGAGAATCGCAAGGAGGCGAGGCATCGAAGCCGTAGACATGGCCCACCGCCTGCTGGAGCTGGCGGAGGAGAAGAAGGCCCGCCGCACCCGCCTGCTGGATCTGCTGGGGCGGACTTCCTACACGGACTACGTGCTCATCCTGGGCGCCACCAGCGACCGCCACGCTCGGGCGCTGGCCGATCACCTCCAGACCGAGCTGCGGGCCGAGAAGATCCGGCCGATCGGCATGGAGGGCTACGAGAGCGGATTCTGGATCCTGCTCGACTACGGCTCGGTGGTCGTCCACATCCTGCAGGAGAGCGCGCGCGACTACTACGATCTCGACGGCCTGTGGTTCGACGCGAAATGCCTGGCCGAGAACGCCTGAGCCGCGCGCTCTTTGCCATGGGCTCCGGCCTGTCCGGTGCGCTCGGGGGGCTCGTCGATCTGCTGCTGCCGCCCGCGTGCCCGGTGTGCGACGAGCTCCTGGACAGGGCTGGAGAGATCATCTGCCCGGCCTGCCGCTACGGCTTCGATCCGCTGCCAGGAGAGACCACCCGGACGCTGGGCGCCGACTGCGAGATCCGCGCCGGTTTTCACTACGGGGGCGCGGCCCGCGAGGCGATCGCGGCCCTGAAGTTTCGGGGCCGCCGCGAGCTGGCCCGACCCCTGTCGCAGATGACCCTGGGCGTGCTGCACGGCTGGCCTGCCGAGCGGTTCGATCTGCTCATGCCTGTCCCCCTGCACCCCGGACGACTGGCGGAGCGCGGATTCAACCAGGCAGCCCTGCTGGCCCGCGCATTCGCCCGGCAACTGAACCTGCCTGTCAGCCAGGCGCTCGTGCGAACGCGACCCACTCTGCCCCAGGGCCAGACCCGCGGCCCGATAGAACGCCAGCGCAACGTGGCCGCGGTCTTCCAGGTGCGAGACGCTCGCGCCGTCGAAGGCAGACGGATCTGCCTGGTCGACGACGTGGTCACGACAGGTGCGACGCTCTCCAGCTGCGCCCGCGCCCTGCGCGCGGCGGGCGCCGGGTCGGTAGGCGCCCTGTGCGTGGCCTGCGCCGAGCCGGGCTGAGGTCGTACACCTCACCACACTGTAGCATATCTCCTTTTCCCGCGGGGACTTGACTGCGGTCGGCTCTGAACCCTAGTATCGAAGCGATGGGAACGTCCAGCCAGGGAGATGTGCGATGAGACGGCGGATCGAGTCCTTTCCATTCGTGCTCGTATGGGTCCTTTTCGCAGTCGTGGCTTGCTCGAGCGACGAGGTGGTCGATGGAGGCATGCCGGGAGACGGTGACGACGATGGGGGCCAGGAGTGCCCGGTGGTCTGCAGCTCGAAGGCCGACTGCTGCGCAGGCATGGATTGCATCGGCGGCGTGTGCGTGACGGAAGCCGCCTGTACGAGCGGCTGCAACTACGAGTGCGACCGCTCGCAGCACTGCGACCCGGTGGCCAAGAAGTGCGTCGACGGCACCGCGGTGAGCTACCCGGACTGCCAGACCGAGTGCCAGTGCTACTCGGGCGAGAGCTGCATCGGCGGGGTCTGCACGCCCAGCGGCGGGGACGAGTTCGAGTGCACCGTAGACGAGGACTGCCCCGAAGGTCAGGTCTGCCGAGACCACAGCTGCCGGCCAGAAAGTTGCACGACCCGGGAAGATTGCGAGGGGCCGGTCTGTCTGGTCTGCCGCAACGGCCAGTGCACCGAGCCGCCCGGGATCTGCCAGGGCGATCAGGACTGCTGCGTGGGCTATCACTGCAACTTCGGCACCTGCGTCCCCGACGTGACCGGTTGCCAGGACGACAACGACTGCATCGCGATCGACCCCGAGTTCCCGGTCTGCCGGGATAACGTATGCGTCCACGAGTGCGAGCGCGACGTGGACTGCCTGATCGAGGGCGAGGTCTGTGTGGACAACCACTGCGAGCCGACCGGCTGCACGCCCCAGAGCTGCGATCAGGAGCTAGGCCGCGGCTACTACTGCGACACGGCCAGCGGTGATTGCCTGCCCGGCTGCGACTCCAACGACGACTGCATCTCGCCCGAGACCTGCAACTACGCCACCCACCAGTGCGGGACCACCGACTGCTGCGGCGGCATCTGCGACCAGGAGGAGGAGTACTGCGACACCCTGACCTGCCAGTGCGTCCAGAAGTGCACCTCCGACGCGGAGTGCCCGGCCGGCTTCATCTGCGACATCGGCTCTGGAAAGTGCCGCTGCACGGATGCCGGTTGCCCGACCGGCACGCACTGCGATGCCCAGAGCGGAAGCTGCGTGCCCGATCAGACAGGCGAGTGCGAGACGGACGCGGACTGCCCTCCGGGCCAGACCTGCGATCTCTTCACCCTGACCTGCCGCAGCTCCGGCGGCGGGTCAGACGGCGACACCTGCTTCACCGATGACGAGTGCGATGCAGGCGCCGGATACTACTGCGACAGCTCGCTGTTCTGCATCGGCTGCATGCTGGTCGACCCCAACTTCTTGCCCACGTTCACCTGCCGGGCGGAGTGCTCGATGTTTCTCCCCAACTGCCCGGCGAACTACGAGTGCCTGTACCGCCACACCGGCCTGATGTTCCTCTGCATCCCCGACTCCCTCCTGCCGTGACGCGGCGTGCGGGCTGCTGATTGGAGGTCATCGCCATGCGCTTTCTCGAGCGAGCAGCCCTGACTTGTGCGAGCCTGCTGCTATTCGCCTGCTCCAGCGGCACGAACGGCAGCGACGGCGGCGTCGACGGTGACGGCGGCGGAGGGACCGACGAGGGCCCGCGCGCCTGCGAGTCGACCGCCGAGTGCCCCCTGCACCACCTGTGTATCGGCGGCTTCTGCCAGCCGGGCGATGCCTGCAGCGCGTCCGACGACTCCTGCCCGGACGGCTATGCCTGCAACTTCCTCCAGGAGGTCTGCGTTCCGGAAAACCCCTGCACCAGCGATACCGACTGCACCGAGTCCGCCACCCCGCACTGCTTGATCGGAGATGGCGTGTGTGTCGAGTGCACCCTGGACGCGCACTGCGGCGATCCGGAGTCGTTCTTCTGCAACGCGAGCTACCAGTGCGAGGCGGTCGGCCCGGACTGCACGGGCGATCCCGATTGCACCGAGCCGGACAAGCCACACTGCGGCCTGGACGGCAAGTGCTACGCCTGCGTGACAAATGACCACTGCGAGGGCACCTGGGTCTGCCAGCCGACCCGCCACGTCTGCGTGGAGTGCTATCTGCCGAGCCACTGCGTCTCCGCGAGCCTGCCGTTCTGCTACGACCTCGCCAATGTCTGCGTGGAGTGCCTCGACGACATGCACTGCCTCGCCGAGGAGCACTGCAACCTGTCCTCCCACGAGTGCACCGACGTGATCTGCGAGACGGACAACGACTGCCCGCCCGGGCTGCACTGCAAGCAGGACAGCGGCGACTGCGTCCAGTGCCTGGACCACGGCCAGTGCGGGTCCAACCACTGGTGCCGGGACTACTCCTGCCAAAGCGGGTGCCTGAGCGACGAGGACTGTTTGATCAAGGAAGGCGAGAACCACTACTGCGACTTCGATCCTGTCGATCCGCGCTGCTTCTTCGCCGAGTGCCGCGAAGACGGAGACTGCGTCGGCGATCCGGATGGCGCCCACTGCAAGCTCGACGACTACGGCAACGCGGACCAGTTCAGCTGCGTCGAGTGCACCGAGGACGGGCACTGCGACACGTACTTCGAGTGCGAGCGCGCGAGCAACACCTGCCGGGCGGTGCCCTGCTTCAGCCGCCCCGAGGGAGATCAGTGCCCGGATCTGCCCGACTGCTACTTCTGCGACTACGACGGCGAGTGCAAGCCCCGGGGCACCTCCACCAGCCACCACCCGGACAACACCTGCTACGACGAGAACAACGACCCGGATGATGAGCTCTGCTGCCGGGGCTACGAGTGCAACTCCATGGGCCATTGCGAGGTGGTCGACTACTGCGAGCAGGACGACGACTGCCCGGTGGGCTGGACCTGCGCGGACTACTACCAGTGCACTCAGGAGCCCTGCTGCGATCCGCCCTGCAACGCGGGCGAGTTCTGCAACTCGGACTGCGAGTGCGAGTCGGGCTGCCACGAGGAGGGCGAGGCCTGCACCCCGTTCGAGAGCAACTGCTGCGAGGGTCTGTACTGCTCGTTCTTCCCGCCGGTCTGCAAGCCGCTGTGAGCCCGCCTGCCAGACGATGAGCCTGAACCGAGCCGAGCTTGCCGGCATCGTCGCCGAGCTCGCAACAACGATACCCGGCCAGCGGCTCCGGCGCATCTCGGCGCCCGATCCGCAGAGCTGCCAGCTCATTTTTCGACGCTCGACGCTGTTTCTATGCTTCAGACCCGGCGCGGCCCGGCTGCACTTTCTCGCGCACAAGCTGGCCGTGCCCGCGCAGCCCCCGGCCTGGATCATGAAGCTGCGGCGGGAGCTCGAGGGAGGGATCTGCACATCGGTGCAGCAGCTTGCCGGCGATCGGATCATCGAGCTGCGCTTCGACCGCCGCGAGCGCCAGGAAGCACGCCTCGTCGCCGAGCTGTTCGGCCGCGGCAGGTGTCTGCTCGTGATCGGGGAGCGGATCGCCTTTGCCGCCAGTGGGCGCGATCAGCCGCTCGTGGGCCAGGCATACGGCCCGCCGGCGCGCAGGCCCGAGAGCGGACGCGAGCCCGAGTCGCGCTTCGGCGATCCCGATCCGACAAGCGGGCGGCTCAACCGCATCGTGGCCGAGCACTACAGCCGGCAAGCACAGGCCGGCGAGATCGAAGGGCGGCGAAGAGAGGCCCTGCGCTCGCTCGATCGCAGCCGGAAGCGGCTCCTGCGCCGCATCGAGCACCTGGAGCGCGATCGGGACCAGACCTTGCAGGCCGAGCGCCTGCGCCACCACGCCGAGCTGGTCAAGCTCCACCTGCACTCGCTGCGCAAGGGCCAGGCCGAGGTGGAGCTCGCGGAGCCCGCAGATCCGGAGGCCGCCCCCGTCCGCTTGAGCCTGGATCCCTCCCTCGGACCGGTCGAGAACATGCAGCGCATGTTCGCAAGGGCGCGGAGGCTGACATCTGCTCGCGGCCCCATCGGCCAGCGCCTGTTCAGCAGCCGGGAGGAGCTCGACGAGCTCGAATCTCTGGAGCGGGAGCTGCGATCCGCGGGTTCGCTCGACGCGCTCGATGCGCTCCAGGCACGGATCGCCCGCCGCGCGCGCAAGCCGCCTTCCGGACGCCGCGGCGCGCGCAGGCTGCCCTACCGCAGCTATCGATCGGCCAGCGGAAAGACCATCCTGGTGGGCCGCAGCGGGTCTGACAACCACCAGCTGACCTTCCGCATCGCACGCGGCTCGGATCTCTGGCTCCACGCACGCGACAGCGCAGGCGCCCACGTGGTGATCCGCCTGGAGCGCGGCGAGGAGGTAGACGAGCAGACCCTGATCGATGCGGCCACCCTGGCCGCACGGGCCAGCCCGCAAAAGGACGCCGCCAAGGTCGAGGTCACCTACACCCGGGTCAAGCACGTCCACCCGCTCAAGGGGGCGGCCCCCGGCACGGTCTCGATCTCCCGAGCCCGCACCCTGCTCGTGCGGATCGAGCCGGATCGGCTGGCGCGCCTGGACCGAGGCCCTGACTGAGCCCAGGCATGTAGGATAATGTAATTAGTTTCTTGACATGTAGTCTTATGTAGTTTACCCTGGTCGGTGAGGAGGATCTCATGGCCCGGGCGAATCGCAGGACACGGCGGGAACGAAAGCCACCCAGCTCTGCGCCCCGCGAGCACCACGAGCTCTTCGGCGTGATCTTCTCCCTGGCGGCCAGCGTGGTGCTGCTGTCGCTCGCCTCATTCGAGCCCGCCGATCCGGTGCTCTCGGATGCCGGCGCCGACTCGGCCAACCTGGTCGGGCTGGTCGGCGCGCATCTGGCGGACGGCCTGCTCGCAGTGCTGGGCGTGAGCGCATTCCTGCTCGTGATCGCACTCGTGTACTTCGCGTCTCTGGCCTTCGGCCGCCGAGAGCTGCGGGTCGCTCCGGGCAAGGCGGTGGGCTACTCGAGCCTGGTCCTGCTCGGCACGGCCCTGAGCCACATCCTGCTCGGCGAGCACACGCTCCTGGGCCATGCGCCCGGCGGGCTGCTGGGAGAGTATGCCGGCGGCCTGTTCATCTCCTTGCTGTCGTACCCGGGATCGGTCGTGGTGATCTCGGCGGGCCTCCTGGTGGCCCTCATCGCCAGCACGGGCTTTTCTCTCGTGCGCAGCGCTCGCTACCTGGCGCTCGGCCTGCGAGCGCTCGGCCGCGCGCTGGGCCGGTCGCTCGCCTGGGCTGGACGCGGCAGCGCCGCTTGCCTGGCGTCGGCGTCCAAGGTCAGCCTGCGCTGGCTGGCCTCGCAGGCGAGAGAGTTTGCCGAGGCGCTGCGCCAGCGCCCCGCATCCGACGTCGGGCTCGACGCCATGGAGCCCGCCTGCGCCTCGCCGGGCCAGTTCCTGCTGGCGCCCACCGTGTCGGTCCCGCCTCCCCTGCTCGGCAGGCGCGAGCCCGTGGTGGTTACATCCGAGCCACCGCCCGCATCCGAGCCCGTGCTGGAATCCGGGCCCGGGCCCGCATCCGAGCCCACCCTGGATCCCGAGCCCGAGGCCCCTCGCGCGCCCGAGCCGAGCGCGAAGGCGGGCAGGAGCGCCAAGCGCTTCCGGGACATCTCCCGCGAGCACGAGCCCGAGATCATCATGCCCCGACCGCAAGCCCGGGAGCCGCAATCCGCAGAGGAGGAAGCGCCCGCGAGGCCCATGGAGGACTACAGCTTGTTCGAGCTCCCCGGCCAGGATCTGCTGGAGAGCGAGGAGCAGCCCGAATACGAGATCGACAAGGAGCGACTGCACGAGATGGCGCGCCGTCTCGAGGCAAAGCTGGCCGACTACAACATCCAGGGCCGGGTGGCCAAGATCATGCCCGGACCCGTGGTCACGATGTACGAGTACGAGCCCGGCCCGGGCATCAAGGTCGCCCGCATCTCCAACCTGAGCCAGGATCTCGCCCTGGCCCTGGAGGCGATCAGCGTCCGCATCATCGCCCCGATCCCCGGCCGGGCCGTCGTGGGCATCGAGGTATCCAACAAGACGCGCCAGACGGTCTACGCCAAGGACATCATCCAGCACAGCGCCTTCCGGCGCAGCAAATCGAATCTCACCCTGGCGCTGGGCAAGAACATCGAAGGGGTGCCGTGCGTGACCGATCTGAACAAGATGCCACACCTGCTCGTGGCCGGCGCCACCGGCACGGGCAAGAGCGTGGCGCTCAACGCGATGATCACCAGCATCCTCTACAAGGCCACCCCCGAGGACGTCCGCTTCATCATGGTCGATCCCAAGGTGCTCGAGCTCAGCCTCTACGAGGGCATCCCGCATCTGCTGCTGCCGGTGGTGACCGATCCTCGCAAGGCCCAGGCCGCGCTGCAGTGGGCGGTCAACGAGATGGAGCAGCGCATCCGCATCCTCTACTCGGCGGGTGTGCGCAACCTGGACGCGTACAACCGGAAAGTCGAGCGCCACAACGCCGGCGAGCTCGAGCTGGAAGTGCGCCCGCGGTACAAGAAGGTGCAGGTCATCGACAAGACCGCCTCCGCCGAGAGCGCCGAGGCTCAGGAGATCGAGGTGCGCAGCAATGACGGCGAGGCGCGCTTCGAGAAGAAGGAGAAGCTGCCCCACATCGTCATCGTCATCGACGAGCTGGCGGATCTGATGATGGCCGCCTCCAGGGAGGTCGAGACCAACATCGCCCGCATCGCCCAGAAAGCCCGGGCCGCTGGCATCCACCTGATCGTGGCCACCCAGCGCCCCTCGGTCAACGTGATCACCGGTCTCATCAAGGCCAACCTGCCTGCCCGGATCTCCTTCCGGGTCGCGTCCAAGGTCGACTCGCGGACCATCCTGGACGCGAACGGAGCGGAGAGCCTGCTCGGCAACGGCGACATGCTCTTCCACCCCCCGACCAGCTCCGAGCTCGTCCGGGTGCACGGAGCTTTCATCACCGAGAACGAGATCCAGCGGATCGTCGATCACCTCAAGCGCCAAGCCGAGCCGGTCTATGACGAGAGCATCCTGGCCGCGGCGGAGGAGGGCGATCCCGACGGGGACTCGGAAGACGATGAACATATGGATGCGCTCTACGATCAGGCTGTGGCCCTGGTGGCCGAGGCCCGGCAGGCGTCCACCTCCATGATCCAGCGCAAGCTGCGCATCGGATACAACCGCGCCGCCCGGATGATCGAGCGCATGGAGCGCGAGGGGATCGTGGGTCCGCCGGACGGCTCTCGGCCACGCGAGGTGCTCATCCAGGACCACGGACCTTAGGCCCGCTCCCGGCTCCTGGTTCCCGGTTCCCCGTGGCCACCACCGATCGGTCCTCGAGCTCAACTCGGTATTCGCTGCGAAACCGTTTTCCATCTGGGGCTGAAGCCTGCTGAAGGCCCATGCTTATCCCCCGCTGCTTCGCAGCGGAAGAAGATGCTAGCTCTCTCCGTCTGGCGGTGTCTCGGCGGCCGGCGCGCTCTCCCCTCCGGCCTGCTCGTCTTTCTCACGCGGCCGCAGCGGCTCGGCGCCCGGTGCCATGAAAAGGCTGGCGCGATGCGCGCGCAGCTTTTCGCCGCTGCGGTCGATCTCGAACTCGATGTAGGTATCCCGGCGGCGGCAGAGGTAGGCGAACTCCTCGTTGTTCATCCGTCCGCCTTCCAGGTCCCGGATGTGGAGAAAGAGGCTCGAGTCCTCCTCGCCGTGCTTGTGCCCGGTCGCATAGGTCAGGAAGGCGAAGCCGCGCTCCTCGTCCACCGCGTGCATGTAGCCCCGGTGCCGCTCGGAGCCCGGCGGCCCCTTGCACTCGAGCAAGCCGGGCACCAGATAGCCGTTGAAGAAGTAGTCGACCTCCCGCCGCAGCTCGCCGCTGACAAAGGAGAAGCCGAGGCAGTCCACCCGCTTTCCGCGGTTCTGTAGCGCGCGGACCAGCCGGATGAAGTCGCCGTCGCCCGTGCCGAGCAGGATGTAGTCCAGTTGCTGCGACTGCAGCAGGGCGTCGACCGCGAGCTCGATATCCGCATTCGCCTTCAGCGATGTGCTGCCATCCGCGTTTTGAAAGCGGCGCAAGGACTTCAGCACGACGTGGAAGCCGTTCCGGCGAAGCGCCTCCCGAAAGCCCTCCTTCTTGCGGGCATACTCGCGCTGCTCGGGATTGCGCTCCCGTTCCTCGTCGATGGCCATGTAGGCGTTGGCCCGGATCACGGTCGCTCCCTGGATCTCGACGAGCCGCCGCACCACGTCGACGTTCATTCCCCAGCCGCCACAGCGGCTCAGGTTCTCCATGTCCAGGAAGATGCCGGCCTTGATCATGGCTGCTGCTTCGGGGCTTCGATGACTTCCATGCCCTCGGGGATCGCGAAGTGGAACGCCTCGTCCTTCAGCCCGACGTTGGTCGCCATCTTGGAAAATCGGATATGATTGAAGTTGTCGCCCGGGTCCTGGACAATGGTCTCCGTGACCCGGAAGCTGTCCTTCTCCACCACGAACCAGAGCTTCTTGAACCGCGCGCGTTTCTTCGGCACGAGCTCGAGCACATGGAAGCCATCTCCCCCCAGGCCCTCGCGCTCGCCGAACTTGACGAGAAACTCGTCCCTCAGCTTCCCCCGGCCCCACAGGAAAGTCACCGCCGTGGAGAGCTGTGAGCCCGTGAACGCCCGGTCCACCATGACCTGCTCGAGCTCCGGATCGAATACATACAGCGCCTTCCCGTCCGAGACGAAGTGCTTGGGCCCAGGCTCGACATAATCCCAGCGCATCATGCCCGGCTTCTTGACGTAGACGTAGCCCCGGGAGACCTTCTTCCTCCCCAGGGCGGCCGACGTGTACTCCTGCTGGAAGGCCGCCTTGAAGTCCCGCGTGCTCTCGTAGAGCTTCTGCATGCCATCGACCACTTCTGCTGCGCTCTGCCCGCCCGCCAGGACCGGACCCGCGAGCAGCGACCCGAGCACCAGACTCCAGATCCACATCCGTCTCATGCCACCTCCGAGCTTCCCGTGCGACGCAAGGCCGCCGGACGACATTCAACCCCCTCTGCGCGCCGGCGTCAACCGATCCGAAGACCCGACGGTCCCGCACGCAGAGGCGCGGATCTACCGATCGGCCTGCGGCCATGGTATCTTCCTCGCCCATGAGAGCTCGAATCCGTCTCCCGGCTTACGCCATTCTGACGTCCTTGCTGCTCGGACCCGCGCCCTTCTCCTGGGCTGGATCTGCCTTCAGGGTCGTGCGCTATCGGCTGGAGGTCTCCCTAGATCCCGACGCGCATAGCCTTGAGGCGACCTGCACCTTTCGGGTGATCAACGAAGGAGAGGCGACCCGAACGCTGGACTTTGGCCTGCATCGAGACGTCAAGATCCACGAGGTCCGCGCCGGCGCGCAGCCCCTGCTCTGCTCGCCCGCAAAGGACTGGTCCATCATCTTCTGCCCGACATCGGTGGGTCATCGCGTGGTCCTCGGTGAGCCGATCCCGAAAGGTGGCCAGATCGAGGTGACGCTGCGCTATGGCGGGAAGTACGAGGGCATGATCAACGACGTGAACTGCCTGGGGCCGGATCTAGTGGAGCTGGACTTCTACGCGGGTTGGTATCCCCTGTTCGATTCCACGAAGCCATACGCGATCGAGCTATGCGCCGAGCTTCCCTCCAGGATGAGCGCATTCAGCACTGGACGCCACACCTCGTCCGAGTCGGCTCCGGGGCGGACACGCCACTGCTGGATGACAGATGCTGCCATATCAGTGCTGCTCTTCGCGGCTCCGGATCTACACACGCGAGAAAGCACGTGCGGGAAGAGCCGGCTGCAGGTTGTGTACCGCACGCTTCCCGCAGCGTACCTCGACGCGCTCATGGAGTATGCGGACAAGGCGCTCGCCCTGTTCGTGCAATCATACGGCCAGCTCGGAGACCAGAAGCAGGAGCTGATCGTCATCTACTCGCCCAGGGGTGGCTGGGGTTACTCGCGACTGCCCGTGATCGTGGGCCCGGGCGAGAAGATCGCCGAGAAATACACACCCCAATCCGCAGACAGCATCCACCGCATCCGCGGCATCGTACACGAGGCGGGGCATTTCTGGTGGCACGGGGCGGACACCTCCACCTTCGAGGACTGGATGAACGAGTCGCTGGCCGAGTACTCATCGCTGTTCTTCACTGAGCGCTTCTTCGGCCAAGAGGCCGCCGACCGAATCTGGAGGTCCTTTGCTCGGCGAATCACCGCCACGATAGGCAGCAAGCCGATCGTGGAGACCCGGCGATCCGATCGCTTCGGCTACATCCTGTTCTACGACAAGGGCGCCTACATCATGCGCATGCTGAGGCAAGAGCTGGGTGACGAGCGCTTCTTCCGCCTCCTGCGCGACTTCTTGGATCCCGGCGTCGAACGCAGCACCCGGAGCTTCCGGCAGCTGTTGGCGAGACTGGACGAGCCGGGCAGCGACTACCTGGTCCGCTTCCTAGACCAGTGGATCACGCGCAATGACCTGGCGACGCTCGGCGCAGAATGGACTCCCCGTCCAGAAGGTCGGGGTTGGCGCATCCGGGGCGAGGTCATCCAGAGCACGGTCCCCGCCGGCAGCCCGCCCCTGCTGGGGACGGTGGCGCTGCGGGCCTACGGGCCGGGCGAACAGATCTGCGATGCCTCCGTGCAGATGCGCGGTGCGGCCCGCACGCCTTTCTCTTTCACCTGCCCATTCGACCCCAGTCGGGTGGCGGTGAATCCCGATGGCCGTTTCCTGGCCTTCGAGGCCGGCGGAGACGATCTCGGTGTCGCCTTCGAGACCCTCCGTCGCGACTCGATCGACTGGCCACACGGGACCGCTTACACCGGCTCGGGCTACCAGACGAACCTGCTGGCACCCTCCACTATTTTCCGTATGGGCGGCGAAAGGGCCGTCCTCGGCGCCGCCACGTCCATCTTGCTGGATGGAATGGGCGTGCCCAACCTGGAACTCAAGCTCACGCCCTTCGACATGGGATTTGTCAGCCTGGGCATGCAATCGGACTACCTTTGCGCGGCGACCAGCGAACCGCGGGTCCACTTCCTGCAGGGCAGCCTGATCGCGTCCGGCATGGTCAACTTCGTCCGCCCGCTCGAGACCTATGTGAATCTCTCCCTGGGGATCTTCCTGGAGGCCTACGGCGAGAAGCTCGAGCAGGATGGTTGGGGCATGTGGCTCTCCTCCCAGTGGCAGATCGCCAAGCGCTTTCTGATCCATGTCCTGTGGAGGCGTGACTTCAGCCAGGGGAGCAACGGCTGGGAGGTCCGCGGCATCGTCCGGCTGAGCGACTTCCTGCTCTCCGCCGGCATCCTGACAGGCCATGCAAACAGCTTGACCCGCTTCACCTTCCTGCGAGACGACATTCCCTGGGAGGTGATGCCCTTCGTCGATCTCGGCTATCTCTGGTAGCGTTCACAGCATCGGCGTCAAGCGAGCACCTCTGCGGCCAGGTCGTAGGCATCGGCATCGGTGATCCGCGCGCGGACCAACTCGCCGATCGTGGCCTGGCCCTGCAGCCAGGTCTGACCGTCCACCTCCGGCGCCTGCATCCAGGCTCGGCCGACGAGGCCCCCGCCGGGCTGGACGCCCTCGACCAGGACTTCCTGCACGCTTCCGATCAAGGAGCGGTGGTAGGCCTCGGCGATCGGCTGCTGGATGTCCATCAGGCGGGCCCGGCGCTCGTGCGCGATCTCGGCCGGCACGGCATCGGTGAGGCCTGCCGCCTCGGTCCCCTCCTCGGCTGAGAACGCAAAGACACCCAGCCGCTCGAAGCGCACCTGGCGCACGAAGTCGCACAGGTGCTCGAAGGCCGCCTCGGTCTCGCCGGGAAAGCCCGTCATGAGCGTGGTCCTCAGCACCACACCTGGTATCTCGGACCGGACGCGCTCGACTAGCTCCCGGTAGCCATCAGCGCTGCCGCCCCTCCGCATCGCGCCGAGCACCTGTGGATCGATGTGCTGCAGCGGTAGATCCAGATAGGCCAGCACGTTGTCGTGCTCGGCGATCAGCTGGATCAGCCGCTCCGGCACCCTGGAGGGGAAGAGATACATCAGCCGCAGCCACCAGAGCCCGGCCACGTCGGCGAGCGCGGCGGCCAGGTCAGCGAGCCCGGGCCGGCCCGGCAAGTCCCGGCCCCAGGAGGCGAGGTCCTGCGCCACCAGGACGATCTCGGCCACCCCCAGACGGACCAGCGACTCGGCCTCGATGACCAGGTCCTCGATCGGCCGGCTTCGCTGCGGGCCGCGCAAGCGCGGAATGAGGCAGAACGAGCAGCCCCGCGAGCAGCCCTCGGCCGCCTTGAGGTAGGCAGCCCCCACCCCGAGGGAGTTGGCGCGCGGTGTGCGGTGATCCGGCAGGAAGGCGCCCGCCCTGTACACGACGCCCGTATGCCCCGACTCGACCAGCTCCGCGATCGCGCCCACCTCGGCCGGGCCGACGAAGAGATCCACCTCGCCGAGCTCTACAGCCAGATCATCGCCGTAGCGGGCCGTCAGGCAGCCGGCCACCACCAGCCGGCTGCAGCGAGCGGTCGGATCCGAGCGCAGCCTTCCCAGATCCACGATCGAGTCGAGCGACTCCTGGACCGCGGCCTGGATGAACGCGCAGGTGTTGATCACGATCAGATCGGCCTGCTGCGGATCGTCCACGGCCACCCAGCCGGCCATGGCGAGCTGGGCCCAGATGATCTCGCTGTCGACCCGGTTCTTGGGGCAGCCCAGCCCGACGATATGAAAGCACCGCTCGCGCAATCAGAACTCAGAACTCGAAGAGCTGCTCGGGCTCGACCGCCTGGGCCTTGTGGCCTTCCTTGCGCAGCTCGGCAGCCAGGCCGCGAGCGGCTTCCTCTTCGCCGTGATTGACCAGAAAGTGCTTCTCCCCGCCGGGCAGCGCCCGGGTCCAGGCGATGAGCGTGTCTCGATCGGCATGGGCAGAAAATCCGCCCAGGGTCTCGATGCGGGCATGGACATCGACATCCTGTCCATGGATGCGGATGCGCTCGGCGCCGTCGATCATGGCCCGCCCCAGGGTTCCGTGGCCCTGCCAGCCCACGAAGACCACCGTGGTGGAGTCCCGGCCGGCGAAGTCCTTCAGGTGGTGCAGGATGCGGCCCCCGGTGCACATGCCCGAACCCGCGATGACGACTGCTGGAGGCGCCATTTGCTTGACCGTCTTGGACTCGGCGCTGGTCACCAGCTCGCGCAGCCCATCGAAACGCATGGGCAGGTCGCCGTGCTTGATCTTCTCCCAGGTCTCGTCGTCGTAGCACTCGCGGTGCGAACGGTAGACCTCCGTGACCTTCTCGGCCATCGGAGAGTCCAGCAGCACCGGGACCCGTGGGAGCTGATCGGCCTGGGCCATGTCGTTGAAGTGAAAAAGCATCTCCTGGGTCCGGCCGATGGCGAAGGAGGGGATCAGCACCATGCCCTTGTGGGCGACGGAGCGCAGCACGATCTCCTTGAACTCCTCGACGGTCTCGGCGCGGCTCTTGTGCAGACGGTTGCCGTACGTGGACTCGATCACGACCGCATCCAAGCGATCCACGTCCCAGTCCGTGTTCGGATCGCGCAAGATCGGGGTATTGGGCGTGCCGAGATCGCCGGAGAACAACAGCCGCTTGCCGTTCGTCTCGAGCAGCACGCTCGACGAACCCAGGATGTGCCCGGCGTCGAAGAGTCGGATCTGCAAATCGCCCAGATGGAGCGCCTGGCGGTAGCGGAGCGGGCGGAGCAGCTCGGTCGTCCTCTCGACCGCCGTCTCGTCATACAGCGGTCCTCCGTCGTATTTCGCCGACAGCCGCGCAGAATCCCTCCAGACGATGACCGCCAGCTCCCCCGTGGCCGGATGGGCGAACACGGGCCCATCGAAGCCGGCCTCGACGAGCCGCGGCAAGCGGCCCGAGTGGTCCAGGTGGCCGTGGGTCAGCACGACGGCGTCGATCGCGGACGGCTCGAAGGGAAAGTCCTCCCGGTTGAGCTCGCGATCCTCCTCCCCGCCACCCTGCAGAAGCCCGCAATCGACCAGGATCTGTTTGCCAGCACACTGCACGAGACTGCAGCTGCCCGTCACCCTCAGCGCGGCTCCGAAGAACTGGATGGATATCCCTGACACAAAAACCTCCCATCATGAGATTCAGGACGTCGAGATCCAGCTATACCCGGAAGACGTCCGGACGGCCAGAATACCACTCCACGGTGCGGTCGATGCCGTTCTCGAGCGACACCGCCGGCGCAAACCCGACGCTCTCGCGCGCCCGTCCGATGTCCGCCCAGCCCTGGGGCATCTCCCCTGGCCGCGTCGGCCGGCTCTTGAGGCGAAAAGCGACATCCGCGCAGTAGGCGATCTGCTCGGCCACTTGGGCCAGCGTGGTCGAGTCTCCGCTGGCCAGGTTCAGGATCCTCCAGGGCGCCGGCCGATCGAGAATCCGCACCAGGCCCACCACCACGTCGTCGACGAAGACCATGTCCCTCGATGCCGTCCCGTCGCCGAAGAGCGTCAGAGCGGCGCGACGCTCGGCCTGCGCGGCCAGCGAGGGCACCAGCCTCGATGGCGACTGCCGAGGTCCATAGACGGAGAACAGACGCGCCACGGTCGTGTTGACCGGGGACCGCAGCGCAAAGGAGTAGGCGAGCAGCTCGGCGGAGCGGAACGCCGCGCCGACGACCGACAGCGGCTTGTCGGCCGGATCGTCCTCGGCAAAAGGAAAGCGCCGCGATCCACCATAGACGTGCACGCTGGAGCCGAGCACGAGCTGGCCCACGTTGGCTGCGTGACAGCAATGCAAGACGGTGACGAGCCCACCAGCGTGCAGGTCGAGGCAGTCCCGGGGATGCGCCTCTGCCCAGACGAGGTCCTTGCGAGAGGCGAGATGCACGACCGCCTCCGGCTGGAATGCCGCAAAGCAACGCTGCATGGCCGTCACGTCATGGATGTCGATCCGCGCCAGCTCGAAGCGCGCATCCGACAGCGCCGTCTCCAGACGGGCCTCCTGCCAGCCGGGCGGATCCTCGCCGTCGATCACGTCCGCACCCATCACGCGATGCCCGCCTTCGAGCAGGATCTCGACCAGACGCGCGCCGACGAAGCCGGCAGCTCCCGTGACGAGGATCTTCAACCGCGGTTCCCCCTTCCGACGCCCTGGTACTCGAAGCCCAGCGCAGCCATCCGATCGGGCTCGTACACGTTACGCCCGTCGAAGATGACCGGCTGCTTCAAGAGCTTCTTGATGCGCTCGAAATCGGGCCGCCGGAACTCGTTCCACTCGGTCGCCACGATCAAGGCATCCGCCCCCTCGCAGGCGTCGTAGCTCTTGGAGACATATTCGATCCGCTCGCCGAAGACCAGGCGGGTGTTGTCCACGGCCTCGGGATCATACGCCCGGATCGCCGCGCCGGCCTCCAGCAGATCCTCGATGATCACCAGCGCGGGCGCCTCGCGCACGTCGTCGGTGCGCGGTTTGAACGCCAGGCCCCAGATGGCGAAGGTCCTTCCGCTCAGGTCCTCGCCAAAGCGGCGAATGACATACTCGCCGATGATCTTCTTCTGGCGCTCGTTGACCGCATCGGTCGCCCGGAGCATCTCCATCTCGATGCCGTGCTCGCGGCCCGTCTTGACGAGCGCCCGCACGTCCTTTGGAAAACACGATCCACCGTAGCCCACGCCCGGAAAGAGAAAGGCGTGCCCGATACGGCGATCGGCCCCCGCCCCGATCCGCACCTGGTTCACGTCCGCCCCCACCTCGCGGCACAGCCTGGCGATCTCGTTCATGAACGAGATCCGGGCTGCCAGCAGGCCGTTGGCGCAGTACTTGGTCATCTCCGCGCTGGCGTTGTCCATGAAGAGGATGGGGTTGCCCGTGCGGACGAAAGGCTCGTACAGGTCCTTCATCAAGCGCCGCGCCTGCTCGTCGTCGGTCCCGATCACGACGCGGTCCGGGCGCAGGAAATCGTCCACGGCCGCGCCTTCCTTCAAGAACTCCGGATTGCTCACCACCTGGACCGGGTGGGACGTATGCGCTGCGACGGCCTCGCGTACGCGCTCGGCCGTGCCGACCGGCACGGTGCTCTTGCAGACCACGACCAGGGGTCCCTTCATCGCCCTGCCGATATCCGCGGCCACATCCAGCACGTGACGCAGGTCCGCCGAGCCATCCCGGCTCTGCGGCGTGCCCACGCAGATGAAGACCACCTGCGCGTCCTCAACGGCAACGGCCAGATCGGTCGTGAAAGCGAGCCGCCCCTCCCGCACGTTGCGCTCCAGCAGATCGGACAGCCCCGGCTCGTAGAACGGCGTCTCGCCTCGGCCCAGGACGCGGATCTTGTCCTCGTCCACGTCGACCAGCACCACGTCGTGTCCGGTCTCGGCAAAGCAGGTCCCCGCCACCAGCCCGACGTACCCGGAGCCCGCCACCGCGATCTTCATCGCCACCTCCAAGCGTGCCGCCCGAGTCTATGCGCTGGAATGAATCCGTGTCAACGAGCGGCCTCCCCGGATCCGCCACCTCGTCGCGCAACTCGGCATCGCAGTGCCGGAGTCGATGCCCGACGTGGAGAGCCACGCCTCCGCTCGACTTCGGCTTGAGCTCCTTGATTTGCACGACGATCTGGCGTCCCGGATATGGATGGCTGGGAGATTCTGGGCCTCAGCCGTGCCCGGATCCAGCCACCCGCGCGCAGAAGAGCGTGTAGGTCAGAAAGCAGTAGTAATCCGGGCTATCGAGAATGAAGTCCTCCGAGCCCGGGCTGCAGATGCGCTCGAGCTCGGCCCGGTCCTGCGCTGACAGGTGGGGTTTATGCTCCTCCCAGAACATCGAGAAGCAAAACGCGATCGCATCGCGCATCTCGTCGCTCAGGGGCGCCTGGTGCTCGGCCACGAAGCTCTGGGCTCTGGGCTCGCACAGGCCGGCTGCGCGCAGCCAGCCGAGCGCGCGCAGGTGGTGTCTGGCCGGCTCTGCGAGCTCGAAGTAGTGCGTGTGCTGGACGAAGACCTGGTTCAGCCTGGCCTCGAGCTGCGGGTAGCCGGGCAGGAGGCTCTGGCTCGTCCAGTACAGCAGGGCGAGCGTGCCCCCCGGCCTCACCACCCGGGCGAGCTCTCCGACGACCGCGACCGGCTCGGCAACCGACACCGGCCAGAGCGTGTCGGCGCACCAGACCCAGTCGAACGCGCCGTCCTCGAACGGCAGCTCGGCGATGCTGCCCTCGACGAAGTCGATCCGCATGGCCTGCGGGCTCTGCTTCGCGCCCTGCCTGGCCGCGGCCAGGTGATCCGCCTGGATGTCCAGCCCGGTGACCCGGCCCCCAATGGCCTCGCAGAGCTGCCGCGCGTGAGTGCCGATCCCGCACCCGGCGTCCAGGCCGCGGCTGTTTGCCGGCAAGGCCAGCGCCTGGATGGCCTGGCGGATGGCCGGCTCGGTCACCCGGGCGGCCAGCTCGAGCTGATCGGCATAGCTCCTCGCCATGGGGAGAGTATAGGCCCAGAAGGCTGATTGTAAAAGCACCGCGAAGCGTGCGATAGTGGCAGCATCGAACCCATGTCCGACCGGAGGTAGGATCATGAATCGATCTGGATTCGTCGCGATCGTCTCGCTCGGCGTCCTCTGGAGCCTGGCCGGCTGCAGCGGGGATGGATCCGAGTGCAGCTACGACACGGACTGCGCTGGAGACATGGTCTGCCGGAACCGGAAGTGCGTAGATCCATCGGATCCCTGCAGCGATGTCCTGTGCGACGAGCCGCCCGGCGATGCGTCCTGCTACGAGCTGCCCGGTGCGTGTCGCTCCGGCGTCTGCGACTATACCCCGCTGGCGGACGGCACGGCCTGCGAGAGCGACGACGCCTGCATCGCCGATGGCGTCTGCCACCAGGGCGTATGCGCGGGCGATCCGATCGAGTGCCGCACACCGCCGGAGGCGAGCTGCACCGACGATTTCACCCTGCGCACGTACACATCCAGAGGCGAGTGCATCGAGGGCACGTGCGTATACGAGCACAGCGACGTGACCTGCGCCCAGGGCTGCGAGCTCGATCACTGCATCGGAGAGCCATGCGCCAGCGTGATCTGTGACAATCCGCCGGATGCGCAGTGCTACGAACCGGACGGGACCTGCGCAGCCGATCCGGACCCGCACTGCGAGTACACACCCCTTTCGGACGGCACAGGCTGTGATGACGGCGACGCCTGTACGCTGAGCGACGCCTGCTCTGGAGGGTCGTGCCGCGGCACGTCCATGCAGTGCAACACCCCGCCGGCGAACACCTGCGACGGCAGCACGGCGGTCATCTACGACAGCCACGGCACCTGCCGCGACGGCCAGTGCGAGTACAGCTCCCAGCGAGTGGACTGCGGCGCAGGCGGATGCACGAACGGGCAGTGCAACGACGATCCCTGCGCCGGCGTGATCTGCGACGATCCACCGGCTTCTTTCTGCGAGGACGGGACCACGCTCAGGCGGTACTACGCGTATGGCGAGTGCGCAGGCGGCGAGTGCAACTACGGGTATACCATCGAGGACTGTGCGTACGGATGCATCGATGGGCAGTGCTGCGAGCCGCTTTCCTGCGGCGCCGGCAACTGCGGCTCGATGCCCGACGGCTGCGGCGGGACGATCGACTGCGGGGGCTGCGCCTCCGGCCAGTGGTGCCATGGCCATTCATGCGAGGACTGCGCCGACGCCGAACACTGCGGGCCGGACTGCGTCGACTGCTCGGCAGACGCAGCCGGCCACGCCTGCGTCGATGGCGCTTGCGGCTGCACCTCTGCCAGAGACTGCCAGAGCGGTCGCAACTGCAACACGGATAGCCAGATCTGCGTGGACGGCACGGAGATACAGTGCTACGACGGCGAGGACAACGACTGGGACGGCGCGACGGACTGCGCTGACGACGACTGCGACGCGCGGGCCTGCGATCCAGGTGCAGCCGACGGCTCGATCTGCTACGACGGCGCCTGTCGCTCGTGCGATTCTTTCATCTGCATCTACACGCCGAAACACCCCGGCGACGAAGATCCCAAGGCTCCCCCCACCTGCCCGACGGGCTGCAATGCCTGCACGGAGGGGGGCACATGCAAAGCAGTCATGCCATAGCCTAGCCGGGCGTCCGACCGAGCGGCTTGACGAACAGGGCGGCCCGACCGCGTACATCCACCTCCCGATCTTCGAGCTCGAACCCGGCCCGCTTCACGCGGCCGACGGTCTGCTCGAAGTCTTCCGCCGAGACCGGTCCCCTGGGCTCGACGAGCAGCAGCTTGCCGCCCGGCTTCAAGGCCGCATGGGTCGACACGAGGAACGCGACCGGGTCGCTCACCTCGTGGACGACGTTCAGGGCGGCCGCGAAGTCCACCCGGCCCTCGAGATCGGACATGCCCGGTTCGGCCTGCGTGACGAGCCGGGGCTCGATCCGGTCGGCGAGCCCGGCCCTGCGCGCCCTCTGGATGAGCCTGTCCAGCATCTTCTGCTGGACTTCGAGCACCACCACCCGGCCCTTCGGGCCCACCATCCTCGCCAGCGGCAGGGTGAAGAAGCCCATGGCCGGTCCGGGCTCCAGCACGGTCATGCCCTCCTTCACGAAGGGCCCCAGGAGCTTCTCGGGCTTGTCCACCAGCCTTCGCAGCGGGTTGACGAGCAGATACCCGAGGTACGGGGGGCACAGATGGGCGGCCATGGTCGCACCTCATGACGCGGCGTGCGGCTCGGGCCCGTCACTCTCGCCGGGCCCGTCTTCGGGGGCGTGCTTGCGCATGAAGGACTTGACCCGGGCCCGGAAGCGGGTCGCGTGCCCGTCATGCTCATCGCCGGGGTGGTGCTCCCTGTGGCCCTTGAAGAGCAGATGGGCCAGGATGAACAGCCCCACCGCCTGCCAGTAGCCGATCTCCGGCAGGCCGAAGATGGCCGGCATGAGCCAGTTCCAGAGCCACATGACCACCAGGCCCAGCACGAGCCCGAGCAGGGCCGCGGCGCACAGCCCCAGCAGCACCCAACCGGCGATCTTGAGTATCTTCGCACCTTTCATGGCTCCACTCCTTTCCAGGCCACCTCAGTCCAGCAGCCCGCGCCGCTGCAGGCGTCGACGTATCGCGTCGGTCGCTTTCTTCTTTCGCGCCATCAGCGTGCCCATGGGGATCTGGCTGCGCCTGGATATCTCCCGGAAGGTCCTTCCCTCCAGGACGTTCTCGACAAAGGCGAATCGCAGATCGGGCTCGAGTGCATCGAGCGACTCCGCCACGGCCGCACACACGGCCTCCCGCTCCATCATCTCCTCGAGATCGAGGCCGGCGAACAGCTCCTCGGCTCCCGCGCGGGTCTCCTTGTCCCGGCGGCGCACGCCACCGCGAATGATGTCCACACAGCGGCGGTGGACCAGGGTGTAGAGCCAGGCCCCCATGCGCTCCACCCCGGACAGCAGGTGCGGGGCCTTGAGGATACGGAGCAGGACCTCCTGCGCTGCGTCCTCGGCATCGATGTCCGAGCGGAGCACCTGGCGAGCCCGGCGCACCATGGCCGGGTAGTGCCCGATGAAAACCTCTTCGATGCCTGGCGTGTCCGCGTCGCTCAAGCCTGCCTCCACCCTGTAGTCGTACGGGGCGAGGCGTCTATTGTCACTTTATTCGCTCCTCTCGATTTTCCGTAATACTGCGAAATGCCCGTCAATGGAGATCCACCTCGGCAAGATCGAGCACAGCGAAGCCCC
>JAFGRB010000397.1 GCA_016935365.1 Deltaproteobacteria bacterium
AAGCTCGTCTTTTCCCTCATGAAAGACCCCTCTTTGCAGCGGCCCTCGGGTCGCGTCTATGAGGAAAGCGTACAAAAAAAAAAGGGATCCTGTCAACCCCATCCGCGGCATCTGCGGTGTGCAGGTTGCGCATACCGGGATTTCCCACCTTCGCCCGGAAGAAAATGGGTGTCTGACCCCTTCTTTATGCGCTAGAGTGCCATCCGATGGATTCACGCCGGCATGCATGCGAGGGCATCACGCGGCGGTCGTTTCTACGCCTGTCGAGCGCGGCGGGCCTCGGGCTCGTCGCCGGTGCATTGCCCATCCCGTGCACCGACGCGGTGCTGCTCGGCGATCTGTACCGCGTCGCGGAGACCAGGCTCGCGATGGGCACCTTCGTCTCCATCATCGCACTGGACTCCTCGCGCATGCGAGCCCAGGACGGCATCGGCGCAGCGTACGAGGAGATCGAGAGACTGACGCGTCTGCTGAACCGATTCGACCACCACAGCCCCGTGGCGCAGCTCAACCGACAGGGACGGCTCGACGATCCCCGGCCCGAGCTCCTCGAGGTGATCGACTGCGCGCTCGCGCACCACGAGCTCAGCGCCGGTGCTTTCGACATCTCCGTCCAGCCGCTGGTCGATCTCTTTCGGGCGCACCACGCCGATGGGGAGCTGCCGTCCCGCCGGGCGATCGAACGCGCCCTCGATCTGGTGGACGCGGCCGACATCCTCGCAAGCCGGCTCTGCATTCGATTCGCGCGACCGGGCATGGGCATCACCCTGGACGGGATCGCCAAGGGCTACATCGTCGATCGGGCCTCGACCGCGCTGTCCCGCCTCGGCATCGCCAGCTTCCTGATCAATGCGGGCGGTGACATCCGGGCCCGCGGTCACGGCCGCCGCGAGCAACCCTGGCGCGTGGCGGTCCAGGATCCGGACGAGAAAGGCCGCTTTCCCGCCGTGCTTCGATTGACCGACGCCGCCGTCGCGACCTCGGGTAACTACGCGATCTACTACGATCGCGAGAAGTTGTTCCACCACATCGTCAGCCCGGCCACCGGCCTGTCTCCGGGCGCCGCCGCGAGCGTCTCCGTGCTGGCACGCACCGCCATGCAAGCGGACGCGCTCTCGACCGGCGTCTTCGTCATGGGGCCGCGACTGGGCACCCGATTCATCGACTCCATGCCGGCCTGCGAATGCCTGGTGCTGGACCGCAGCGGGGCGAAGCACCTGTCCCGGGCATGGCCCAGCGTCGCGCTGTGAACGGGGCCGCCAGAGAACCTGCCGTGAGACACGCGTGCCTCATCTCGCTCCTCTGCACCTGCGCAGCCGTCAGCGCATCCGCATCCGGCGGCGGCTCGGTGAACCTGCCCCGACTCGGCCTCACGGTCGCCGACGTGACCCCGAGCATGGCGCTCGAAGCCGACCTCGACCAAGTCAAGGGCTGCTTCGTTCAGTCTGTCTCGGCCGGCTCACCGGCGGCGGTCGCGGGAGTTCAACTGGGCGACATCATCGTCTCTTTCAACAATCGGGGCATCCGCAACTCCCTGGAGCTGAAAAACGACATCTCGGGCATCGCCCCGGGCGAGGTGGCGAAGATGTGCGTGGTCCGGGACGACTACCGCACGACGATCTACATCGCCCCCGGAGCAGAGACCCGGCAAAGCTCCCGGGCGGGTAAGGCCGCCTGGCTCGGGGTGGAGGTGAGCGACATCCGCCAAGGAAGCCTCGAGTCCGTGCGGCTGGAGGAAGCCGGCAAGGAAGGCGGCGTCGTCGTCGAGAGCGTCATGGACGACTCTCCCGCCGAGGTCGCCGGTCTGGAGCGCGGTGATGTGATCATGTCCTTCAACTCGAGAAAAGTACGGACCGTGAAGGAGCTGGCCACCGATCTCTCCGGAGCCAACCTGGGAGATCGGGTACGCATCTGCATCATGCGAGGCGAGATTCGCAAGACCCTCTATCCCGTGCTGACCGAGCCCCCACGCTCTTCCTTGGCGCTCGCCGCTGGAGAGATCGGGTCCGAACCCAATCTCGCCATCCCGCTCCGAAACCAGCTCTCCGCACTGTTCTCCGACGCCTCTCGCTTCACGCGCGAGCTGCAGCCGGTGCCGCACTACCGCGCCTACAGGTCCGCCGATCTCCTCGGGGTGGCCTTCGTCACCTCGGAGGTCTGTCCGGAGGATTCCCAGGGCTTCCAGGGACAGATCGCGATATTGGTGGGCTTGAGTGTCACGGGCAAGATCGTGGGCGTGAAGATCCTGGCTCACTCGGAGTCGCTCAAGTACACGCGAGGCCGGGAGGAGAAGTTCGTCGAGCAGTTCGAAAACAGAGACGCGTCGGATCCGCTCGAGCTGGGCAACGACATCGATGCGATGACCGGGGCTTCGATCACCTCCAGCGCGATAAGTCGATCCATCAAAGTGGGACGCGACATCGTGATCTCCGAGGTGCTGAGCATCCAGTCGACCACCGAGGCCGACGGCTCGACTTGGCGCCCCCTCTGGAATCTGAACTTGTTCTTGCTGCTGGCCATCGCGATGCTCGCCATGGCAGCTTACTTCCTGAACATCCAGACTTTTCGATTCGGCGTGCTGGGCATGGCATTGCTCTTTTTCGGATACCTGGAGGGCGGCGGGTTATCGTTTCACGATGTGATCAACCTCATCGAGGGGGACCTGTCCGTCTTCACGGCCACGGCCACCCGTTTCGTGCTGGCTTGTTTCGTCGTGCTGACCTCCATCCTCATCGGCAGGTTCTACTGCGGATGGCTCTGCCCCTTCGGCGCGCTCACGGAGATGCTGTCCCGCGCATGCAAGCGCATGAGGTTGCACGTGCCTTCGCGCGCCGACAGGTGGCTTCGGCTTCTCAAGTACCTGGTGCTGATCATCATCCTGCTCGCAGTCTTCTTCGCCAGCCAGTCTCACCTGACCGAGGGAATGGTCGATGTCGTCGAGCCGTTCGGCACCCTCTTCACGCTGAGCGGCTCCTTCTTGGCATGGGTGATGGTCGTCCTTTTCCTCATCGCCTCCATCCTCGTCCCACGAGCATACTGCCGGTACTTCTGTCCCCTGGGGGCCTTCTTCGCCTTGATCACCATCGGTGTATCTTTCGTGCGCTACATGCTTTCCAGGCTGGCGCCAACACCCAGACACGGCAAGCTGGATGCGACGGTGGGGGGCTGTCCCATGGATGCCATCCTCCACGA